>JAWLAG010000002.1:0-310000 GCA_041395505.1 Steroidobacteraceae bacterium
TACACGGCGCTGAGCACGCTGGGCCCCGCCTACACCTTCCGGACGGATGTCCTGGCCGACGGTGAAATCGCCGGCAATGAATTGCGCGGAAATCTCGTGTTCCGCGGCGGCGGCGACCCGAAGCTCGTCATCGAGAATTTCTGGTTGCTCGTCGAGAAGGTGCGCGCGTACGGGCTGCAACGCATCCAGGGCGATGTGCTGCTGGATCGCACGGCGTTTGCATCGGGCGACGATGACCCGGCGATCGACGGGCGGGATGACGGTCGCGCGTACGAAGTCGGCCCGGACCCGCTGCTGCTGAACTTCAAGGCGGTCGGATTCACCTTCATCCCGGAGCCGCGCGCCGGACGGGCACGCATCGTGGTGGTGCCGGAGATCGCCGGCATGAACACGCCCGCCAGCATAGCGCTCGGCGATCGGCCCTGCGCCGCATGGCGCAGCGCCGTGCGCGCGGACTTCTCCGTGCCGCTCGCCCCAAAATTCACCGGCAGTTTTCCCCGCGACTGTGCCGAACGCGCGATCTACATGGGCGCCCTTTCGCACGATGCCTATTTCGGTGGCGTTTTTCGCGCGCTGTGGGAACGCGAGGGTGGCCGCTGGTCCGGACGAGTGCGCAGCGCCGCGACGCCGCCAGCCGCGGCGCTGCTTGCAAGCCTCGAATCGGCGCCCCTCGCGGCGCTCATTCGCGACAGCAACAAATTCAGCAACAACGTGATGACGCGTCAGATCTATCTCACCATCGGCGCCACGCGGTTTGGCGCGCCTGGAGACACAGATAAAGCCGAACGCGCCACCCGGCAATTTCTGGCAAGTCGCGGCCTCGCCATGAGTGAACTTCGCATCGAGAATGGTTCCGGACTCTCGCCGCGCGAGCGCATTTCCGCTGACAGCCTCGCGGCTCTGTTGCGCGATGCCTACTACAGCAAGGTGATGCCCGAGCTCATGACTTCGCTGCCGATCGCAGGCGTCGACGGCACGATGCGCACTCGCCGTGTCGCGGCTGGCAGTGCGCACATCAAGACGGGCATGTTGACAGGCGTGCGCGCCATCGCAGGCTATGTGCTCGCGCGCAGCGGCCATCGCTATGCGGTAGTTGCCATCATCAATCATCGCAATGCGGGATCCGCGCAGCGGGTTCACGACGCATTGCTCGACTGGGTCTATGACAATGGCTGAACAACGACCAAGTGCTGGTTCCTGCGTTCGTCTGCAGCGCGCCAATGTGCTCGTGAGCGACCTCGATCGCGCACTCGCTTTCTATCGCGACGTGCTCGGCTTCCGCCTCGACTTCGTGCAGGAGCCCGACGGATCGTCGTATTCCTACCCGGTCTTCGAGATTCCGCGCCATGCCAGACTGCGATTCGCGGCACTCTCGACGGCCGCCCAGCAGCGCGTGCTCGCGTTGACCGAAGTGAGCGGCACAGTGCTGCCGCCGCGCAGCCTGCCGCGCCGCAGCGCCATCGTACTGGACGTCGAGGACGTCGATGCCGTGGTCGATGGCGCGAAGGCCCTGGGCCTTACGGTCTATGACGAAGAAAAGCTCGTGACGCACGACGGGCGGATCGGACGCGAAGTCGGCATCGCGGACTTCGACGACAACCTGGTCGTGATCTATCGCATCACACGTTGAAGCGAAAGTGCATGACGTCGGCTTCGTGCACCCGATACTCCTTGCCTTCGAGCCGTAGCTTGCCGGCCTGCCTGGCCCCTGCTTCGCCACCATTGCGAATATAGTCATCGAAAGCGATGACTTCGGCGCGTATGAAGCCGCGCTCGAAATCGGTATGGATGGCGCCGGCCGCTTGTGGGGCCGTGGCGCCCTCGCGCACCGTCCAGGCGCGCACTTCCTTCGGTCCGGCCGTGAAGTAGGTCTGCAGGCCGAGCAGGCGGTAGGCGCCGCGGATCACGCGATCGAGCCCCGGTTCGTCGAACCCGAGCTCGGCGAGAAATGGAGCACGGTCCGCTTCGTCGAGTTGCGAGATCTCGGCTTCGATTGCGGCACACACCGCCACGACGACAGCGCCCTCCCGGGCGGCGCGCTCGGTGACCTGGTCGAGCAAGGGATTGCCTTTGAATCCAGACTCGGCAACATTCGCCACGTACATGACGGGCTTGGCCGTCAGCAGGTGCAACTCGCGCAAATCGCGGAGCGCGTCGTCGGCGAGGGACAGCGAGCGAACCGGGCGACCCGCATCGAGCGCATCGCGCACGGTCGCGAACAAATCACGTCGGCGCATTGCGTCCTTGTCGCCGCTCTTGGCCGCCTTGGCCGCGCGGTCGACGGCTTTGTCGACGGTCGCAAGATCCGCGAGCGCGAGCTCGGTGTCGATGACGTCGATGTCATCGACAGGGCGCACACGCCCCGCCACGTGCACGATGTCACTGTCTTCGAAGCACCGCACCACGTGCGCGATGGCATCGACTTCGCGGATATGCGAGAGGAATTGGTTACCGAGACCCTCGCCTTCGGCGGCACCGGCCACCAAACCCGCGATGTCGACGAACTCCACGGTGGTCGGCACGATCTTCTCGGGATGGACGATCGCCGCGAGCTGTGCCAGGCGCGGATCGGGCACTGCGACGATGCCGACATTGGGATCGATCGTGCAAAACGGATAGTTCTCCGCTGCGATCCCCGAGCGCGTGAGCGCATTGAAGAGTGTCGACTTGCCGACGTTCGGCAGGCCAACGATGCCGCATTTGATTCCCACCTCAGTCGCTCTCCCGGCGATGAAGGCTATTCATCACCTTGTCCGCCCCATCCTGCAGCAGCTCCGGCACCAGTGCCACCGCGCGTGCAACCGCATCGTCGATCGCGACGCGCTGTTCGGAACGCGCGCGCGTGAGGAGGTAATCCGCCACCAGGTCCTTGTGCCCCGGATGGCCGACACCGATGCGCAATCGCCAGAAATCCGCGCCACAGGTGGCGATGATGTCGCGCAGGCCATTGTTGCCGCCATGGCCGCCACCGAACTTGAGTCGCAGCGCGCCCGGTGGCAGATCGATTTCATCGTGTATCACCAGCGTCTCCGCGAGCGTGATACGGTAGTAGTCGCAGAATGCCCGCAACGCCTGGCCGCTGCGATTCATATAGGTCAGCGGTTGCAGCAGCCAGCAATCGAAATCGCCGATGCGTGCCCGGACGCAGCGCGCCTGGTATTGCGGTTCGCGGCGCAACTGCACCTGGCAACGCGCAGCCAATGCGTCGATGAACCAGAAACCGGCGTTATGCGGCGTGTCGCGGTATTCCTCGCCGGGATTACCGAGACCCGCCAACAGCTTGAAATGCGGTACAGCCATTGCGCGAACGCAGCGGGACGACGTGACCTGCGCCTGTCCGGGCGCAGGTCACACGTCCAAAACTCAACCCTTCTTGGCGTCTTTCTTGGCGTCCGCTGCCGGCGCTGCAGGTGCTGCACCGGCCGCGGCAGGCGCTGCGGCCTCGCCCGCCGCCGGTGTTGCGGCTGCGGCCTCGGCCACGGGCTCGGGCTCTGCGGCACGCGGGCTGTGGATGTTGACCACCGGCACGTTGTTGCCGTGCTTGAGCTCGCTGAGTTCGACGCCTGGCGGCAAGGGGATATCGGAGAGGAACTTGGTCTCGTTCAGGTGCATCTCCGACAGATCCAGCTCGAGAAACTCGGGCAGGTCCTTCGGCAGGCATTGCACTTCGACATCGGCAATACGATGCGACACGACGCCGCCTTCTGTCTTGACGCCGGGTGAACCCGCCTCGCCCTTGAAGTGGATCGGCACGTGCAGCCGGATGCGCTCGTTCTCGAGCACGCGCTGCAGATCGAGGTGCACGACCATATTGCGCGCCGGGTGCATCTGCAGATCCTTGACGATGGCCGGTTGCGCGGCGTCGCCGAGCTTCAGATTGATGATGGATGAATAGAATTTCTCGTTGCCCACCACGGTCAGCAGCTGGGCATGGTCGAGCGACAGACTCTTTGGGTCCGCACCACCACCATAAAGTATTGCCGGCACGCGACCAGCGCGACGCAGGCGGCGGCTCGCACCCTTGCCTGAATCGTCACGCGGCGCGGCATTGATTTCAAACGCTACACGCATTGTTGTCTCCTGTTACTCGTTCGCAAAGACCGCCACCCGCGACCAGGTTGCGGCCCACCATAAAACCTGTCGTGTCAATCGACGTACAGCGAGCTGACCGACTCTTCGTCGCGAATGCGACGAATCGTTTCGGCGAGCAGTGCCGCCACCGACAGGACACGAATGCGCCGGCATTTCTGTGCCGGCGCGCTCAATGGGATGGTATCGGTCACGACCAGCTCGTCGAGCGCTGAATTGCCAATACGGTCGAGCGCCTGCCCCGACAGCACGGCGTGCGTGATGTAGGCGACGACCTTTGCCGCGCCTTCGTCCTTCAACGCCTGCGCCGCCTGGCACAAGGTCCCTGCGGTGTCGACCATGTCATCGACCAGCACGCAGGTCCTGCCCGCAACCTCGCCGATGATGTTCATGACCTTGGATTCGTTGGGCCTCGGTCGGCGTTTGTCGATGATCGCGAGATCGGCATCATCGAGCCGCTTGGCGAGCGCCCGTGCGCGCACCACGCCGCCGACGTCGGGCGAGACGACGATCATGTTGGGATAGGCCTGCTTCCATGCGTCGCCGAGCAACACCGGCGATGCATAAACGTTGTCCACGGGAATGTCGAAGAATCCCTGGATCTGATCGGCATGCAGGTCGATGGTCAGCAGCCGATCGACGCCTGCGCTTGCAATCATGTTGGCGACGAGTTTTGCCGTGATCGCCGTGCGGGTGGCGCGCGGGCGGCGGTCCTGGCGGGCGTAGCCGAAGTAGGGAACGACCGCCGTGATCGTCTTGGCCGACGAGCGACGGCAGGCATCGACCATCACCAGCAGTTCGATCAGGTGGTCGTTCGCCGGTGGACAGGTCGACTGCACGATGAAGACGTCGCGCCCGCGCACGTTCTCCATGATCTCGACATTGACTTCGCCATCGCTGAAACGGCCAACTTGCGCCCGACCGAGCGGCACCATCAGGTGGCGCGCCACCTCGTTGGCGAGGGCTGGCGTCGCATTGCCCGCAAAGAGCGCCAGAGCTTCAGAATCCAAGGCCTGTCCTTCTTATAAGTACTGTGGCTGGGGTGCCAGGATTCGAACCTGGGAATGGCGGGATCAAAACCCGCTGCCTTACCACTTGGCTACACCCCAGCGGAGTCAAATCTGCAGCGGCGATTCGCGCACGCCCCTCGCCACGAAACTCTGCCATCTATCCGGAACGCGCGCCGCCACACGTTCTGCCTCCTGCCAGCTCGTACATGCCAGGAAGACGCAGGAACCTGTACCGGTGAGGCGTGCCGGGCCGAAATCTCCCAACCAGTCGAGTGCTTCGGCTACCGCAGGATAGCGCCTGCGAACGACCAGTTCGCAATCATTGCGGCCGCCCGACTCGAAAAAGGCGCGTATTGTGATGAGCGGAGAATTTCGTGTCAAATCAGGCGCATGGAACACCTCCCGGGTGGACAGGGCGACCCTGGGATGGATGATCACGAACCAGCGCTCCGGCAGATCAATTGGGGTCAGGCGCTCGCCCAGACCTTCGGCGAAAGCCGAATATCCTTCAATGAAAACAGGCACATCCGCTCCGAGCCCGAGGCCGAGACGGGCAAGCTCCGCGCGCGTGAGGCCGCAGTTCCAGGCATGGTTCAGGACCCGAAGGACGGTGGCTGCGTCGGAACTGCCACCGCCCAGCCCGCCGCCGACCGGGATACGCTTGCGCAGGGTGATGCTCGCGCCGCGCTGGACCCGGCAATGTTCGCGCAAGGTCATCGCCGCCCGCCAGGCCAGATCGTCCTCGGCCGCGACGCCCGCCGGCCCGCCGCGGCACTCGATCCGGGGCTCGTCCAGCAACTCGAAGGACAACTCATCACCCCAGTCGAGCAGCTGATAGGCCGTCTGCAACTCGTGATATCCGTCGTCGCGTCGACCCACCACGTGCAGGAACAAATTGAGTTTCGCGGGCGCTGGCCACCAGCGACGGGATGCAACCGGCTCGCTCAACGTCGCCATGTATTGATGAGTACCCGCAGTCGCGCAGCGCCCCGGCGCAACACAATGCGCGTAGGCAACCAGCCAGCGGCCGTTTGCTCGAACGCATCGAAGTGCAGATCCCAGCCGTCCTGTTGCAGACCGACCAAGCGCTGCGCGGCCTCATCGGGCAATTCCACGGCAGGCGACGCGGGCGCGGGAACACCCTGCAGCCAATAGCGCAGGCGCTCGATGGGTAGTTCGAAGCCGAGCTGGCGCTCGAGGATCTCGCGCGCAGCGGCGCCATCGACGGACTCACCGCCTGCGGTCTGCACCGTCAGCTGACCGTCCTGCAGGGCGATGCGCAGAGCGCCAGCTCCGAGCGGTCCGCTGATGGCGACCGAAGATGCCTGCTGGAACTGTACCCAGGAAAAACTTCCAGAAAAACCCTGGTTGCCGGCCGCCGCGGCCATACGACCGTCGAGGGCGAATTCGCTGCGCCGCTGCAGTTGCTCGCGCAATTGCGGCCAGGGGAATTCGCGCCGTTCGGGTGCGGGCGGTTGGCTCACGCATGCGCCAAGCGCCACGAGGCCGGCAGCTGCCAGCGCGCGCAAACGCACCGGGCTCATGATTTTTCGTTGGCCGTGAGCCTTTCGATCGTGCGGCGCAGCGGCTGCGAGTCGGGTTGATACACGAGTGCACGCGCCCAGATCGCGCGCGCCTCGCTCTTGCGACCGAGTTGCCATAGCGCCTCGCCCCAGTGCGCGGCAATTTCACTGTCACGCAACTGCCGATAGGCGCGTTCGAAATATTCCAGTGCCGCCGCAGGCCGCTTCTGCGCAACCAGCGACCAGCCCATGCTGTCGAGAATCGCGGGCGAGTCCGGCATTTCGCCGAGCGCCTCGGCAATGAGCCGGTTGCCACGTTTCAGCTCGCGGCCATGATCGACGAGCGTATAACCAAGGGCGTTTTGCAGATTTGGATCGCCGGGACGATCGGCGAGCAGTTTATCGAAGGTCGCAACCGCGTCGTCGATGCGGCCGGCTCGCTCCTGTGCGGCCGCCAGCTGGTAGCGCACCTGAGAATGTCCGGGATATTGCTGCAGCAGGGCCTGCAGATGGGTGATGGCATCGTCAGGCGCGCCGCCTTCGGTGAGCAACTGGGCTCGGGTCAATTCGGTCGGCAGGCGCTGTTGGGCGGACGCGAGAGAAACGTCATCGAGCAATGCCATGGCCGCATCGCGCTCGCCGCCCGCAAGTTGCAGCCGCGCAGCGCGCACGCGCACGGCGAGCCCGGCGCCGGCTTCGATCAGTTGCTGGTAGCGCCGCAATGCTTCTTCGCGATCACCACGCCGCTCGGCAATGACCGCCAGGTAATAGAGCGCCTCGCCAGCGCCGGCAGTCGCTTGCATGCGATCGCGAAAGCGCTTTTCCGCATCGTCGAAATCGCCGCTCGAATAGGCAAGAAGCGCCAACCGGCGACTCGCCTCATCGGCCGCATCACTATCGAGAAAGGAAGAGTATTCGGCGTAGGCGGCTTCCTTGCGATCGAGGATCGCAAGTGTCTCTGCCGGCGCAAAACGGAAGGACTCCTTGTCGAGAGCAGCCGCACGCCGTGCTGCCTGCAAGGCCTCGTCCGCGCGGCCGCGCAGGGCGTCGATGCGCGATTGCAGTTGCTGCGCCTGCGCTTCGGCAGCATTGCGCTTCATGAGAACGGCGTTCCATTGCGCTGCCTTCTTGAGCTGATTCGCTTGCATGGCCAGTTCGATCATGGTCGTGAGCGAGGCATCGCCCAGGGTGTCGAACTTGAGCGCCGGTTCGAAGGCACGCAGCACGGCATACGCGCCGGCCGCGTCGCTTGCCACCGGCACGACACCGTCGATGAATTCATCGCGCTCCGCGGCGCCCTCGGGCATCGCCCGCTCGAGCGCGCGAGTGGCATCCTGCAGACGAAACTGCTGCATGGCGAGGAGCGCCTCGAATCGCCGCGCATTGCGATCCTCAGGCGCCAGCTCGAGCCATCGGGTGACCGCAACCGCTGCCGTGTCGAGCTGATCGCACTCGACGGCGACATCAGCCGCGCGGGCCGCAACCGCAGCCGACTGGCTCGCGTTGGCAGCCTGCAGATAGGTTTCGGCGGCTTGTCGGCATTCGCCCTGGTTGAACGCGAGCTCGGCCTGCTGCGCGAGCTCGTACTGGGTTGGTGGAGCGGCGATTGCGCTCGTCGCCAGCGCCAGACAGATGAACAGTATGCGCATCAGTGCACTATAGCTCACTTATACTTCACGGCGTGAGCGCAGCAGGTCGCAGAAATTGATGAAGGAAGGCATCCGCCAGAAGCTGGAGCGTACGGTTGACCGGTTCGAGGAGATTCGCCGGCTGCTGGCCGATCCCGAGGTCATCGCGCAGCAACAGCGATTCGTCGATCTGTCGCGGGAGTACGCAAGGCTCGAACCGGTTGCCGACGCCTACCGTGCCTATCGAAGCCTGGAGAGCGACCGCCGCGCGGCCTCCGACATGACCAGCGACGACGATCCGGCGCTGCGAGAACTCGGGCACGAGGAGCTGCAGCGCCTCGGCCAGGTGATGACCGAACAGGAACGCGAGCTGTCGGTCATGTTGCTGCCGCGCGATGACCGCGATGAACAGAACGTATTCCTGGAAGTGCGCGCCGGCACCGGCGGCGATGAAGCTGCGATCTTCGCCGGCGACCTGCTTCGCATGTATACGCGTTATGCCGAGGGTCGCGGCATGAAAATCGAGACGCTGTCGGAGAATCCGGGCGAGCATGGCGGCTATCGCGAGGTGATCTGCCGAGTCAGTTGCGGCAACCCGTTTTCGCGCCTGAAGTTCGAATCGGGCGTGCACCGGGTACAACGCGTGCCACAGACCGAGGCCCAGGGACGCATTCATACCTCGGCCTGCACGGTGGCGATCCTCCCGGAGCCGCAGGAGAACGCCGAGATCGAGATCAATCCTGCGGAGCTGCGCATCGATACCTACCGCGCCTCCGGCGCGGGTGGACAGCACGTCAACAAGACGGATTCGGCGGTGCGGATCACGCATTTGCCAACCGGCATCGTGGTCGAGTGCCAGGACGAGCGCTCACAACACAAGAACCGCTCGCGGGCGATGCACCTGCTGCAGGCCAAACTCATCGACATGGAGCGATCACGTCGCGAAGCGGAGGTCGCGGCCACGCGCAAACTGCAGGTTGGCAGCGGCGATCGCTCGGAGCGCATCAGGACCTACAATTATCCGCAAGGTCGCGTGACGGATCACCGTATCAATCTGACTCTTTATAAGCTCGACGACATCCTCAACGGCCAGCTGGATGCCCTGATCGATCCCCTGCTGGCCGAGTATCAGGCGCAATTGCTGGCCGGCGATGGCTGACGACGATCCATTGGCCCGCACGGGATTGCGGGTGATGATAGAAAGTCCGACCGGAGTTGCGGTGCAGCTGCCTATTGCCGGCCCCGGCGCGCGCGCCTACGCGTTCTTCATCGACTGGATGATTCGCGCAGCGGCAGCCGCCGCGTGGTACGTGTGCGGCGCAGCGCTTTACAATCGCGGCGCAGGCATTGGCCCGCCGAGCGAGATCAGCGCATCGTGGTACGCGGCTGTGATTGCGCCTGCGACGGCCATTTATTTTCTCTATCACTTCGTGCTCGAACCTGCCATGCATGGCCAGACACCCGGCAAGCGCCTTGCACACGTGCGCATTGTGGATCTGCATGGCGCCCGCTGCGGCGTCAACGCCCTGCTGATACGCAACGTATTTCGACTCATCGACAGCCTGCCCGGAGTCTACGGGCTCGGTCTTGCGACGACGCTGCTCACCCGCCAGCATGTGCGTCTGGGCGATCTGGCTGCGGGCACGGTGCTCGTCTACGATCGCCCGGCCGAAACTCACGCCTCTGCCGGCGGATTGCCAAGATGACAGGACCAGAACTGCCCGCGACGACCGATGGCGCTTTCGAACAGCGGGACTCCGGCGCCATCGCGCAGCACGCTGAGCAAATGCGTCGCGGCACGGCTACGCCTGCCGAAGCGATTGCGGTACTGCACGACTACCGCCAACTGGCACAACAACTGGCCCGCGTGCGCCGCGCGGCACCGCGCGGCGCAGAGCGTGATCGGCTCGAGTCGGCCTACCTGCGGCTGCACGGCATCATCCATCGGCCCGCCATCCAGCCGCGGCACTGGCCCCTGCTGTTGTTCGGGGCACAGTTGCCGGCAACGGTCTGGGCGCTGCGCAAACACATCGCCTGGGTTGCACTGCTGTTCGTGCTGTCGATTGCCGCTGGCCACTGGCTGACCCAGAGCTATCCGGACCTGGTGGCGTTATTCGCATCGCCGCAGATGGTCGCAACCGTCGAGCGCGGCGAGTTGTGGACCGACAGCCTGCTGAATGTTTTTCCGGGATCGGTACTCAGTGCCGAGATCCTGACCAACAACGTCGTCGTGGCATTGTTCGCCTATTGCGCCGGCTTCCTGTTCGGCCTCGGCACGTTCTACATCGTCACCCTGAATGGGCTGCTGCTCGGCAGCCTGTTTGCGTTCACATCGCAGCACGGAATCGCGGACCGGCTGTTTGCGTTCATCATCGCCCACGGCCCGGTTGAACTCGGCTGCGTATGCCTCGCGGGGGCCGCAGGGGCGGCCGTGGGCGAAGCGATCGCGCGCCCGCCCAACGGCCTGCGCTCCGATGCGTTTCGATCTGCCATCGCCCGTACCTGGAAGCTCATGCTGGTCCTGTGCATTTTGCTGATCGGCTGCGGATTCATCGAGGGATTCATCTCGCCGAACCCGGGCGTATCGCTCGCGGCGCGGATCACGATCGGCGCCGGATATTTTCTCTGCGCCGCTGCCCTGCTGTTGCTGCCGCGTCGCTGGCGGCGCTCAGATACGCCGCTGACGGCGTAATTGTCCGAAGCGGAGCATCAGCGCATCGCCGAGCTGGCGCTCACTCGCCAGAACAACCGCAGCGCCACGTTGCGTCATCTGTTGTGCCTGCAATTGCATGCGCTCGATCTGCTCGCGCGCGGCGAGCGCGCGCCATGGATCGAGCCAGTGTCGGGCCGCGCCGTTCGCGGCGGACAGCGTGGCCTCATCCTGCAAAGCGCCGACCAACATCAGGTGCGGCGGGGTCAGCAATCGTTGTGCCGCAAGCATGCCCTCCGCGCCGCTACTGTCGCCGAAATCGCTCAGCATCACAACCAGGCTGCGCCGCCGCAGTTGGCGACGAATGACCGCCGCGGCGGCGAACGGATCCGATTCGACAGGCTGCGCGCTGATCGAGGCCATTGCGTCGCGCAAGCGCCGCACAGCGGCGTAGCCCATCGTGGGTGCCACCTCGATGAGCGGCACATCGGCGAACACGACCAGTCCGACGCGATCACCAGCAAGCGACAATCGTTCGGCGAAACGGGCCGCGACGTTGGTATATAGACCGTAGCGATCCAGATGCCCGGCGCGCAAACGGCTCAGCCGCCCCGCATCGAGTGCAATCACGACTTCCAGATGCCGATCTTCGCTGTATTCGCGGCTGACGAGAGCGTTGCTGCGCGCCGAGGACTTCCAGTCGATTCTGCCGAGCGGATCGCCGCTGCGATAGGGGCGAAGCTGCAGGAGCTCGAAGCCTGCGCCGGCGACCGGCAGACTGCGCCCACCTCCGATCCAGGCGGATGTGCGGCTGCCAGCGAGCGCTGGACTGTCCGGGACGACCTCGATCTGCGACGAAGTGGCGAGCTCGGTATCCCACCAGGCGAGTGAAAACCGGCCGAGCAGACGCGCGCGCCATGCGGGCAGTCGTGCGGCGCCTAACCGCACGGCCGTAACTCGCAGCTGACCGCGATTGGCTGCGGCCGGTGCGAGCCGCATGACGCCGGTTGGCATCGACAAGGCGAGCTGCGCTGGCAGGACCGGGGCGTATTGCAGCTGGAGGAAGCGTCGGGCGGGATTCTGAATGCTGAAATCGACAGCAGCATCGCGCCCGAGCAGCAGAATATCAGGTGGTGTCACTTCGAGCGTCGGCTGCGCACGACGCATCAACGCCCCTTCGATCGCGATGCCACCGAGCAGCAGGAGCAATGGCCAGCCCCAAAGAAAGGAGACGGCCGGATCCGCTGACCAGATCGCCACGATCGCGAGTATCGCTGCCAGGACGATCAGCAGATAACCCCGTTCGGCAACGTGCATGATTATCGAGGGACCGGTGTCGCGCCCAGCACTTCGTCGATGATCTGCTGCGCCGAGACGGCACGCAATGCCGCTTCGGCGCCGAGCGACAACCTGTGCCCGATCACCCAGGGCGCGGCCTCCTTGACGTCTTCCGGCGTGACGAAATCACCGCCGCGCAGACCCGCGACGACGCGAGCCGCGCGTAACAATGCCAGCGCACCGCGACTCGAGAGGCCGACGGCAATGTCGGTCCGTTCGCGGGTCGCATTGGCGAGCGCGATGACATAGCTGTGCAGAGCGGGCGATACGTGCATGCCTTCGGCTTCGTCCCGGGCCGCGCTCAACAGGTCGGCCTCGACGATGCGCATCTGCGGCAATGAAACGGTCTCGGTCATGGTGGCGCCGTAGCGCTCGAGGATCTGGACTTCTTCGTCCGCGGGCGGGTAGAGAAGATTGACGCAGAGCATGAAACGATCGAGTTGTGATTCGGGCAGCGGGAATGTTCCCTCGAACTCGTGCGGATTCTGTGTCGCGATCACCAGGAAATTGGGATCGAGCTTCTGGACGCCCTGCTCGGTGCTCACCTGCCGCTCGGCCATCGCCTCGAGCAGCGCGGACTGCGTCTTGGGTCCCGCGCGATTGATCTCATCGACCAGGACCACATCTGCAAACAACGGTCCGGGATGAAAGACGAATTGCCGGGCGACTTCGTCATAGATGCTCACGCCGATGATATCCGCTGGCATCAGATCCGCCGTTCCCTGCACGCGGCGGAAGGAGCCGCCGATCACCGCTGCCACGGAGCGAGCCAGCAGGGTCTTGCCGAGGCCCGGCGCGCCTTGCAACAACACGTGCCCGCGCGCCGTGAGCGCAACCGTGAGGGCCCGGATGGCCGCGCGGTTACCGATGACGGCGCGGCCCAGTTCCCGCTGCAGCTGAGATTCGAGTTCGCGAATGTGATTGCTCATGGTATCTGCCTGTCGATCTTGACCAGCAAGTTGCGCAAGCGCAGCAGATCGACCTTGCCGCCGCTGCCCGCGGTCCGCGCCATGCTCGAAACGCGCGCCAGATCCGCCGATGCTACACGAGGATGGCGCGCGAGCCATTGCCAGAACGATTGCGGATCCGGCGCAAGCCGCAGGCGCGTCGAAACCGACCGCACGAATTGCTGGACGAGCGTGACGGCCGCGTCTGCGGGGCGCACCACTCGGGCGAGGAACGCGGCGCTCGCGTTCAGCAGGTCGGCCTGGGCAGGAGCCTCGATGCGCACGGGCAGGACCAATGCGGTGCCACCGACGACCCAGGAAAACCAGGTCAACAGCAGCACGAGGATGCTGAGGTACAGGCGGGGATCGGCGTAGAAGCTTGCGGCATCGTAGGTATCCGCAACACCCTGGTGCGCATCGTCGAAGATGACGACACCCGCCGGCGCAACATTGGCGGCGAACAGGTTGGCGGCGAAACGCGCATTGTCGGCCCGCTCGATCGCCCGGTTCGTCAGCGGGCTGCCCATGGTGAGCAGGAGTATCTTGCCCTTGCCGACGAGTTTGACGAAAGCCGTGCCGATTCCCGAGCCGCTATCGGCAGCGAGTTCGGCAGCAAAGCTGTCGAATGGAACACGCAGCAGCCAATCCTGCTGGGTGTAGTCCGCAACGCCGGCCACGGCACCAACCCTGTCGAACAAGGGATGAGGCTGGCGCGGCACCATGCGCCGCTCCTGCGGACGGGCCAGCAGCTCGACAGATGGCGCCGGTCGCACCGTGCGACGGCCGGCCAGGCGGGACTCGCGTTGCGTGGTGGATTCGAAATCGAGCCCGGTGAGCGCAGCAATGTCCGCAAGTGCCACGCCACCGAACGCCTGCGACCAGTCCGGCGCGTCGGTCAGTGCCGCCATCACCACCAGCGTGTTGCCATTGCGCAGCCAGCGCTCGAGCGCCAATTGTTCATCCGTGCGGATCGGCCGGGCGCCCGGCAATGTAACCAGCAGGAGATTGCCATGATCGGCGCCTGCAATCTCTCCGAGGCTCGTATACGGCGATCGCAGTGCACGCACTTCGAAGCCGCTGTCCTGCAGCCAGCGCTGCAGCAACAAATAGCCGTTGCTGCGCGACTCGCTGCTGACCGGCCGCGAGATGGCTTCGCGCGCGCGCTCCGGACTGCGCGGCAGGAGAAACATCAGGAAGAACAGCAGCGCGGCCGCGAGGGCAGCCAGCACCGAGGCCATGCGGGTCGCCGAGGTATTCATGCGTTGGTCTGCGCGAGCGCGCCCATCACCCGATCTCCCGAGGCCAGTGCAGCCGCTATCTCCTGCACCTCCGGTATCGCGGCGGCATAGCGGGCGCGTAGCGCGACTTCGGACAATTTCGCGAATTCGCGCGCGATCGTTGCGTCCATCCCGCCGAATCGCGCCTGAAGTTCCGCCAGTGTGAGCGCCCCTGCCGGACCCGCCCGCAGACGTGGCTGCAGACACTGCAATACAAGCCGCACCATCAATGCCGGCCGTTCGTGGTAAGGCGCCAGCTCGATGTCGCTGCGACTGAGCACGGCCGGCGGCGGCAAGGGCGGGTGCTGGTCGCGCTGCGCGACCGCCCGCACTCGTCGCGCGCGGGCGTCACGAATTTCCTCATAGGCGCCGCGCAGCACCAGGGCGACCACGAGCGACAACAGCAAGACGACCACGAGGCGCAGCATCGAAGGCGCCGGCCATTGGCGACCCAGCAGTTGCCTCAGCCAGGCAGGCGCAATAGCATCGCCCGCCCCGCCAGCCTCGCCGTATCCCCTTAGCCAGCGCGCAAAGCGCGTCCAAAGGTTCGACGGCTCGTCATTGGCGGCGCGAAATCGCTCGCCGAGCTGGTACAGACTCCCCGGGTGCGGTGCCGCTCGCACCGTGGCGGCGCC
Source organism: Steroidobacteraceae bacterium (assembly GCA_041395505.1). Classification (NCBI taxonomy): domain Bacteria; kingdom Pseudomonadati; phylum Pseudomonadota; class Gammaproteobacteria; order Steroidobacterales; family Steroidobacteraceae; species Steroidobacteraceae bacterium. Next base: position 15,098 of record JAWLAG010000002.1, read on the forward strand.
AGCTTCGCGCTGCACGATGGCGGCAAACTGCGCGACACCATCGATGGACAGGTCATTGCCCGCCTCATTCCATGATTGCGGCAGCCAGGCGGACCACGGACCGCGGCGCAGGGTCCGCACCAGTGCCGGGCAGCGCGCGTTGATGCGCGCAAAGCCGACATCGGATCGTGGATCGAGCCGCTGCCGGCAGAGTTCTATCTGCCGGTCGAGTTCCGCAAGGGAAACGCTGGCGGTCTGCGCCATCGCTGGCTGGCCGGCGAGCGCGAGGAACAGGAGCGCAGCGCAGAGCGCGGCCCGTTCAGGCGGCGACAGGCTTGCCTTCATGTCCGGCCAGAGCGCTGCGAAGAACCAGATCGGCGTGCATGACGAGCAACAGCGCGGCGAACAATGGCAGCAACGTGGCGCCGACGATTGCCAGTACAACTGCAGTGAGTGCGCTCACGAGCGCGAGATCGGCTGCACCGAACAATTGCGCCACGAGCAGGACCACTGTCCACAGCACGAAATAGACGACGATGACGGCCACCAGCGCCACCAGCAACATGGATGCCGTGCGCCACCAGTGACCGCGAATCAGACTGAAACTTCGTCGCATCGCCGGCAATGGCGCGAGCCCTTCGTTGACGAGCGAGGGCATCGCCATGCTCAACGCAACCATGAGATAAACACCCGGCAGAACCAGCAGCGCCAGGCCCGCGGCCACGGCAAGCACGACCGCGATCGCGATTGCGACAACCGGCGATGCCTGCCGCAGTGTCGCACGTGCCGCGGCAGCGAAGGAGAATTCCGCCGTGCCGGTGGCGGTTTGCAGGCGCATGATCAATGCCAGCCCGATCGCGGCGGCAGCAAATGCAACCAGCATCAACGACCACCACAGGGGATCCGCAGCCGGCCGGGCGCCGCGACCGGTCAACAGGAAACCCTGTATCGATGCCAGCTGCCCCACCAGCTGCACGGCCAGCGCAACCGGCAGACACTTTACAATGCTCGCCATGAAAAGGCGCAGACCGAGGTCGAGAACTTCGCCGCTCAGCAACGGACGTCGCAACTTGAGCGCTTGAACCATGACCGACACTATAACGGACGGGCCCTGCGACACAATCGGCGCCGCACTCGCATTGGCCGAGAGCGTCCTGCAGCCCTTGGGCGAGCACGCACCCGTCGAGGCGAGGCGACTGGTGGCCGCTGCGCTTCGGCTGCCCGTCGCGACAACGGTCGCGACAGCCGAGCGCGTATTGACCGACGCCGAGCAAGTGCGATTGCGCGACTGGCTGCGACGCCGCGCCGCCGGCCAGCCCCTGGCCTATCTGCGCGGCGAGAAGGAATTCTGGTCACTGCCCCTGTTGGTCGACCCGAACGTCCTCGTGCCGCGGCCGGAGACGGAACTCGTCGTCGAGCGCGCATTGGCGCTCGGCACCGGGTCGGGCCTGCAAGTGCTCGATCTGGGTACCGGCAGCGGCGCCATCGCCGCGGCGCTTGCCCGGGAGCGGCGCGACTGGCAAATCACTGCGGTCGAGCGCAGCGATGCCGCGCGCGCCGTGGCCGCGAAGAATTTCGCCCGTCTCACGCCGGGCAACGTCGAATTGCTGCCGGGCGAGTGGTTCGATGCCCTTGGTGAGCGGCAATTCGACATGGTGCTGTCGAATCCGCCCTATCTCGCCGCCAACGATTCCGCGCTGCATGATGACGGCGTGCGGGCCGAGCCGCGTGAAGCGCTGGTGGCCGGAGCAAGCGGCATGGAGGCGCTCTTTTTCATAATAGCGAACGCGCCAATGCATTTGCGCGACGGCGGCTGGTTGATACTCGAGCATGGTGGCACGCAGCAACGCACGGTCGCGGACGCACTTGCCAATGCCGGGTTTGCTCACGTACGCTGCCACGCCGATCTCGCCGGGTGGCCGCGTGTCAGCGAAGGCCGCCTGCAGGGTACATTACGGAGAACACTTTGAAAGCCATTCGCTTCGAGACCAACCTGGGTCAAATCGAAATCGAGTTGTTCGAGAAGGAAGCGCCGATCAGCAGCGCCAATTTCCGCCAGTATGTGGACGATGCGTTCTACGACGGCACGATTTTCCATCGGGTAATCCCCGGATTCGTCATCCAGGGCGGCGGTCTCGAAGCGGGCATGGCGCAACGCAAGACACGCGCGCCGATACGCAACGAATCCGACAACGGACTCAAGAACCTGCGCGGTACGCTGTCCATGGCGCGCACCAATGACGTCGACAGCGCAACGTCGCAATTCTTCATCAACCTGGTCGACAACGATTTTCTCAACCACAACGGCCGGCAACACGGCTACGCGGTCTTCGGATGCGTAACGGCCGGCATGGATGTCGTCGACAGCATTGCCGCCGTACCGACGACGACCCGGCGAGGTCACCAGGACGTTCCGAGGGACGATGTGACGGTAATGCGCGCCTCTCTCCTCGGCGCCGCCGGCTAGGGCGAAGGACTGTCCGCCCGACGGTCAAGCAAGCCGCGCCGCTGGCTGTACGCGGTGCTGCTGCTTCCGCTCGTCGCGATTTCAGCGAGCGCCCTGGTGGTGCTAACGTTGCGCTGGTTCGATCCGCCGACTTCGGCTTTCATGCTGGGCTCCATGCTGGATGGCGACCCGGCCGGCACGAGCGGCTCGCGCAAAGTCGACTACCGCTGGCGCGACCTCGGGCAAATCTCGCCCTATGCGGCGGTCGCGGTGGTCGCGGCGGAGGATCAGAACTTCGCGCACCACAATGGCTTTGACTTCAAGGCAATTCGCGAAGCGATGTCGCACAACGCGACCGGCAAGCGGGTTCGCGGCGCCAGCACCATTTCGCAGCAGGTCGCGAAGAACCTGTTCCTCTGGCGCAAGCGCAGCTATCCGCGCAAGCTGCTCGAAGCCTGGTACACCGTGTTGATCGAGGCGTTCTGGCCCAAGGAGCGCATCCTCGAGGTCTATCTCAATGTCGCGCAGTTCGGCTCAGGCATCTACGGCGTCGAAGCGGCGGCACAGCGGTTCTATTCACGCCCGGCGGCGCGGCTCAACCGCGAACAATGCGCCATGCTCGCGGCTGTGCTGCCCAATCCACTGCGCTTTCGCGCTCGCCGGCCAGGGCGCTACCTGGTCGGCAGGCAGCGCTGGATACTCGCGCAGATGAGTGATCTCGGCGACCGGGATTACCTTGCCGGGCTGCGTGCGAACGCCTCGCAGCCGGTGCGCGGCAACTAGGTCGGCACGGCACTCGCTGCAACCGGGGCTTCCGCCAGGTTCGGCGCAAGCAGTCGCGCAATCGTTGCTGCATCGACTCCCTTGCGCGAGGCGTAGTCCGTCACCTGGTCCTGATCGATCAGTCCGACCTGGAAATAATGTGCAGCGGGATGCGCGAAATACCAGCCGCTCACGGCGGCGGCCGGCAACATGGCGAAATTTTCCGTCAGGGTGATACGCGCGCGTTCTTCGACATTGAGCAGGCGCCACAGCTTGGTCTTTTCGCTGTGATCGGGACAGGCCGGGTAGCCCGGCGCCGGCCGGATGCCGCGATAGGATTCCTTTATCAGTTCCTGGTTGGTCAACGCCTCGCCGGCGGCATAACCCCAGAATTCGCGACGCACGCGTTCGTGAAAATGCTCGGCGGCCGCCTCGGCAAGGCGGTCGGCAAGCGCCTTGAGCATGATGGCCGAGTAATCATCGTGCTCGGCTTCGAACCGGCGCAGCTGTGTCTCGATACCAAGACCTGCTGTCACCGCGAATGCGCCGATATGATCGCGACGGCCGCAACTTTCGGGCGCAATGAAATCCGCGAGACATGCATGCGCCTGGCCGGGTGGCTTGTCACGCTGCTGGCGAAGAAAGCACAGGGTCTCGATTCGCCTGTCAGGATGGCGCGGATCGAACACCGCGACATCGTCGCCGACAGCGTTGGCCGGAAAGAGGCCGATGACCGCTCGCAGCTGCAGCCACTTCTCGGCAACGAGCTGCCGCAACATGCGCCGCGCATCTGCATACAGGTTGCTGGCCGCATCGCCGACCTTGGGATCGGTCAGGATGTCGGGAAATCGCCCGGCAAACTCCCAGGCGTTGAAAAATGGCATCCAGTCGATGAAACCCACCAGCGTCTCGAGCGGATAGTCATCGAAAGCCTGGATCCCCGGCACCGCCGGCACATCCGCCTGCCACACCGACCAGTCGACTGGCACCCGGTTTGCGCGGGCCGCAGCAAGGCTGACGGCCGGCGCGCGCCGCTTCTTGCGGGCGTGTTGCTCGCGGCGTCGATCGTGTTCCTCCGCAATCTGTTGCGCATATTCGGCACGGTGCCGGGGCGTCAACAAGCGCTGGCAGACACCGACCGCGCGCGAAGCATCCTTCACATAGACTACCGGCTGCCCGTACTCGGGTGCGATGCGGACCGAAGTGTGCGCGGGTGAGGTCGTCGCACCGCCGATCAGCAATGGCTGGGTCATGCCGCGGCGCTGCATTTCGCGCGCGACCAGCGTCATTTCATCGAGCGACGGCGTGATCAGCCCCGACAGTCCGATCAGATCGGCCGATTCGCGTTCCGCGGCATCGAGAATCCTCTCACCAGGGACCATGACGCCGAGATCGATCACCTCGAAGTTGTTGCACTGCAGAACTACGCCGACGATGTTCTTGCCGATGTCGTGCACGTCCCCCTTGACCGTTGCAATCACGATCCGGCCGGCTGCGCGCGCCGCGCCATCGCGTTCCTTTTCGATGAATGGCACCAGGTAGGCAACCGCTTTTTTCATCACCCTAGCGCTCTTGACCACCTGCGGCAGGAACATCTTGCCCGCACCAAAGAGGTCGCCCACGGTGTTCATGCCGTCCATCAGCGGCCCCTCGATGACAGCGAGCGGCCGCTCGCTGTCGCGCCGGGCCGCCTCGGTATCTTCGACGATGAACCGATCGATGCCATTGACGAGTGCATGCGCGAGGCGCTTCGCCACGGGCCAATCGCGCCACTTGAGGTCTTCGGTGCGCTGCGCCATGCCGGCCTCGCCCTTCCACCGCGAAGCGATGTCGAGCAACCGCTCGGTGGCATCGGCGCGCCTGTCTAAAATGACGTCCTCGACCGCTTCGCGCAGCAACGGATCGATCTCGGCATAGATGCCAAGCTGCCCGGCATTGACGATCCCCATGTCCATGCCGGCGCGAATCGCGTGGAACAGGAACACCGTGTGCATGGCCTCGCGCACCGGATCGTTGCCGCGGAACGCGAACGAGACATTGCTGACGCCGCCGCTGACCAGCACACCCGGCAGGTGCTGTTTGATCGCGCGAACGGCATCGATGAACGCGAGCGCATAGCCGTTGTGTTCTTCGATTCCCGTCGCGACTGCAAAAATGTTGGGATCGAAGATGATGTCCGACGCAGGGATTCCCACCTTGCCGGTCAGGAGCTCGAAACTGCGGCGGCAGATTGCGAGCTTGCGCGCAACGGTATCAGCCTGGCCCTTCTCGTCGAATGCCATCACCACCACCGCCGCGCCATAACGGCGCAGCACCCGCGCCTGCTCGAGGAATCGCTCCTCACCTTCTTTCAGGCTGATGGAATTGACCACGGCCTTGCCCTGAACGCATTTGAGCCCCGCTTCCAGCACCTCCCATTTCGATGAATCGATCATGACCGGCACCCGAGCGACGTCCGGCTCGGCGGCGATCAGGTGCAGGAAACGCACCATGGCCGCCTTCGAGTCGAGCATGCCCTCGTCCATATTGACGTCAATCAGCTGTGCGCCCGATGCCACTTGTTGACGCGCCACATCGACAGCGCCCGCGTAGTCATTCGCCTCGATGAGCTTGCGAAATCGTGCCGAACCGGTGACGTTGCTGCGCTCGCCCACGTTGACGAACAGACTGTCGGTGCCAATGTTGAGCGCCTCGAGGCCGGCCAGCCGACATGCGGGCACAAGCGAGGGCAACTTGCGCGGCGTGCAATCCGCGATCGCCGCGCGGATCGCGCGAATATGCCCGGGCGTCGTACCGCAGCATCCCCCCAGCAGATTGACCAGTCCGCTCGCGGCGAATTCGCGCAGGATGGCTGCCGTTTCCGTCGGACCCTCGTCATATTCGCCGAATGCATTGGGCAGGCCGGCATTGGGATAGGCGCAGACCGCGACGTCGGCGATGCGTGCGAGCTCGGCCACATAGGCACGCAGCTGGCGCGCGCCGAGCGCGCAGTTGAGCCCGACCGCAAGCAGCTCGGCGTGGCGTATGGAGTTCCAGAAGGCCTCGACCGTCTGCCCCGAGAGCGTGCGACCCGATGCGTCGGTGATGGTCCCCGACACGATGAGCGGCAATGGCGTACCGAGCTGCTCGAAAACGGTCTGCACCGCGAAGATCGCCGCCTTTGCATTGAGCGTGTCAAACACGGTCTCGATAATGAGAAGGTCGGCACCGCCCGCCACCAGCGCCTGAGCCGCATCTGCATAGGCTGCGACCAGTTGATCGAAGTCGATATTGCGAAAGCCGGGGTCATTGACGTCGGGCGAAATCGATGCGGTGCGATTGGTCGGGCCGAGCGCACCGGCCACCCAGGCAGCCCGACCGGTTTGCGCCGAATATTGATCCGCGGCGCGGCGCGCTAGGCGCGCGCCCTCGAGATTGAGCTCCGCGGCCAACCCCTCGAGACCATAATCAGCCTGGGCGATGGCGGTTGAGTTGAAGGTGTTGGTTTCGATCACGTCCGCGCCGGCCTGCAGATAGTCGGCGTGGATCCCGGCCACCAGCTCCGGCTGGGTGAGGTTCAGCAGGTCGTTGTTGCCCTTCAGATCGCGCGCGTGGTTCGCGAAGCGCTCGGCGCGATACTGGCGCTCATCGAGACGATGCGCCTGGATCATCGTGCCCATCGCGCCATCGAGCAGCACGATGCGCCGCGAGATGGCATCGCGCAGCGCAGCGATCCGGGTTGCGCGCTCGCCGCCGCTCATGCTCGGGCGGCGCGCAGTCCAAGCGCGTGGCAGATGGCGTAGGTGAGTTCCGCGCGATTCAACGTATAAAAATGAAAATCAGTGACGCCGTGGCGCTGCAGGCGCGAGACCTGCTCGATGGCCACGTTGGCGGCGATCAGCCGACGTGTTTCAGGGTCATCGTCAAGACCTTCGAATCGCTCCCGCAACCATTGCGGAATCGACGCTCCGCAGCGCGCCGCGAATGTCAGGACTTGCGGAAATCGCGTGATCGGGAGGATGCCCGGGACGATCGGGACCGCAATGCCCGCGCCGGCACAGCGATCGCGAAAGCGCAGGTAGGCATCGCTTTCGAAAAAGAACTGGGTGATCGCGCGGCTCGCGCCCGCATCGATCTTGCGGCGCAGATTGTCGAGGTCCGCCTCGGCAGTGCCGGCTTCGGGATGAGTCTCGGGATAGGCGGCGACCGAGATTTCGAAATCACCCACCTCGCGCAGACCCGCGACCAGGTCCGCCGCGTAGGCATAGCCGCCCGGATGCGGCTGATAGCGCTCCTCGCCTTGCGGCGGATCGCCGCGCAAGGCGACGATGTGACGCAGGCCCTCCTGCCAGTACTTCGTGGCAATGGCGCGGATCTCCTCGCGGCTTGCGCCAACGCAGGTCAGATGCGGCGCGCCCGTCAGCCGCGTTTCGCCCTGGATGCGATTGACGATTCGGTGCGTGCGATCGCGCGTCGATCCATCCGCTCCATAGGTGACCGAAACGAAGCGCGGCGCAAGCGGAGCGAGTCGCTGCACCGATGCCCAAAGCGTTTCCTCCATGGCCACCGTCGCCGGCGGGAAGAATTCGAAGGACACACTGATGCCGCGCGCCGCGCTGCTCATGCAGCCCCCTGTGCCGCGCAACGACCACCCGCTTCGACCAACAGCCATTCGATGCCATCGGCATCGAGCGGCTGCATGCGCAGGCTTTCGAATCCCGCAGTTGCGAGGTAACGCCGCACCGCCATGAGCGGATGGGCCGCGGCCATGCCTTCGAGCGCGTCGTACCGGCACAGCAGCAGCAGTCGGCAATCGGTGCGCTCGGCGAGCGCGCGCTGGCGATAGATTTCCTCGCCGATAGCCGCGCCCCCGAGCGAGCGAGCGTCCATGACGATGAGGCAGCCAGGCGTTGTCGCGAGCGCCGCCAGATTCTCGCCCGGGCGATAACACAACAAGGAGAGCCGCGCGCGCGCAACCACAGGTGCAAGCACCGGGTGCAGGGACTGCGGCAGACAGACCTGCTGGGTGCCCGCGCGTGCGAGGAGCGCCACCAGATGATCACGCAACGCGAGCTGCAGCGCGGCACCAGACGGGTCGCCTCCGGCCGTCGCAGCGGCGTGGGCCGCGCCCGACTGAACTGAACTCAGCAGATCCCCGAGTGCAGTCCAGGCCGCGGACGACTGCGCGCGATAGAAAACCCGTCGCCCGTCGCGCCTGCGGCCGAGCAGCCCCGCAGACACGAGCTTCTCGAGATGCTGCGAGGCCGCGGAATTGGAAAGACCCGCGAGCCTTGCGAGTTCAGTTGCGGCGTGCTCACCGCCGAGAGCGAGGCGCAGCAGCCGCAATCGCCCTGGCTCGCCCACGGCCTGCAAGGCCTGCACGAGCACGTCATCACCTGGTTCGTTTCGTTTATTCATAAAATATTGAAATAGTATGCCGCAAGCCTGGCCGCCCGTCCATGGCCCACGGCGAGGATGCCGGCAAGGCTCGACGACGCATGGCACTGTCCTTAGTATGCGGAGCCATCTCACATAAGGAGCCGCCATGAATCCTGCCCATCGACCGCATTCCCGTGCCGCCCATGCGAGGAGCCTGATCGCAGCCATTGCGGCGGTGTACAGCCTGTTCGGCTGCGCGCGGTCGGCTGCGCCTCCTGCAGAACCGCAGAGCGCCGCCCAGTCCGAAGCGGCCATCGACAAGGCATCGTTGGCGCTCACGGCGGCCGGCCCCTGGCCAGCCGGCGATCAGGTCGGCATGGCCAATACGCTGGGCGCCGGTACCTGGATGCGTTGCGCTCAATACCTCAACGCCGAGGGCGCGAAGAGCTACGAACTGTCCTACGAGACCTCGAATGACATGAATCAATCACCCTTCGGCGTGAAGCTCGAATACCGCTATCGCCCGACGGTCGGTATCCCGGGTACGCGCCACGCCTTCAACGGCGAAGAGATCGTCACCGGTGAACCGGGCGCGCAGGCCACGCAACTCGATGCGCTGGGGCATTTTGGATTTCTCGATGAGGCCTGGGATGGCAAGGGTGCATTGCCCGCCGACAAGGTGCGCTACTACGGCGGTTACACCCAGGCAGACGTCAAACCCACGCCGGGTTCGCCGCTGCTGAAACTCGGCGTCGAGCACATTCCGCCGATCGTGACCAGCGCCGTGTTGCTCGATGCGCGTGCGGCGCTTGGCAATGGCGAGATCCTGGCACCGGGCAGGGCCATCACGCGCGCCGACATCGACACGATGTTGCAGGCGCAAGGCCTCGCAGAACGCGGACTACTGCCAGGCGACGTGCTCTACATCTACACCGGCTGGGGCGAGAACTGGACATCTCCGGACTATTACACGAAGGGGCCGGGACTCGCTTATGACGCTGCGCAATACATCGCGGAGAAGAAGATCGTGCTGATTGCGCTCGACAATCCGTTCACCGATCCCGTCAATGACGGTCAGCTGGCGGGCAAGGCCGGACCGGCCGAAGGCACGCCGCCGGGGCTGCCCTTCGCGATCCACCATACCGACCTGACGCAATCGGGCATACATCAGATACAGAATGCCAAGCTCGATGAATTGGCCCGCGACAAGGTCTGGTTGTCCTGCACCATGATCCTGCCGCTGCGCTCGGCAGGCGGCGCCGGCTCGCCGGTACGCCCCGTCGCGATCGGAGCTGCGCGCTAGCCGCGAATGACCCGCACTCATGCCACGATAACCGGAGCAGAATGATGACATCGACAGGATTTTTCCGACTCTGCATCGCGACGACTGCAATTGCCTTGCCGCTCGTCGCCGCCGCGCAGGATGCGCCCGCCAAGAGCGAAGCCGCCACGCGCATCGAAGCCGCACTGGCTTCGTCGATCCGCACGGCCGATGAACGCGCGCGCGACCAGCCCGAACGCAAGCCGCTCGAGACCCTGGAGTTCTTCGGCCTGCAACCGGACATGCACGTCATCGAACTGTTGCCCGGGCGCGGCTGGTATACCAAGGTGCTTGCGCCCGTGCTTGCGGACAAGGGCAAGCTATCGCTCGCCATCGGCGCAAAACGTCTTGCGCCATTGCTGACTGAGTGGGGTCTCGACAAGGTCGAGGTCCTTGACGACAAGACGGTGTTCAAGCCGACCGGTCAGTACGGTATTGCCGACGTCGAATCACTGCAGCTGCCGGCGAAGAACGTCGACATGGTGCTGACCTTTCGCAACATGCACAACCTGACGGCGCCATCGCGGGCCCTGTTGAACGCCGAAGTCTTCAGGGCGTTGAAGCCGGGCGGCATCTACGGCATCGTCGATCACACGCGCCGGCACATGGAACCGGCCACCAGCGAGACCTGGCGCCGCATCGACCCGGTACTCGTCATCAAGGAAGTGACGGCGGCGGGCTTCGAGTTCGTCGACTACAGCGATCTGCACTACCGGCCGGATGACAGCCTGCAGTTCGATTCGCAGCGCATATCGCTGCAAGGCTATAGCGATCGCTTTACGCTCAAGTTCCGCAAGCCGCGCTGAGGGCCACGCGGCACGGGGAGTCAAAAGCAGGCAGCGATGCGATCGCCCGGCCCGTCGAGGTATTGCGCGGATCCGCCGCACTCGGCGAAAGCCGAGGCACGCTGCTCGGGCGCCGACAGGAATCCGCAATAGTCGTCGTCGGCATGCGTGCGGCGCGGCGAAGGTGAGCGCGTTGCGCGATGTGACGACGCTGGCAACGACCTGGAACCACGACGGGTGCGGCGGCGCATCAGCGTACCTCCAGGGCATCGTACTTCGTGCTGCCGCCACAAAACCACAGCGTGACATGCTGGGTGCCCGCGGGCGGCGTGCCGTTGAAGGTGAAGCGGGTCCAGGCGCTGGCGGGAGCGAGCGAGGTGTAGTTCTCGCCGATCTCGGTCCAGTTCGCGTCGAAGTAGTCGAAGCCGATGCCAGTCCACGGACGGTTGGGCTCGGCCGTGTAATAGCCGACGGTGGTCAGTACCTGGCCAACTTCGAAGGAATTGAGCGTAAACGAGGTGCACAGTGACGAGCTCGACGGCGCGGTGATCTTGAGTGCTTTCGCGCCCTCGAAAGCTGATGTCGTGATGGTGATGCCGCTCGCGGGCTGCCACAGTCCGGCAGTCCCTTGCTCGAAGCCGCCATTGCTGAGCCGCGTGACCGTCATGTCGGCCGGGCAGGAGCCGCCCGCGCTCGAGGATGAGCTGTCGGCCATCATCTCGATGCCATTGGTCCACAGGTAACCGTTGTTCCAGAGGTAGCCGTTGTTCCAGAGGTAGCCATCGGCCCAGAGGTAGCCATCCGACCAGAGATAGCCGTTGTTCCACAGGTAGCCGTTGTTCCAGAGGTAACCGTCGGTCCAGAGGTAGCCGTCGGACCAGAGATAGCCATCCGACCAGAGGTAGCCGTCGTTCCAGAGGTAACCGTTGTTCCAGATATTGCGCGCCGACCACTCGCTGCTACCCCACAACTTGCCTGTGTCTTCGATCAGCACGGTGGTGCCGGCGCTCGGGCGGATCAACTTCGGCGACGGCGCACGTGCCACGCGACCCGTGTCGCGCATCGCTGCCGCGATGTCGAGTACACCGGCGCCGGTTGCGACCGGGTCGCCCGCGATCTTGCGAGCCGAGCGCATCATGCGCGCCTTGACGCTCGCCGGATTGAGGGATGGATCACGCGAGAGCATCAGCACCGCGGCGCCCGAGGTGACCGCCGCTGCCATGCTGGTACCGCTCAGACGGAAATACTGGCCGTAGCAATCGCCAGTCAGGCAGGTGGCCAGGCGCTCAGGATAGCCGGCAGACAACGAGCCTTTCGAGATCGGCGCAATGACGCGATAGCCGGGCGCCAGCAGATCGGGCTTGACGTAGTGGTCATACAGCGTCGGGCCGCGCGATGAAAAGTCGGCGACCGTGTCATCGCCCGAGCATCCGGTATCGGCATTGTTGAGCGCACCCACGGTAATTGCTGCCGGCGCGATACCGGGACTCGTGACATAGAAATTGCCGGCGGCGCCGTAGTTGCCAGCCGAGGTGACCACGGTGACGTTGCGCGCGACCAGGGCGTCGACCGCGGCCACGAGCGGGTCATCCGCCGCCTTGACTTCGACCGCCTTGCCGAGCGAGAGGTTGGCGACGCGAATGCCTTCGCGCGAACCCTGCTCCATCAGCCAGTCGAAGGCTGCCAACACACCGGAGACGGTACCGCGACCAGTGCTGTCGAGCACCCGCAGGTCATAGAGCGATGCGCCCGGCGCAACGCCGCTGTATTGCTTTGCCGATTTGTTGCCATTGCCACCGATCGTGCCAGCGATATGAGTGCCGTGGCCGACCGCGTCGAGTTGGGTCACATAGGCGTTCGCACCCGCCAGATAGTGCGCGGCAACCTGGCTGTCGCTGAGCGACTGGCAGTGCACGGCAAGCATGTCGATCGAGCCCTGCCAGGGCACATCGGTATCGCCGATCTGCAACGGATAGTTGGTATCCCAGGCGAGCGGTTCGCTGCGATTCGTACCGTTGCTATAGGTCTTGATGCCGTCCTGGTACATGCGCACATAGCCGTCGGTACCGCGCGTGACCACCAGATGCGTCGATTTGCCAGGCAACAGCGCGCCGCTGTTGGTATAGGTGTAGACGACCGTGGCGGACTTGCGCACCCGGGCCTGGAAGCGATTGCCCATCTGCAACAGCTTGAAGTCGCCGATCGTCGTCACACCGCGCTGCAGGATGATCGAATTGTCGGTGATGTTCGCCGGCGTCAACCAGACTTCGAGCGTCATGGCATTGTTCGCCTTGCAGCTCGGGCCGATCTTGTCGTTGCTGTCGAAATTCGCGAACACGCCGTTGTGTACCTTCAGGCCACTCGCCGAAAACTCGCCGGGCAGACCATTGAAGTAATGCTGCTTGCTTGCGACCGGCGCGAGCATCACCGCCTCGGGCTTGCCCGTGGCCGCATTGGCCACCACCCAGGGGTAATCGCGATAGGAACCGATGCTCCAGTTCTGGCCGGGCTGTATCGTTCCATAGGACACCAGGTTGCCGGAGAAATCCACCCAGAACATCTGGATCGCATGATCGGAGTTGTTCTGCATCTGGAACGGCGCCGATGGCGAGCCAACCGAACGCAAACCCGAAATGGCGACACCATCGGCCTGGGTCAGGCCACTGCTGTCGGCGTAATGATCGAGATGCATCGGCGTGCCGCTCGTGCGGTCGAACGCGCGTGCGCCGCTGCCCTCGTCGAACAGGTAGAGCGCCTTCAGCGCGCCGTCGCTGCGGCCACTTGCCACGAGCTCCGTGACCGGCGCGGTGAGATTGGCACGGCGCACGACGTTGAGGTCAGGATGATCCGCGACACCGGTGTCGATCACGGCGACGCCGATATCGCTGCGCACACTCGTGAACTCGCTCATACCTTGAGTGGGCAGGTGCGCCGATTCGAGTGTCGGCTGCGACATGAAGGCAACGTCGCGATCGACGCCGGCTGATTGCAGGCCATCGAGCGCCAGCAGCGCCGCGATGCGGCTCTGCGGTGCACGCACCGCAAGCATGTGCAAATTCTGATAATTGCGCAAAATGCGGCCATCGAGCGCGGCGATGCGCGTGGCGAGCTCGCCCATGTCCGCCTCGTGCGAGGTGCGCAGCAGCTGGTCGACGTAACCCGCCGGGGTCACCGGATCGTAGGAAGCGCCGAGCGCACCTGGCCGCGCGGCAACCGGACGGGGATCATGGGCCAGGTAGGCTGGCGCCGAGCGGTCGACGGCTTCGAACACCGGCAACTGGTCGTCCGCCATCGCAACGACGGCGCGCGCGAGCTGCGCGACCGGCTTGGTCTGCGAGACAGCCGGCTCGTAATCGTCCCAGGGATTGCCGGCAACGCGAATCGGGCTTGCATCCGATGCGCTGCCCACGGCTTCGTCGACAGCGCTCGTAACCGGCAATGCATCGGGCCGGGCCAGATAGAGCCCTCCCGCCAGAATTGCCGCCGCTGAAATCGCCAGTAATTTCTTCTGCATGGCCGTTCCCGAATTCCTGTTGCCGTCGTGTTGATCGTCGAGGCCTGTATTTCATGGAAAAACGCCGTTGCATGTGTCGTTCGGCGCCACCGCCGCCCGGCCGAAAACTGTGATGTGGTTGGAATAATGCGTCGGTCAAATGAACCGGCACCGGGCAAGTGAAAACTCTGAAATGGGGTGCCAATGGCAGTGCCCACCGGGATGGTGGGCGTCGCCGCAGGCGCAAGGGGCGGTTCGTCCGCCACCTGCGCTGTGCTTGCCTAGTTCAGGGCGCGCGAACCACTCGGCGGGTGATCGCCGGCAAACAGTTGCTCCACGTCGCCGGCGTCGAAACGATAGGGGCGCTGACAGAACTCGCAGGTGACGCTGACGCTGCCCTGTTCGCGCAGGATGTCCTCGACTTCCTCGCGGCCAAGGCCCTGCAGCAGGCTTGCGACACGGTCGCCATCGCAGCGGCAGCGAAACCGCACCGGCTGAGGGGAGAACAACCGGATGGCCTCGGATCCTGCCAGTGCTCGCAGCAGCGACTCGCCGTCACCGTCAAGCAATTGCCCGCGTGCCAGTCGGGAAAACCGCTCGCCAGCGAGGCGCCACTCGCCGTCGTGATTTTCTGCATTGCGGCCACTGTCGGCCGGCATGCGCTGCAGGATGAGCCCGCCACAGCGATTTGCATCCGCCGCGAGCAACACCCGGGTGGGGAGTTGCTCCGAGGACGCGAAATAGTGCTCGAGCGACTCGGCGAGGCTCTTGCCATCGAGTGGCACGATGCCCTGGTAACGTCCCCCTTCGATCGCAGTCGTATCGATAGTCACGGCGAGCGTTCCCTCGCCCACGAGCGACGTGAAGTTCGTGCCCTCCCCGGCAACGTCCGCGACACGCACCATCGCCCGCATGCGATAGTCATGCGTGCATTGCGCCACCAGCAGCGCAATGTTGGCGCTGCCTTCGATCTGCAGCGTGAGCAGGCCATCGAACTTGAGCGTGCCCGCAAGGAGCACGCTGGCCGCGAGTGTCTCGCCCAGCAGCCTTTCCACGGCAGCAGGATGATGCTGGTGCGCCTTGAGCTCCCGCCATGCGGGCCCGAGATCGAGCCAGTAGCCTCGCATCGGAAGTGAATCGAATACGAAACGTCGCAGGCTGTCGGCGCTGGGATCCTCCGGCAGGACCATCAGGGCGCGAGCTTTTGCTTCAGCAGTGCGTTCACCTGGGCGGGATTGGCCTTGCCACCGGAGGCCTTCATGACCTGACCGACGAAGAAGCCGAACAGCTTGTCCTTGCCGGCGCGGTAGTCGGCGAGCTGGCCGGGATTGGCCGACATGACCTCGTCGATGACGCGCTCGATGGCGCCCGTATCGGTGATCTGCCGAAGGCCCCGCTCATCGATGATCGCATCGGCGCCCTTGCCACTGCTCCACATGGCTTCGAACACTTCCTTGGCAAGCTTGCCCGAGAGCGTGGAATCGTTGATCCGCTCGAGCAGGTTCGCAAGCGCCGCGGCGCCGACCCTGCTGGCAGCGATATCGAGACCATCCTTGTTGAGTGCGGCGGCGAGTTCGCCACTCACCCAGTTGGCCGCGAGCTTGGCGTGCTGCGCGCCAACCGCCGCGACCACCTGCTCGTAGTAATCGGCGAGCTCGCGACTCGCGGTCAGCACTCCGGCGTCGTAGGCCGACAATCCGTAGTCGGCAACGAAGCGCTGCGCCTTGTCGTCCGGCAATTCCGGCAACTGCGCGTGTACTGATTCGATATACGCAGCGGAGACCTCGAGCGGCAGCAGATCAGGATCCGGGAAATAACGGTAATCGTTCGCCTCCTCCTTGCTTCGCATCGAGCGCGTCTCGCCGCGATCCGGATCGTAGAGCCTGGTTTCCTGGACGACCTTGCCTCCGCCTTCGACGATGTCGATCTGGCGCGCCACCTCGAAGTTGATGGCTTTTTCGATGAACCGGAAGGAATTCAGGTTCTTGATTTCCGCACGTGTGCCAAAAGCGCTCGCGCCGCGCCGGCGCACGGACACGTTCGCGTCGCAGCGAAACGAACCTTCCTGCATGTTGCCATCGCAGATGCCGAGGTAGCGCACCAGCGTGTGGATCTTCTTCATGTAGGCCACGGCTTCGCCGGCAGAGCGCAGGTCCGGCTCGGACACGATTTCGAGCAACGGGGTTCCGGCACGATTGAGATCGATGGCCGATACGCCCTTGAGCCCTTCGTGCAGCGACTTGCCGGCATCTTCCTCGAGGTGCGCACGTGTTACGCCTATGGTCTTGGTCGTTCCGTCCGCCAGCACGATCTCGACGGTGCCGCCGGCAACGATGGGCAGCTCGTACTGGCTGATCTGGTAACCCTTGGGCAGGTCGGGATAGAAGTAGTTCTTGCGTGCAAACACCGAGCGCTCGGCAACCTTCGCGCGGATCGCGAGCCCGAACATCACCGCCATGCGCACGGCTTCGCCATTCAACACGGGCAGCACGCCGGGGTAGCCCAGGTCGACCAGATTGGCCTGGGCGTTGGGGCTTGCGCCAAATGCCGTGGCCGAGCGCGAGAAGATCTTCGAGCGCGTTGCAAGCTGCGCGTGTATCTCGAGACCGATGACTGTTTCGTAGTCCATCATGCGGATCAGGCGTATGCCGCCGGCAACTGGCTGTGCCACTCGGTCTGTC
The DNA here is from genome assembly GCA_041395505.1 of Steroidobacteraceae bacterium. Lineage (NCBI taxonomy): Bacteria > Pseudomonadati > Pseudomonadota > Gammaproteobacteria > Steroidobacterales > Steroidobacteraceae > Steroidobacteraceae bacterium. The sequence continues at coordinate 31,923 of JAWLAG010000002.1, forward strand.
GTTGGTAGGCGTGCGCGACATTCAGCAACCGCGCTTCCGCAAAATGGGGTGCGACGATCTGCAGCCCGACCGGCAATCCACCCACGAAACCGCAAGGCAGGGAAATCGCCGGCAATCCCGCGAGGTTGGCGCCGATGGTGTATATGTCGTTGAGGTACATGGTCAGCGGATCGGCGGTCTTCGCGCCGATGGCGAAGGCAGGCGTCGGCGTGGTCGGTCCGACCAGCACGTCCACGCTCTCGAAGGCGCGCTTGAAATCCTGTGCGATGAGCTGTCGCACCTTCTGGGCCTTGAGGTAATAAGCGTCGTAGTACCCGGCGGACAGCACGTAGGTGCCGGTCATGATGCGACGCTTGACCTCGGCCCCGAAGCCCTCGCCGCGCGATCGGCAATACATGTCGTTGAGATCGCGCGGCGATTCGCAGCGATAACCGAAACGCACGCCGTCGAAACGCGCCAGGTTGGATGAACACTCCGCCGGAGCGACCACATAGTAGGTCGGCACGGACAACGCCAGATTGGGCAGGCTCACTTCGCACAACGTGGCGCCGAGCTGCTCGTAGACGGCGAGCGCTGCGCGCACGCGTTGTTCATTCCCGGCATCGAGTCCGGCGCCGACGAATTCACGGACCAGACCGATCTTGAGGCCCCGCAGCGACTGGCCGAGTGCGGCCAGGTAATCGGGTACCGGGGCATCGACACTGGTCGAGTCGCGCGGATCGAAACCCGCCATGGCACCGAGCAGCAGGGCGCAGTCCTCAGCCGTCGGAGCGATGACGCCGCCCTGATCGAGGCTCGAAGCAAAGGCGATCATGCCGTAACGCGACACCCGACCATAGGTGGGTTTGAGTCCGGTGACGCCGCACAAAGCCGCCGGTTGACGTATCGAGCCGCCGGTGTCCGTCGCGGTAGCAGCCGGTACCAGCCGTGCCGCGACCGCGGCAGCCGAACCACCCGATGAGCCGCCGGGCACGAGCTCGGTGTTCCATGGATTGCGCACGACGCCGAAATAGCTCGTCTCGTTGGACGAACCCATGGCGAATTCATCCATGTTGGTCTTGCCTAGCATGACCGCGCCGGCGGCACGCAGCCGCGCGACCACGGTCGCGTCGTAGGGCGAGACGAAATTCGCGAGCATGCGCGATCCGCAACTCGTCAATACGCCGTCGGTGCAGAAGATGTCCTTGTGTGCGAGCGGCAATCCCGTGAGCGCCCCGGACTCGCCACGCAGAAGTTGCTGGTCAGCGGCACGGGCCGCAGCGAGGGCGGACTCACCCGTCACGGTGATGAAGGCATTCAATGTCGGCTGGGCCGCCTCGATCCGCGCCAGGTACGCCTGCGCGAGTTCAAGCGCGGAGTACTCGCGGGCCAGCAGGCCGCGGCGCAGCTCGGCCAGGGTACGCAAATGCAGCGCCATTACTCGATGACCTTGGGCACGAGGTAGAGTCCGGCGGATACGGCCGGCGCATTGCGCTGGTAGCGCTCGTGCTGATCGGATTCTGTGACCGCATCGACATCGAGGCGTTGACTCTGGCCCTCGAGGGGATGCGCCATGGGCTCGACATCGCCCGTATCCGCCGCTTCGAGTTGCCCGACGAACTCGACTATCTTTGGCAGGCTCTCGAGGTAGGCCGGTAGTTCGGCCGGGGTCAGCGACAGTTTCGCCAGGGCGGCGATGCGCTCGATGTCGTCACGCTGCAGGGTCATGTGAAACGGTTGGAAGAATCAACAGGCGAAGGCTGAAAATCATACACCTCGCCTTGTGGAATGTCCCGGTGGTTGCTAGATTAGCGCAACTTTTTCGCGCATTTTCGCGAGTACCGGTCGCCTTACATGTTCAAACGCCTGCGGGGCTATTTCTCCAGCGATCTGTCGATCGACCTGGGCACGGCCAATACTCTTATCTATGTCCGTGACAAGGGCATCGTTCTCAATGAGCCGTCGGTCGTAGCCGTACAGGATGAGCCCTCGCGCGGCGGCAAGGTCATCGTGGCGGTCGGCACCGAAGCGAAAAGCATGCTCGGGCGCACGCCGGGCCACATCACGGCGGTCCGGCCCCTCAAGGACGGCGTCATCGCCGACTTCACCTACACCGAGAAAATGCTCCAGTACTTCATCGGCAAGGTCCACGGCCAGCGCCTGCTGAAGCCCTCGCCGCGCGTGCTGGTCTGCGTCCCCTTCGGGTCCACCCAGGTCGAGCGCCGGGCCATCCGTGAATCGGCCGAAGGTGCCGGCGCACGCAATGTCGGCATCGTGAGCGAGCCGATGGCGGCCGCCGTGGGCGCCGGCCTGCCGGTGCACGAAGCGCGCGGCTCGATGGTCCTCGACATTGGCGGCGGCACGTCCGAGGTTGCGGTGTTGTCCCTGAACGGCATTGTGTATGCGAACTCCGCGCGCGTCGGCGGCGATCGCTTCGACGATGCCATCATGAACTACGTGCGCCGCAATTACGGCATCCTCATTGGCGAGGCGACGGCCGAGCGGATCAAGATCGAAATCGGCGCGGCCTATCCAGGACAACAAGTGCGCGAGCTGTCGGTCAAGGGCCGCAATCTCTCGGAAGGCGTTCCCCGCAGTTTCACGCTCAACAGCAACGAAATCCTCGAAGCCTTGCAGGAACCACTGCAGGCGATCGTCAGCGCCGTCAAGCAGGCGCTCGAGCAGACGCCGCCGGAACTCGGCGCCGACGTCGCCGAACGCGGCATCGTACTGACCGGCGGCGGCGCGCTGCTTCGCGACATCGACAAGCTGCTCATGGAAGAGACCGGCCTGCCCGTCGTGGTATCGGATGACCCGCTCACTTGCGTGGCCCGTGGTGGCGGCCGGATCCTCGAGCTGATGGACGAACTGGGCCCGGGCCACTTCGGCCTCGAATAGACGGGCATACACCGTGGCGGCATTCGCGAGACGCGCGAACCGACCGCTGCCGGTGCGCGGACCGTCCGCTGGAGCGCGCCTGACGCTCTACAGCATCCTCAGTGTCACGCTGATGATCATCGATCAGCGCAGTGGCTGGCTCGAGACTGCCCGCTACGCGCTGACCGCCGCGGCCTACCCGATACAGCTCGCCGTCAACTCGCCAGGCGCGGCCTGGCGCTGGCTGCGGGAGACATTCGAAGCGCGCGACCAATTGCAGGAACAGAACGCATCGCTGCGCCAGCGCGTTCGTGATCTCGACCTGAAGGTAATGCGTTATGAGGCGCTGGCGAGCGAGAATGCGCGCTGGCGCGAAATCGATCGCGCCGCCGTCAATATTGCGGACCGGCATCTCGCCGCACAGGTGAAGAGCTTCGAGTCGACGAGTCTGCGCCAGCGGATGGTGATAGACCGCGGCGAGATCGACGGCGCATTCCGCGGCCAGACGGTGATCGCCGGACGTGGCGTCGTGGGCCAGATATTGCACGTCGGGCCGGTGAGCAGCGAAGTGATATTGATCAGCGATCCCGAACACGCCATCCCCGTGCAGGTGTTGCGCAATGGCCTTCGCAGCATTGCCGTCGGCACCGGAGCCGCGAGCGAAATCGTATTGCAGGCACTGCCGATACAGGCCGACATCCGCGAGGACGACCTGCTGGTGTGCTCGGGTCTCGGCGGGGTTTTTCCGGCCGGCTTTCCCGTTGCCCGCGTAACCGACGTATCCCGCGATGTCGCGCAATCCCTGACCCAGGTGCGGGCAAGACCGCTCGCCGGACTCGATCGCGACCGGCAGGTCATGTTGATCTGGCTGCGAAACGATGTGCGCGATGAGAAATCCGCCGGTGAAACGGGAGACACCACGACTACCGCCGCCGCGGCCGACGGGGATGCGCCTGCAGGGGACAGACCGTGACGCTCACGCAGGAACCGTCACGTCGCGTGCTCGTGATATCACTACTCGTCGCGATCGCGTTGCAGACCGTGCCGCTGCCGAACGTCCTTGCAACCCTCCGTCCGCCGATCGTGTTGCTCGTCGTCCTGTTCTGGTCTGTCGTCGCGCCGCGCCTCGGCGGCATCGCCATCGCCTTCGTGGCGGGGATCGCCATGGATGTTTTCCATGGCGTCGTGCTCGGCCAGCACGCGCTTGCGGCCTGCATTGTCGCCTACATCGCCATTCGCATGCACCTGTTGCTGCGCAATCAGACCCTGCTGCAGCAATGCCTGTTCGTGTTCGCGGCGGTATTCCTCTATGAAGCGATCGTCTGGGCGATCGACGGCTGGACCGGCCACGCGATCGCCAATCCGTGGCGGTGGCTGAGCCCGGTCCTCGGCGCAATCTGCTGGCCGCTCGTGGCTGCGATTGTCGGCCGCTACAGCCGCTAGCGCGATCAAGCGCCCATGAACGCAACCGTGCGCATCAAGGACCAGTGGCGCGAACAGCGCATTTTCGAGCAGCGCACGGTCATCGCAATCGTCATCATCCTGGCGCTGACGCTTGCATTGATCGCGCGACTGGCATGGCTGCAGATCTGGAAGCACGAGTATTACACCGACCTGTCGCAGGGAAATCGCGTGCGCATCGAGCCCTTGCCGGCAAGTCGCGGCCTGATACTCGACCGCAAGGGCCGCATACTCGCGCAGAACGTGCCGGCCTACCAACTGGAACTGATCAGCGAGCAGGTTCCGGATCTCGACGATGCGCTGCAGCGACTCGCGCAGCTGCGGCTCATCGAGGCCGGGGAAATCGCCGACATGCGCCGCCGAATTCGTGCGCGTCGCAAGTTCGAAAGCGTGCCGTTGAAGCTGCGCATGAGCGAGGAAGAAGTTGCCCGCTTCGCGGTGCACCGCATGGATTTTCCAGGCGTCGACATCAAGGTGCGCCTCGCGCGCAGCTATCCGTTTGGCGCCTCGGCCGTGCATGCCCTCGGCTATGTCGCGGCCATCAGCGAGGCAGATCTCGAACGCATCGATCGCAGCACCTACTTTGGCACGTCGCTGATCGGCAAGCTCGGCGTCGAAGCCGCATACGAAACGCAACTGCACGGCCGCAATGGCACAAAGGAAGTACTGGTCAACGCCCAGGGACGAAGCGTCGATCGCCAGGGCGGCGTCATCCCGGAATTGAAAGTCGTGCCGCCGATCGCCGGTCGCGACGTCATTCTGGCGATGGACTATGACGTGCAGCGCGCCGCCGAAGCGGCCATCGAGGGCCGACGCGCGGCGATCGTCGCGATCGATCCGGCAACTGGCGACGTCATCGCGCTCGCGAGCCAGCCAGGCTTCGATCCCAATGCGTTTGGCCGCGGCCTCACCCAGGCCGAGTTCGATGCGTTGCAGAACGACATCGACAGGCCCTTGTTCAATCGCGCCCTGAAGGGCGTTTATCCACCGGGGTCGACCATCAAGCCGATCGTGGCCATGGCCGGACTCAACTATGGCGTCATCGCGCCGTCGGACAGCCGCTTCTGCCGTGGCTTTTTCACGTTGCCCGGATCCCGGCACCGGTTTCGCGACTGGAAACCACAAGGACATGGCCGCGTCGACATGGTCCATGCCATTGCACAGTCCTGCGACGTGTATTTCTACGGTCTCGCCGAAGTGATCGGTGCCGAGCGCCTGGCCGGATTTCTTGGTCATTTCGGACTGGGCGCGGTCACCGGACTCGATGTTGGCGGTGAAAAGAGCGGCCTGTTGCCATCACCCGCGTGGAAACAGACGGCATTTGCCAACCCGGTTGACAAGACCTGGTTTCCGGGCGAGACCGTGATCTTCGGCATTGGCCAGGGCTATCTGCTTGCGACCCCGATGCAGATGGCGCACGCAGCATCCATCATTGCCGCTCGCGGCAAGCGCTACCAGCCGCGGCTGGTCACTGGCTTGCGCGATCCGGCAAGCGGCGACATCGAGCGCATTGCGCCGAGGTTGGTCGAGACGTTGCCGATCAAGGATCAGGCCGAGTGGCAGATCGCGATCGACGGCATGCAGGCCGTGACCACCATCGGTACGGCCCGGGCGAGCGCGCGCGGCGCGAAATTCACCATCGCCGGCAAGACCGGCACGGCGCAGGTCTTCACGGTTGGGCAGACGGAGAAGTACGACGCCAGCAAGATCGACGAGCGGCTGCGCGATCACGCCTGGTTCATCGCCTTCGCTCCTGTCGAAGCTCCCCGGATTGCCGTGGCCGTTCTGGTCGAGAACGGCAGCAGCGGCAGCGGCACGGCCGCGCCGATTGCGCGCAAGGTGCTCGACGCCTATCTGTTGCCGGGCGTGCAGGACGATTCACCCTTCATCGACAACCAGGCGGGTGGCGAATGATTTACGAGGAAGTCGACAATTCGTCGGTCACCCGACGCACGCTGACGGCCACCGCAAGAATCCTTGCGACGCTGCGCCTCGACGGCGCATTGCTGGTCGGTATCGGCCTGATTGCTGCCTATGGACTCATCGTGCTCTACAGCGCCTCGGGCCAGGATCTCGGCATGGTGCTGCGCGCGAGCGCGCGCCTGGGGCTTGGCGCCTTCGCCATGCTGGCACTGGCCCAGGTCAAACCCGCGTTCCTGCGACGCATATCACCATGGCTGTTCGCGCTCGGCACGGTGTTGCTGGTGGTGGTCGACGCGATCGGCTACATCGGCAAAGGTGCGCAGCGCTGGCTCGATCTCGGCGTGATCAGGTTCCAGCCCTCCGAGATCATGAAGATCGCCGTACCCATGATGTGCGCCTGGTACCTGCACGAGCGGCCGATCCCGCTGTCGATTCGTTCCCTGCTGGTCTGCGCCGTGATCATCGCGGTACCGGCCGGACTCACGGTGGCACAGCCCGACTTGGGCACCGGCATGTTGATCACCATAGGCGGCGCATTGCTGATCCTGCTCGCGGGCATGTCAGTGCGACTGATTGGCGCATTGCTCGCGCTCGCCGTCGCGGGCGCCTATGTCGGCTGGAATTTCCTGCACGACTATCAGCGTCAACGCGTGCTGACCTTTCTCGATCCGCAGACTGATCCGCTCGGTGCCGGCTACCACACCATCCAGGCCACCATCGCCATCGGCTCCGGTGGTGTATTCGGCAAGGGCTGGATGAATGGCAGCCAGGCGCAACTGGAATTCCTGCCCGAACGGTCCACCGATTTCATCTACGCGGTGATTGGCGAAGAATTCGGCATGGTCGGGCAGGCCATATTGCTTGTGCTCTACCTGTTCGTGGTTTTCAGGGCCATCTACCTTGCCATGCAGACGCAGGATACGTTCGCGCGGTTGTTGAGCGGCTCGCTCGCATTGACCTTCTTCGTCTACGTGTTCATCAATGCCGGCATGGTGAGCGGCATCCTGCCGGTCGTCGGAGTACCGCTGCCGCTCGTCAGCTACGGCGGCACTTCGATGGTGACCCTGTTGGCGGGCTTCGGTATCCTGATGTCCATGTACTCACATCGAAAACTGGTCGGGTAGTGCGCGCTGGCGCATTCGTCTGGCTGGCCTGCCTCGCTGCGCTTGGCGCCGACGCGAGCGGCAAGCGCTTCTCCGGCCACAATCGCTTCGATCTCGATCGCGAAGATATCCGCGAGTTCGTAACCACTACCGCCCCGGCCATTGGCTACGATCCGGGCGAGTTGTATGCAATCCTTGCCAAAGCCGAACCGCAACCGCGCATCATCGAGTTGATGCAGCGCCCTGCCGAAAAAGTCGCCCCCTGGTGGAAGTATCGGGAGAACTTCCTCACGCGAGAGCGGATCGACAAAGGCGTCGCCTTCTTCGGTGAGCATCGCGACACACTGGCCGCGGTCAGCGAGGCAAGCGGCGTCCCCGGCGAATACATCGTCGCCATCATCGGTGTGGAGACCTTCTACGGCCGCATCACCGGCCGGTGGCGCGTTCTGGATGCCCTGGCAACGCTCGGCTTTGATTACTCACCGCGCGGCGAATTCTTTCGCGCCGAGCTCGCGCAGTTCCTGCAACTGGTGCGCGAGGAACATGTGGACGCGTTATCGGTCCTCGGGTCCTATGCCGGCGCGATGGGGGCACCGCAGTTCATCCCCTCGAGCTATCGCAATTACGCGGTCGACGGTTCCGGCGACGGCCGACGCGATCTGTTCTCCGACTGGCATGATGTCTTTGCGAGCATCGCCAATTATTTCCGCGAACATGGCTGGCAAGCCGGCGCGCCCGTGCTTGCCGAGGCCGAGGCAGATCCCGATGGCAGCTATACGGCTGATCCTCGCAACCTGGAACTGAACGAGACCATCGCCAGCCTGCGCGCCGAGGGGGTCGTCGTGCACAGTGACCTGCCCGCCGAGACACCGGCCCTGCTGATCCCGGCGGAAGAGAAAGAAGGCCCTGCGGTACGCGTCGGTTTCGCAAACTTTCGCGTTATCACCCGGTACAACCGCAGCGTGCGCTATGCAATGGCGGTCCACGACCTGGCCACGGCCATCAGCGGACGCGTCGGCACGCAATGATGATCCTTGCGCGGCGACGCGGCGCCGTTGGTCGCGGGCTGCACGCGCCGATCGCCATCCTCCTGGTCGCTGCCCTGGCGAGCGCCTGCGCGCCATTGCGAGAGCGCGGTACGACGAGGCAACCGACGGTTGAGCGCGGCGAGTCGACCGGCGGCAGCGCGGCACCCCCCGACGTTGCCGCGATTCCCGACGCTGTTCCGAAGAGCGAGCCGCGCAGCAAGTTCGGCAATCCTGCATCGTATGAGGTCTTCGGCCGGCGGTATTACGTGCTCGACACCGCTGCCGGCCATGTCGAGCGTGGCATCGCCTCGTGGTACGGGCCCGGATTTCATGCCCAGCGCACCTCGAGCGGCGAGCCCTATGACATGTACGGCATGACGGCGGCGCACAAGACCCTGCCCATACCCTGCTACGCCCGCATCACCAATCTCGAGAACAACCGCAGCGTCGTGGTGCGCATCAACGACCGCGGCCCCTTCGTCGGAGATCGCATCGTCGACCTCTCCTACACGGCGGCGGCAAAACTGGACATGCTTCGCCGGGGCACAGCGCTGGTGGAACTGCGGGTACTGCAAGCCGGCAATGCCACGGGCTCGACCATCGCCGCAGCGATCCCGGTAGCGGCCAGCAACGCCGGCGCCGGGCCGGTCGCGCCGCCACCCGCAGCGATCGACACGCAGGCCGCGGCGGTGACGCCATCGAGACCACAATCACCGTCCCCGTCACCATCGGTTGTCGAATCCGCCGAACCCGAGTCATTTGCGCAGGTCGGGGCCTATTCCGACCCCGCCAATGCCATCGCAATGCGGGATCGACTGGTTGGGGCCGGCATTGCCAAGGTGCAGCTCCAGCTTGCCGACGAGGCCACCGGCGATCGGCTGCACCGCGTCAAGGTGGGCCCGCTTGCCTCCGATGCCGAATTCACCGCGCTCGCGCAACGGCTGGACGCGCTCGGACTTCCAGCACCGCTACGGATTGAAACCGCCGCGGGCAAGGCCGCGATAAAATGACCTTCGGTACAGCCCACGGAAGTTCCGCCATGCGTCGATGTGCACCCTGGCTTCATGCATCGTTGTTGCTCGCGCTCTGCGTTGCGGCGTCGGCCGCCATGCCGGTTCCAAAACCACCCGACATCGATGCCCGGGCCTACCTGCTTGTGGACTTCCACAGCGGCAAGGTGCTGGCCGATCGCGACGCCGCGGCGCGAATGGAACCCGCGAGCATCACCAAGCTGATGACCGCCTACGTGGTGTTCGAAGCAATCCGCGAGGGCCGTCTGCAATTGCACGATTCGGTTCTGGTCAGCGAACACGCCTGGCGCGCCGAAGGTTCGCGCAGTTTCATCAAGGTCGGCGCAAGCGTGCCGGTGGACATCCTGCTGAAAGGCATGATCATCCAGTCCGGCAATGACGCGGCGATCGCGCTCGCGGAACGCGTCGGCGGCAGTGAAGACGGCTTCGCGTCCATGATGAACAGCTATGCCGGGAAGCTCGGCCTGACGAATTCGCACTTTCGCAACAGCACCGGCTTGCCCGATCCCGAGCACTACATGAGCGCCGCGGATATCGCAGAGCTGTCCGCCGCGTTGATACGCGACTTTCCCGAATACTACCGCTGGTATTCGCAGCCCGAATTCACCTGGAACGGAATCCGCCAGCGCAATCGCAATGACCTGCTTGGTCGCGACCCGTCGGTCGATGGCATCAAGACAGGTCATACCGAATCCGCGGGTTACTGCCTCGTGACGTCGGCGGACCGCAACGGCATGCGCCTGATATCGGTTGTCCTCGGTACGGCGTCGGAGAAAGCACGCGCTGACGCCAGCGCCGCCCTGCTGAACTTCGGCTATACATTCTACGAAACCGTCCGCATGAAGGCCGCAGGCGAGAAGATTCTCGTGCCGCAGGTCTACAAGGGAGCAACCGATGCGGTCGATGCCATCACCGGCCATGAGCTGTGGGTGACCGTACCGCGTGGCACGGCGGCTGCCCTCACGACACGCGCATCGGCCCGCGATCCCCTGATCGCGCCCTTCGCCGCGGGCGATGACATCGGCGAGATCACGGTATTGAGTGGCGAGGAGGTCGTTGCGCAGGCGCCGCTTCAGGCAGCAACGGCCGTGGCAGCCGGAGGCTGGTGGGGCGGCCTGGTCGACACCATTGCCCTCTGGTTTCACTGAGCACGAGCAGATCAGCCCCGCCGGATTGGTCGGCCGCATATGACATCGTTGTGTTTCGTGAACGGCGAGTACATGGATGCGGCGGCGGCGCGGATTTCGCCGTTCGATCGGGGTTTTCTGTTTGCCGACGCTGTCTACGAGGTCATACCGGCGTATGCCAGCAGGCCGTTTCGTTTCGCACATCACCTGGCGCGCCTCGGCCGCAGCCTCGGCGAGCTGTCGATCGACTCGCCGCACAGCGAATCCGAGTGGCGCGCGATCTGCTCTCACCTGCTCGCAGGCGGCGCGGCGTCCGATCAATACCTGTACCTGCAGGTCTCCCGCGGCGGCAGAGCGGGCGAGCGCAACCCTGCACCATTGCCAGCGCTGGCGCCGACCGTATTCGCCTATGCGGCCCCCTGGACGCGGCCGGCCGACAGCGTGCGTCGCGATGGCGTGCGGGCAATTACGACCGCCGACATACGCTGGCAGCGCTGCGATATCAAGACGGTCGCCCTGGTCGGCAATGTGTTGTTGCGCCAGATGGCAAGCGAACGTGACTCGGCCGAGGCATTGTTGCTGCGCGATGGCTGGGTCACCGAAGGCACGTCGAGCAGCGTTCACCTCGTGCATGGCGGTCGCCTGCTCACACCGCCCGATGGACCGCTGTTGTTACCCGGGACGACCCGCGATGTCGTCCTCGAACTCGCGAACAATTTGCGAGTACCCTGCATCCGGCAACCGGTCAGCGAGCGGCAGCTGCGCAGCGCGGAGGAAATCTGGATCAGCTCTGCGTTACGGGAATTCATCCCTGTCACGCGCCTCGACGACGCCATCGTCGGCGACGGCCGGGTCGGCCCATTGTATCGGCAGCTGCGAGCGCAGTTCGAGGCCATGCTGGCCAGGGAATCGGCATTGCCATGGTAACCGGCGAGCAGCTGCTGCGTTTTCCCTGCGATTATCCGCTGAAAGTGGTTGGTCGCAGTACGTCCGTATTGCGCGCCGAGATCGATGCGATCGTGCGCCGCCACGTGCCGCAGCTTGTCGATGAACAGGTTTCGGTGCGCAACAGCGGACACGCCAACTATGTTTCCATCACCTATCGCATCGTCGCCGAGAGTCGCGAGCACATCACCGCGCTCGTAATCGAACTTCGCAACGCACCGCACGTCATCATGGTGATTTGAGATAATGTGCACCAGCGCACGTCGCTGATTTGTCAAAGCGGGGCACACATGCCATGATGCCCTGACATCGATATTCGACCGGTAACGAGGCAGCACGCCATGCGTACTCCAGCATTACCTGGCCGCATACTGATGTTGGGTTGCGGCAGCATCGGACAGGCACTCCTGCCCATGCTGATCAGGCGCTTCTCCGACGATGTTTCGCGGTTCACGGTTCTGGCCGCCGACGAGGATGGTCGGCCATTTTGCGAACGCCTGGGCGTGTCGTTTCGACGCGAACCGCTCAACCGCGAAAATTTCCGCCGCGTACTCGGCTCCCTGCTGCGTAGCGGCGACCTGCTGGTGAACGTCTCCGTCGGCGTCGGCAGCCGCGAGGTCGCACGCTTCTGTTCGCGCCGCGATATTCTCTACGTCGATACCTCCATCGAAGTCTGGGACGGCGCCGGCCAACCGAACGGCGCAGACCATCTGGCGAACAGCAATTACGTAATGCGCGAGTCGGTGCTCGCGCTCAAGCGCGAACTGGGCGAATCAGGCACTGCGGTCATGGACCATGGCGCCAATCCGGGCCTGGTCTCGCATTTCTTCAAGCGCGCACTCCTCGACCTCGCGGCGCGCGAAGGTATACGTTCCGAACCTCGTACCCGCAATGACTGGGCGCGGCTCGCGCGCCGACTCGACGTGCGCCTGGTGCAGATTGCGGAGCGCGACTCGCAGCGCGAGTCGACGAACAAGCCGGCCGATGAATTCGTCAACACCTGGTCGGTGCCGGGGTTCACGTTCGAGTTATTGCAGCCCGCCGAGCTTGGCTTCGGCACCCACGAGCGCTGGCTGCCGGACGATGCGCGCCGCCATGCCCAGGGATCACGCAGCGGCATCCTGCTGCAGCGACCTGGCGTCGAGACCTACGTGCGCAGCTGGGTACCGAGCGTCGGACCACAACAGGGATTGCTGATAAGTCACGACGAAACGCTGTCGATCGCAGACTACTTCTCGGTACGGGATGCAGGCACCACCTTGTATCGCCCGAGCGTGCAGTTCGCGTATCGACCTTGCGCGGCGGCCATGCGGTCGATCGACGAATTTCGCGAGGCCCGCTTCGCGCCGCATGCCCGCCAGCGCGTCCTAGGCAGCGAGATCGTTGCCGGCATGGATGAGCTCGGCGTACTCGTATGCGGCCCCGCCGCAGGTCCGTACTGGCTCGGCTCGCGTCTTGATATTCACCATGCGCGCGCGCTCGTCGAGAGCAGCAATGCGACCAGCCTGCAGGTTGCGGCCGGCGCGCTCGCGGCTGTCGCCTGGGCAATCGACAACCCGCGGCGCGGCATCGTGGAGCCCGACGAGATCGACTACCGCGCGGCGCTCGATGTCGCCCTGCCCTATCTCGGCGCATGCGAAGGGCATTTTGCCGAGTGGTCAGCGCTCGATGATTTCGAGCGGGCCGACTGCCACGACGAGACCGATCCATGGCAATTCGTGAATCTGCGCGTTGACGCGCCGGAGCGCGACTGGCGTGCAATCAGTGCGCCGCTGATCCGAACGGCAGAAAACCGTCGCGGCTGAGCGGCGGTTCGTCGACCTCGAGTCTTCGCGCAAGGCAGGGCAGCAGGTTCGCGGCAGATGCAGCGACCGACTGTTGCGTGCCGAGCGTCGCCAGGTCGGTCATCGCAAGACCCGCGTATCCGCAGGGATTGATCCTTGCGAACGGCGCGAGGTCCATCGCGACGTTGAATGCGAGACCATGGTAGCTGCCATTCTTGCGCACACGTATTCCGACACTCGCGATTTTCGCTCCGGACACATACACGCCCGGTGCATCCGCACGCGCCGCCGCTCGGTAGCCGAGCGCAGCGAGATAGTCAACCACGGCGGACTCGAGTGCGCTCACCAGCCAGCGCACGGCGCGCTCGCGCCGACGCAGATCGAGCAACGGATAGACCATCAACTGGCCGGGGCCGTGATAGGTCACCTGGCCGCCCCGATCGACACGCACGACGTCGATGGACCCGGCGTCGAGAACATGGGCCGGGTCGGCATTCATCCCCAGGGTGAACACGGGTGGATGCTCGAGCAGCCAAAGTTCATCGGGCGTATTTTGATCGCGCGCTTCCGTGTATGCCTGCATCGCCCGCCAGGTCGGCTCATAGGGCTGCCTGCCGAGCCAGCGCGCGCGCAGCGGCTGCCGGCAGGGCTCAGGGCGTATTGCGGATTCCGGCATTGTTGCCAGCCAGCGCCCGCTCCGCCCTGTAACTCGAGCGAACCAGAGGCCCTGCGACACATTCGCGAAAACCCATCGCCAGTGCGGTATCACGCAGTGCCGAGAACTCCTGCGGCGAGACGAAACGGGCGACTGGCAGGTGATGCACCGTCGGCTGCAGATACTGCCCGAGGGTCAGGAGGTCGACCGAGCGCGCACGCAGGTCGCGCATGCATTGGATGACCTCGTCCTCGCTTTCTCCCAACCCCAGCATGAGGCTGGATTTGGTCAGCACGGCGGGCGCGTGTCGTTTGGCGTGTTCGAGAACTGCGAGCGTTTGCGTATAGCTGGCGCGTGGATCACGCACGGGGTGCGTGAGGCGCTCGACGGTCTCGATATTCTGCGCGAAGACCGCAATCCCACTGTCGACGACCACTTCGACCGCAGCAGGATCGCCGCAGAAATCCGGCGTCAGCACCTCCACCTGGGTCTGCGGCGACAGTTCGATGATCGCCCGAACGGTTGCAGCGAAATGCCGGGCGCCACCATCGGCGAGATCGTCGCGATTCACCGAGGTGAGCACGACGTAACGCAAGCCCATCAACTGCACGCTGCGCGCCGTGTTGAGCGGCTCCTCGCGATCGAGCCAGCCGCGTGGATTGCCGGTATCCACAGCACAGAACCTACAGGCTCGCGTACAAACTTCGCCAAGCAGCATGATGGTCGCCGTGCCGGCGTTCCAGCACTCCCCGATGTTGGGGCAATGTGCTTGCTCGCATACGGTCGCGAGCCGATGTTCGCGCACGATCTTGCGCACGTCGTTGAAGCCCTCGCCCGCGGGCATCTGTGCGCGCAACCAGCGCGGCTTGCCGCTGTCGCGGCGTACCGTCACGCCGTTGCGTTTTTTCTGGCCATCGCGAATCGCGGTGAAGCCCTGCTCGGTCAGGTATTTGTCGCCGCTGCGCGGGGCTTCACGGCTGATAGTGACCGGAATGTCCTTGAGGCGGCTCATGTGGGGCAACGATACGGCATTTCATGCTCGCTTGCAGTGGCCAGGCGCACTTGCCGGTCGAGATCCCGGAGCCGCTCGGGCGTACCGACGTCATGCCAGAGGCCATCATGGCGCACGCCCATGATGCGACCCGCGCTGATTTCGGGCGCAAGGACATCGAGCAGTTTGCGCTTGCCCGATGCCAGGCCGGCGAAGAGGGTCGGATCGTAGATCGCGATGCCGGAGAACGTAAGCCGCGTTGGCGCCGAGCCGACGATACCAGCGGCATCGAGTGAGAAATCTCCCCGCGGATGGTGGGTGGGATTGGCGACCAGAACCAGGGTCGCAAGCGCGCCCGGATGAAGTCGCAGCCGTGAAAATTCGAAGTCACAGTAGATATCGCCGTTGACCACCAGGAATGGCTCGCTTGAGAGCCAGCGTTGCGCCGCCACGATGCCGCCCGCCGTCTCGAGCGCTTCGCGTCCTTCATCGCTGAAGTGCACACGCAGGCCCCAGCGTGAGCCATCCTTGACGAATTCGCGGATTCTTTGCCCCAGCCAGGCAAGATTGATCACGACTTCGCGCACACCGGCCGCGTGCAGATTGCCAAGGTGGTAGTCGATGAGCGGCCTGCCGGCAACCTCGAGCAGCGGCTTCGGCAGCCGATCCGTCAACGGACGCATGCGCTCACCGCGGCCCGCCGCGAGTATCATCGCCTTCATTGCGCGACCGTCGCGAGCGCCCGTTCCGTCGCAACGGGAAGCTCATCCGCAAGCTGCTCGAGGTAGTCCGCGAGCACGCCTAGCTCGGGAAATCTGCGGCAGCCGTCGATCGTATAGCGCAGCGTGAGCGGCAGGTCGCGCAGGTAGCCGGCTTTGCCATCCCGATGCCAGAGGCGTGCGAAAATGCCGAGCACCTTGAGATGACGCTGCACGCCGGCGAGTTCCACCCAGCGCGTGAACTCCGGGAAATCGCCCGCCTCGGCACCACATCCGCTGAGTGCCGTGTGATAGCGCGCCAGCCATTCGAGCCATGTTGCACGCGGCCACTCGATATAGCAGTCCTTGAGAAGGGAGACCGGGTCATAGCCGATGGGCCCGGCGAGCGCGTCCTGGAAATCGAGGACACCCGGATTGCGTTCGGCAAGCAGCATCAGATTGCGCGTATGGTAATCGCGATGCACGAATACGACCGGCTGCGCGAGCAACTCACCGATCAGAAAGTCGAACGCGGCTCGCAGCATGCCTGCGGTATCGGTGGTGACATCGAGATCGAGATGACGCTGCAGGAACCATTGCGGCATGAGCTGCATCTCGCGCTCGAGCGCCGCTGCATCGTAGCGGGCGAGCTCGGCCGTTGCGGGCTGCGCATCGACCTGGATTGCGAGCAGTGCCCGCAACGCATCGTCATACAGGCGGTGCGGATCCGCACCCTGGCGCAGTGCCGCCAGGTATTGGCGATCACCGAAATCCTCAAGCAACAGAAAACCGCGCCCCAGATCGCTCGCGAGCACGGCCGGCACGTGCACACCTGCGTGACCCAGCAATTTGCCAATGCGCAGGTAGGGCTCGATGTCCTCATGCTCGGGCGGAGCATCCATGACGATACGGCTTGCGCCGTCGTGATCGATGACGCGGAAATAACGCCGGAAACTCGCGTCGGCCGATGCGATCGCAAGGCTACGCACTCGACAACCGAGGTCGCCCTGGAGCCAGCCCGCGAGGAGCTCCCGTCGTGGGTCGACCGGCTGACTACTTTCTGCTCCAGCATGTTGCATCGCGCCATTATAATGTGTGCGCCATGCCCAACCGGCGAGTACATCGCAGTTCCTTTAGCGCGCCGGCGGCCGTCGTGCTGCTCAGCATGGGGCTGCCCGCCGTCGTCGGCGCCGCCGACGCCGATTGCGAACAACCGCCGGCCGATCAGACGCCCGCGACGCCCGCTGCGACGCGCGCAGTCGATGCCAATGCGCCCATCGAGATCGAAAGCGACCGCTCGGTCCTCGGATTGAATGGCAACGCCACGGTCAGCGGCCGGGTCACCGTGCGCCAGGGCGATCGCGAGATACACGCCGATGAAATGGAATACTCGCAAGAGGAACGGGCGCTGACCCTGAGAGGCAATATCGAGTACGAGGACCCGTTGCTGCGGCTGCGGGGCCGCAATGGCAACTACGCCACGACAGGCGGTGCGGATTTTCAGGGCGCGGAATTCGAACTGAAGCAGCGCGGCGCCAGGGGACGCGCCGACAATGCCGCGCTCGGCCTCGACGGGCTCATCGCATTGCGCGGCGTCAGTTTCACGAGTTGTCCGCGCGATGACGAGGCCTGGGCGCTCGAGGCCGACAGCATCACCCTCGATCCGCGCCGGCGCAACGGCGTCGGCCGCGGCGCCCGGGTGAGATTCAAGGGCGTACCGATACTCTACACGCCATGGATCTCCTTCCCGATCGGCACGCAGCGAAAGAGCGGTTTCCTGTTTCCCAATGTCGGCAATTCCTCGCGCAGCGGCTTCGAACTGCAGACACCCTATTACGTCAACATCGCGCCCAACATCGATGCGACCTTCGAGCCGCGGTTGTACAGCAAGCGCGGCGTCGAGCTGGGCGGTGAGCTGCGTTATCTCGATGAACACAGCCTCGCGTCGTTGACCGCGCGCTTCCTGCCCGGCGACCGGGCCGTAGCCGCCGATCTTGCCAGCAACCCGTTGCGCAGCAGCAATCGTGACCGCAGTTTCGTGCAACTGCGCCAGGAGACCCGGCTGCCCGGTGACTGGCGCATGTTGATCGATGCGGCCAATGTCAGCGATCGCGAATATTTCGAGGATTTTGGCCAGGGCCCGGAAGGGACGAGCCAGCCTTTCGTCCCCCGCAATCTCGCCCTGCGCTATCGCGACAACAACTGGCGCCTGGGTGCCGAGATCCAGCACTTTCAGACACTGGACAGGAGCCTGACGCCGCTCGAACAGCCCTATGCGTCGCTGCCGCGTCTTGCCGCAGCCGGGCAGTACTGGGTCGGGCCGGGCCACCGCCTGGGTGTCGGCATGGATGCCGAGCTCGTGAATTTCGACCGCGACGCGGGCGTGACCGGCTGGCGCATGGATCTGGCGCCGAGACTTTCACTCGACTGGGCCGGAAGCGGCTATTTCCTTCGCCCCACTGCCGGGTTTCGCGTGACAAATTACCAACTGGACGGCACAGCCCCCGGCGAGGCGCGGAGCCCGTCCCGCAGGTTGCCTTTCGCGAGCCTCGATGGCGGCTTGATCCTCGAGCGGCGCAACAGCTCGAGCTACGTCACGCTGGAGCCGCGCGCCTTGTACCTGTACACGCCGTTTCGCGCACAGGATGACCTGCCGGTATTCGACACCGCCTTGCCGGATGGCGATCTCGTGCAATTGTTTCGCGATAATCGCTATGTCGGGCCGGACCGCGTCAGCGATGCCAATCAACTGAGCCTTGGCGTGACGGCGCGCTACAACGACCTGAAGACCGGTCGCCAGAAAGTCGCCGCCTCCATTGGCCAGATCTACTATTTTTCATCGCCGCGGGTGCGTTTGCCCGACGAAGTGACAGCCGAACGTCGCAGCAGTGACTTGATCGCTCAGCTGTCGGTCAACGCCCTGTCCAATTGGTATGTCGACCTCGCCACGCAATGGAACACCGACCTCGGTTCGAGCGAGCGCGCCCAGGCACAGCTGCGCTACCAGAGCGCGGCGAATCGCGTGGTCAATCTCGGCTATCGTATGCAGCGCGATCGGCTCCGCCAGGCAGAGTTTTCCGCAGCATGGCCCGTGGCCCGGAACCTGCAGGCATTTGCCCGCATCGTGCGTGACCTCGATGCAGACCAGGCAATCGAGAAATTCGCCGGTCTCGAGTATCGCGCCTGCTGTTGGGGACTGCGCCTCGTGGCACGACGGTTCGTATCGAGCCGCACCGGCGAGCAGGACACCGGCATCTATCTGCAACTGGAACTCACCGGCCTCGCCAGTGTCGGAGTGCCAGCAGACGCTTTTCTCGAGCGATCAATTCGTGGATACTCGCCGCCCCGGCAGTCGCGCTAGCGGCCCAACCAGCCTGATTGTAACTATATGAAATTATTGGATAATAATCCGTTCCTGGCGCTCATGATGCTGGTGCTGGCACTGCCCGAGGGCGCGCAGGCCAGCGAGCTCGGTGGCCCCGGTACGCTGCTCGACAGGGTGGTCGCCGTGGTCAACGACGGCATCGTGCTCGAGAGCGAGCTCGACGCGCAATTGACGCTGATCAGCCAGCGCCTGCAGAGCCAGCAACAGGAGCTGCCGCCCGAGAACGTACTGCGCGAGCAGGTGCTCGAGCGACTGGTGCTGCAGGAGATTCAGATGCAGCGCGCCAAGCGCCTGGGTGTCAACGTGCCCGACGAGGCCGTGAACAACGCATTGCGGGAAATTGGCGAGCGCAACGGCCTCACGCTGGCGCAGCTGCCGGCGGCGATGGCTGCTCAAGGCGTTGACTACGCGAGTTACCGCAGCGGCATTCGCACGGAAATGACGCTCAACCTGCTGCGACAGCGCGACGTCCTGGCGCGCATCAACATCAGCCCGCGCGAACTCGACCGCTACATGGAAAAGCGCGCGGCGCAACCTTCACAGAGCGCCGAGTACAATGTGTCGCACATCCTCATCGCCGTTCCCGAGGCAGCGGCCCCCGAAGACATTGCGCGCGTAACGGCCCGGGCCGAGGACGTGCATCGTCGCGCCGCCGCAGGCGAAGACTTCGCCAAACTCGCTATCAGCTATTCCAACAGCCAGACAGCACTCGAGGGTGGCGAACTTGGCTGGCGCAAGGGCACGGAATTGCCGACCTTTCTCGAGGACGTCATCGTCAAGCTCGAGCCTGGCCAGGTCAGCGAGCTGCTGCGCACGCCATCGGGCTTCCACCTCGTGCGTCTCAATGAACGGCGCGGCGTCGGTGCGGGCAGCGCGGTCGAGCAGCAGTCGCATACGCGCCATATTCTTCTCAAACCGAACGAATTGCAGGACGACGCGACGGTGGCGCAGCGCCTGCGCGATATCCGCGCGCGCATTGTGAACGGCGAGGACTTCGCAGGCATTGCCAAGACCGTCAGCGAGGATGTCGGCTCCGCCGCCAACGGTGGCGATCTTGGCTGGAACCCGGGCGGCACCTTCGTTCCCGAATTCGAAGCACAGCTCGCGAAGCTCGGCGAGAATGAAATCAGCGAGCCTTTTCGCACCCAGTTCGGCTGGCACATCGTGCAACTGCTCGGCAAGCGCAGTATCGACAACAGCGATGAAATCAAGCGGCGCCAGGCAATGCAGGAGCTGGTCATGAGCAAGGCCGACGACGAAACCGAATTGTGGCTGCGCCGCCTGCGCGATGAAGCCTACGTGGACCTGCGACTCTGACCTTGCGCGCACGAGGCCGCCACTGAGTGCCGTCCACAAACGCATCGCGTTGACCGCCGGCGAACCAGCCGGCATCGGGCCCGATATCTGCCTCGACGTCGCCCGGCGCGAACTCGACTGCGAATTGGTCTGTTTCGCAAGCGCTGACGTCCTCGAGGCGCGTGCCCGGGCACTGGGCCATGGAGTCAGGATCGAGCGCTTTGATCCCAAACTGCGCCGACGTCACCAGGCCGGTGTGCTGCAGGTGCTGGATCTGCCCTACCCGCATCCGACCCGTGCCGGGATCATCGAGCCACGCAATGCACCGCAGCTGCTTGCGACTTTGCAGCAGGCCGTCGTTGCGGTGCGCGACCTTGCATTCGACGCGCTGGTCACCGCGCCGGTCAACAAGGCGGCTCTCTCGACGCCCGCGCGCGTCTTTCACGGTCATACGGAATTCATCGCCCAATTGTGCGGCGCCTCGCAACCGGTGATGCTGCTGGTCGGCGGCGGTCTGCGCGTCGCGCTTGCGACGACCCACCTGCCACTGCGCGAGGTGGCGTCTGCCATCTGCGCCGCGACGCTCGAACGCATCCTCGCTGTGCTGGACGATGGGCTCAGGCGCCACTTCGCAATTGCACGTCCGCGCCTGGCGGTCTGCGGCCTCAACCCGCATGCCGGGGAGAGCGGCCAACTCGGTGACGAAGAGACCGCGGTCATCGCTCCTGCCGTGCATGCCGCTGCTTCGCGCGGCATCGACGTCGCGGGACCCTTCCCGGCAGATACGATATTCGTGCCGGACCAGCGCAGGGACTTCGATGCAATTCTCGCGATGTACCATGACCAGGGCTTGCCGGTTCTCAAGGCCGGAGCATTTGGCGCCGCGGTCAACGTGACGCTCGGTTTGCCGATCATTCGCACGTCGGTCGATCACGGCACTGCGCTGTCGCTCGCGGCAACCGGCCGCGCATCGTCGGGAAGCCTGCTCGCGGCGATCGAGACTGCGCTCGACATGGCACGCCAGACGGCGTGATGCACGCGCGCAAGCGATTCGGTCAGCATTTTCTGCACGATCGCAATGTGATCGGCCGCATCATCGCCGCCATTGCGCCGATGCCTGGCCAGCACTTCGTGGAAATCGGTCCGGGGCACGGCGCGCTGACCGAAAGCCTGGCGCAGTCCTGCGCGAGCATTGATGCCATCGAAATTGATCGCGACCTGGCCGGGCTCCTGTGCAGCCGGTTCGAGGGAGCCGGACATGTGCATATCCACCAGGGCGACGCGCTGCAGTTCGATCTGAAAAGCATCCCGGCCGCAGGCAGGTCGCGGCTGCGGGTGGTCGGCAACCTGCCGTATAACATATCGACGCCGCTGCTGTTTCATCTGCTCGGCGAGCGCGAAGCCATCGTCGACATGCATTTCATGCTGCAGCGCGAAGTGATCGAACGAATGACGGCGCCACCGGGTAATCGCCGTTACGGCCGCCTGACCGTCATGCTTGCGCCCTATGCGAACATCCACCGGCTGTTCGACATAGGCCCGGGTGCTTTCACGCCAGCGCCGAAGGTCTGGTCGTCGGTCGTGCGGATCGATGTGCTGGAGAAGCCACGGTTCGCGGTCGACCAGCGTTATGCAAGGCTGGTCACTGCCGCATTTGCCATGCGTCGCAAGACCTTGCGCAACAGCCTGCGGGAACTCCTCGATGCAGCGCAGATTTCGGCCTGCGGGATCGATCCCGGGGCCCGGGCGGAATCGCTCGCGCCGCAACAGTTTGCTACCCTTGCGCAATGCCTGCAAGCGAGCTAGCGTTCCCGCTGTGAGCCCATATCGTCACCTGCTCCTCGCCGTCGACCTGTCGCAGCACAGCCGCCAGGTCGCCCTGCGCGCCCAGCAGCTGGCGACCAGTTTTGGCGCGCGCCTCGACATCATCCACGTGGTCGAATTCGTGCCGGTCGAACCCATGGGCGAGACACTCATGCCCGCTGTCCAGATCGAAGAGGAGCTGCTCGAGCGCGCCCAGCAGCGGCTGGACCAGCTTGTAACCGATCTCAATCTGCAGGTCGAGGAACTGCACGTCGAAGCCGGCAATGTCAAGGCGGAGATATTGCGGGTCGCGCAGGAACGTAAAGTCGATCTGATCGTACTCGGCAGCCGTGAGCGCCACGGGTTGTCGATCATGATCAACCTCACGGAAGATACCGTGCTGCACCAGTCACCCTGCGACGTGCTGGCAGTGCGAGTCGGCAATTCGAAAGCACAATCATGACAACCGTGACAACCACGCACCGCATCGGCATCGAAGTCGCGACCGAGTATCTCGCCGAGCAGTCGAGTCCCGGCGACCATCGCTACGTATTCGCCTACACGATCACCATACGCAACGAAGGGGAGCGGGCCGCCAAGTTGCTCACCCGCCATTGGGTCATCACCGACGCGAACGGCAAAGTCCAGGAAGTGCGCGGCGACGGCGTCGTGGGCGAACAGCCGCATCTGCAACCCGGCCAGGGCTTTCGCTACTCGAGCGGCGCGGTCATCGAAACCCCGGTCGGCGCCATGCAGGGCTCCTATCAGATGCAAAGCGATGACGGCGCGAGATTCGATGCGCCGATCCCGCCCTTCCGCCTGGCGATTCCCGGCGTGCTGCACTGACATCCGCCGGGCATGGCGCGCTATGCCATCGGCGATCTGCAGGGATGCCTCGGCGCGCTGCGCGCGCTACTTCAGAAAATCCGCTTCAAAGCCGATCGGGATCAATTGCTGTTTGTCGGGGATCTGGTCAATCGGGGTCGTGAATCGCTCGAGTGCCTGCGCTTTGTGCACGCGCTCGGCGAGAACGCCATCGTCCTGCTCGGCAACCATGACCTGCACCTGCTGGCCGTCGCGCTCGCCGGTGAGCGGCAACGGCGCCGCGACACCCTGAGCCCTGTCCTTGAGGCGCCCGACCGAGATGCGCTTTTGCAATGGCTGTTGCAACAGCGCCTGGCATGGCGTGACAGGAACAAGGACCTGTTGTGCGTGCATGCGGGCGTTGCGCCGCAGTGGAGTGCGGCCGAGACTGACAGACTCGCGCGGGAATGCATGCAAGCATTGCGGGCCTCGCCCGCCGCCTTCCTGAAGTCAATGTATGGCGATCAACCTGATCTGTGGCGAAGCGAACTGACCGGCGTGCGCCGGCGGCGATTCGTCATCAATGCCTTGACGCGCATTCGGTATTGCACGCCGGACGGCCGCTTGCGATTGCGCGAGAAAATGTCGCCGGCCGCGGCACCGCCGGGACTCGTGCCCTGGTTTCGGCTCCCGAGGCGCCGCACCCGTAACGTCACGGTGGTGTTCGGGCACTGGTCGACGCTCGGTCTGTATCGCAATGATGGCGTGGTTGGTCTCGACAGCGGTTGCGTATGGGGAGGTGCGTTGAGCGCAGTCGATCTCGATGAACTCGGCAGCAGCTGGCGCGTACGCTGCAGTGCCAGTCAGCTGCCGGGTGCAGACTGAGGCGCAACGGCTGCGCCGACGGCAGGGTCAGGGGCAGCGAGGCCCACCGCGGCACCCCAGCGTATGATGAGTTCCGGCGTGCGCGCGCGGTACACGTCGGGCGATAGCGCAAGTTCACGAGCGGCTCCTGCCACGACCGGCACGATGACCCGCGCCGATCCGACAACTTCCACTGCCTGCACGGTGCCGGGCACGAGCTTCAGCGCCAGCCGCATGGGCCAGGTCCTGTCCGGATCTTTCGGTTGCACGCGCACCGCGCCGCTGCCCGAAATTGCGCTCAGGTCGATCACTAGCGTATTGCCACTCCAGTACTGCGGGTAGTTGCGCGACGCGCCACTCGCGAAATCAGTGAAAGCGAAAGCGTCTTCGCTGAGGTCGATGACGGTTGCCTTGCGCGCGAATGGCCATTTGACTCGCGGCAGGTGCGAACAGCCCGACACGGCTGTGAGCGTGATCATCATCACCAAAAGGACCTGGGTCCGAGCTGCCGTGATCAATTCGAGTCCTCCTGCCAAGCGCACACTATGCCCGGCGCAACGCGCCAATACCAGCTGTCGCCATCCGCACACGTCGCGGGGTAATTGCACCATAGCCGGCCGGTTATGGTTACCATAGGCGCGCATGCAGGATCATGATCCAGTACTCGTTCCGCTCGATCTGGCACGCTGGATCGACAGGAATCGCGCGCTCCTGAAGCCGCCGGTCGGCAATCGCGAGCTGTTCAAGCAGGGTGAATTCATCATCATGGTGGTCGGCGGGCCCAATAGCCGCAAGGACTTCCACGTCGACCCGGGCGATGAGTTCTTCATGCAGATCGAGGGGCAGATGACGCTGCGCGTGGTCGAGAACGGCAAAATGCGCGACATTGCGCTGCGAGCCGGCGAGTTGCTGCTGTTGCCGGGAGGCATTGCACACTCCCCACAGCGTCCCGCCGACACCGTCGGCCTGGTCATAGAGCGGCAGCGCCGCAAAGGCGAACTCGATGGGTTCCAATGGTATTGCGAGCGGTGCAATCACCTGCTGCACGAGGAATTTCTGCAGCTCACCGACATCGAGACCCAGCTCGCTCCGGTTTTCGCCCGCTTCTATGCCGACCCGGCGCTACGGCGCTGCAGGCATTGTGGCCACTCCATGGAGAGGCCAGACTGACCGCAGCCGGGTACGCGCACGTCCATGAGTTTCGCCCCGACAATCGAGTTCGCGCAGTCCTGTGACGACGCCGACCAGCTGCGCGGTTTTCGTGCGCAGTTCATCATGCCGCGCGACCCGCGCGGCCATGAGGTGACCTATCTGTGCGGCCACTCGTTGGGACTCGCACCGCGCGCCGCACTCGATATCGTCAGCGAGGAACTGGCCGATTGGGCGCGGCTTGCGGTGCTAGGCCACCACGAGGCGACGCGGCCCTGGATCGGCTATGCCGACGAGCTGAAGGACGATCTCGCGAGCCTCTGTGGCGCAGCGCCGAGCGAGGTCGTCGCCATGAACGGCCTGACTGTCAATCTGCATCTGTTGCTGACGAGCTTCCTGCGTCCAAGCGGCAACCGGCGCAAAATCCTGATCGAGCACGGGGCCTTCCCCTCCGATCGTCATGCGGTCACCTCGCAGATGCGCCTGCACGGGCTCGAGGTACAAACGGATCTCGTCGAACTGCAGCCCCGTCCGGGAGAGGATTGCCTGCGCGAGGACGACATCGAGCGCACCATCGACGCCCTCGGCAATGAACTCGCGCTGGTGCTGTGGCCCGGTGTGCAATACCGGACCGGACAATCGTTCGACCTCGCTCGAATCACTGCGGCTGCGCATCGCGCCGGCGCGGTCGCCGGCTTCGACCTCGCGCACGCGATCGGCAATCTGCCGCTGCAATTGAGCGATTGGCGCGCCGACTTCGCCGTCTGGTGCAGCTACAAATATCTCAATGGCGGCCCGGGCGCCGTCGCCGGCGCCTACGTCAACGAGCGACACCATGCGCGCACCGACCTCAGGCGCTGCGAGGGTTGGTGGGGGCACGACGCGGCCACGCGGTTTCGCATGGGTGAGAAATTCCAGGCGGCGCGTGGCGCGGACGCCTGGGCACTCAGCAACCCGCCGGTTTTCTCGACAGCGCCACTGCTCGCCTCTTTGCAGATCTTCCGCGCCGCGGGCATTGGGCGATTGCGCGAAAAATCGGCCTACCTGTCCGACTATCTCTTGTTCCTGACGAACAACATCGCTGCTGGCCAATTGCAGGTGATAACACCTGCCGCGAGCGATCAGCGCGGTGCGCAGCTGTCACTACGCATACCGGGGCGCCTCGGGCGGGGCCGTCAGGTCTTCGACTGGTTGCTGGCACAGGAGTGCATCTGCGACTGGCGCGAACCGGACATCATCCGCGTCGCGCCGTGCCCGCTCTACAACTCCTATGTCGACGTCTTTCGCTTCGCCGATCGGCTGTCGCTCGCCCTGCGCACGTTTGCATGAACCGGCAGATCGGCCACATCAACGTAATCGGCGCCGGTCTCAGCGGACCATTGCTTGCGTTGCTGTTGGCGCGACAGGGTCACAGCGTGCGCATCTTCGACCGCGGCGCCGATCCGCGGACGCAGCCCCTGCTGGGCGGACGCTCGATCAACCTGGCATTGGCCGCGCGCGGTTTGCGCGCCCTCAGCGCTGCCGGACTGACGCGCAGTGTGCAGCCGCTGCTGGTGCCCATGCGCGGACGGATGGTGCATGAGGGCAAGGCGGCGCCCCGCCTGCTGCCCTACGGGCAGCGTCCCCATGAAGTCATCTACTCGGTTTCGCGGCGCGAACTGAACCTGCTGTTGATCGCCGCCGCGGATACCGAGCCGACGGTTGAATTCCGCTTCGCACAACGTTGCCTCGGCGCCCGGCCGCAATACAATGTGCTGCACTTCGAGGACGGCATCAGCGGCCGCCTCTACGAAACCGACCTTGCGCCCTCGATCGCCGCGGACGGTGCCGGTTCGGCCATTCGCAACAGCCTGGTCGCAAGCGGGCTCATCGAAGCCAGCGAAGAGCTCCTGGAGCATGATTACAAGGAGCTCAATATTCCGCCCGAATGTGGCGCAGAACTTGCCCGCGATGCCTTGCACGTCTGGCCGCGGGGCGATTTCATGCTGATCGCGCTGCCGAATACCGACGGCAGCTTCACCGCGACGCTGTTCCTGCCGCGCGACGGACCGGTCAGTTTCGCAACTCTCAGGAGCCCTGCCGATCTCGACGCGCTGTTTCGCGAGCAATTCCCGGATGCCCAGCCACTGCTGCCTGATCTCGCGGCGGATTATTTCAGGAATCCTCAGGGCATCATGGGTACCGTGCGCTGCTCGAACTGGCATGTCGGCGGCCAACTGCTCCTGCTGGGCGATGCCGCGCACGCGATGGTGCCCTTTCACGCCCAGGGGATGAATGCCGCGTTCGAGGACTGTCACCAACTCGCGGAACAATTCGCAGGCGAGGCATCCTGCAGCGAAGTCTTTGCACGGTTCACGGCCGAGCGCCGTTCACATACCGATGCGATCTCGCGCATGGCGGTGGAGAACTTCCTCGAAATGCGCGCCACCGTGCGCGAGCCCCTGTTCCTGCAGCGCAAACAACTGGCGTTGGCACTGGAGCGC
Organism: Steroidobacteraceae bacterium; assembly: GCA_041395505.1. NCBI lineage: Bacteria > Pseudomonadati > Pseudomonadota > Gammaproteobacteria > Steroidobacterales > Steroidobacteraceae > Steroidobacteraceae bacterium. Next base: position 59,309 of record JAWLAG010000002.1, read on the forward strand.
GCACATCCCGAGCGCTTCGTGCCGCGATATTCCATGGTCATGTTCCATCCCGAGATCGGCTATGCCGACGCCAGGGCACGTGGCGAGGTCCAGCAGCAGATACTGGCGCAATTGATTCCCGTCCCGCTCACCGACACAGCGCAGATCGAAGCGCTGGCGCACTCAGCCGCCGCGGCCGAACTCGTCAGCTCGCGATTGCCACGCATCGACGTGGAGCACCGTCAACCCGACCTCGTGTAGTTGACGAAGGACATCGCGTAGGCATTGCGCTCATCCGCCGCGTGCTCGCTGCGTTCGTCCTCGCGCCAGGCGCCGAAGTCGAGCGGCGGAAAAAAACAATCACCCTCGATGTTCGCCCGCACCCGGGTGATGCAAAGGCGCGTGGCCACCGGCAATGCTGCTTCGTACAGCTGTGCACCGCCGATGACGAACAATGGCTGCCCGGGAGCCGGCACGCATCGCGCATCGTCAAGGTCGGCAACGCGTTCGACGCCATCCGCATGCCATGACGCATCACGCGTCAGCACAAGGCTGCGTCGCCCGGGCAAGGGTCGGCCGATCGATTCGTAGGTCCGGCGACCCATTGCGATGACCCCTCCCAGGGTCTGTCGCTTGAAATGCGCGAGGTCGGCGGGTAGATGCCAGGGCAGCCTGCCGTCGCGACCAATGACACCATTGGTCGCCATGGCGACGACGATCACGACCGGCGCCTGCAAATGTGAGCTGCTTCTCAGTTCCGTTGACATAATCTGACCAGTCTGTGAGTGGTTCGGTACCTGAAATCTCAGCCTAACCCCTAATCTTGCGCGGATTTCCCGCAACGACAAGCCTATCAACCCAGATGCAGCCCTTGATCAGATCCGCTCCGCTGGCATTGCTGACTCTGCTGGTTCTGCAGTTCGCACCAGCGCTCGCGCTGGCCCAGGGCACGCCGATCACCCGCGCGCAGCGTTTCACCGGCAACATCAATTTCGTGACCACGGGCGGGTCACTGCGCACCCAGCCTAACACGGGCGACTCCTGTGCCGTGGGCACGACCAACACCGCGGCACTCACGGGTATCCCGGCAGGAACCAGCATACGCGCGGCGTATCTGTACTGGGGCGGGTCGGGCGCCACCATCGACAGCAACGTGACGCTCAATGGCTCCGCTGTCGCAGCACAGCGCACCTTCACTGCGATATTCAACACTGGCGGCACGAACTACCCCTACTTCGGCGGCGTCGCGGATGTCACGACGAGAGTCACGGGCAACGGCAACTTCACTTTCAGCGGTCTCACCGTCAATACCGGCGCGCCGCATTGCGCCTCGTCAGCTGTTGCCGCGGGCTGGGGCCTGGTCGTGGTCTACCAGGGAACGAATGAGCGACTGCGCGCAATCAATATCTTCGATGGACTGCAGTTCTTCCGCGGCAGCGCGCTGACTCTCACGCCCGATGGTTTTCGCGTGCCGCCATCGAACATCGATGGTCGCGTGGCGGTGATCACCTGGGAAGGCGATCCGCAGAACTCCCTGCCACTCAATGGCTTCGCCGAGAGCCTGACATTCAACGGCACCCTGCTCGATGACGGACTGGTGCCGGCGGGCAGCGATCCCGTCGTGCAGCAGTTCGATGGCACCATCAATTCGATCGGCAATGTGAACAGCTACGGCGTCGATGTCGACATCTACGACGTGACGCCATTGCTATCGCCAGGGCAGACCAGCGCGACCACGGTCTACTCCTCGGGCGGCGACCTGGTGCTGCTCACCGCGCAGATCGTCAGTGTAACCACCGAACCGGTGGTCGATCTCGGCATCACAAAGACACATACCGGCAATTTCGCCGTGGGCAGCAACGGGCAGTTCACCATTACCGTGAGCAATGCTGCGGGTGTCGAGCGCGACGACAACGTCATCACCGTCACCGATACGCTACCCGCAGGTCTCGGCTTCGTCGCCGCGACCGGCACGGGATGGGCCTGCGGCGCATCCGGGCAGACCGTGACCTGCACGCACCCGCCCTTCCTCAATTCGGGTGCGAGCCTGCCGCCCATCAACTTGACGGTTGCCGTGAGTGCCGCCGCGGCGCCGAGCGTCGCAAATACGGCCACTGTCAGCAGCCCCAGCCTCGATATCAATCCGGCAAATGACAGCGCAACAGACACGGTCGTGGTCCTCGCGCCGAACCTGTCGACCTCGACCAAGACCGTGGTCGACGTCAATGGCGGAGAAGTCGCGCCCGGCGACAGCCTGCGCTATACCGTGACCCTGCGCGAAAGCGGCGGTGTCATTGCCACGCTCGCAAGCATGCAGGACGATGTGCCGGCGAACACTGCCGGGTTCAGTATCGTCAGCCTGCCACCGGGAGCGATCAACACCTCGACGCCGGGCGGCGGTGCGAACGGTACAGGCGTCGTCAACGTGACCAACATTACGGTGCCGGCCAATGGCACGGCGACGGTTGTCTTCGATGTCGTGGTCAGCAGCAGCGCGACGCCAGGCACGACCATCGACAACAGCGCCGTGATCAGCCAGCCAAACGGTCCGGGCGCGACACCCGCCGCGCCGACGATGACGGTCCTGCCGTCACAAATACCAGGCAGCGGCACCAAGCCCTTGTACCTGCACACGACGCCGGCACTCGACCTTTCTCGATTGCCTCCCTCACCCGCCGAGTCTTTCGCAACCATCAATGCGGGCCAGACGTTGACCTGGGCCCTCACCCCGCCGCTGCAGCTCGCTGTCGACCTTCCGGCCGGCAATATCGCCGTACCATTGTGGCTGCGCCGCGCCGGCTCGAGCAGCAGCCGCACGATCACCGTAACGCTCGCCAACTCGGCCACCGGCACGATCGGCAGCACGACACAGAGTTTTGCATCTCCGAGCAGCGGCGATCCGGTGCTGGTGAATGTCACGCTGCCCAATCCAACCGCGCAGAGTTTTCCGGCCGGATCGCTGTTCACGCTCGCAATCAGCCATGATGCGCCGGGCGGCAGCCGCCAGACACTGGTTTTCCCCAATGGCGTCGGTGCGGGCAACGTCTCGCGTGTCGAATTGAACAGCAATACCGTCATCAATGTCGACAGCGTGACCATGCACACGGCCGCCTACCCGTCGACCGCGGTCGCATCGACTTTCCTGCCTGGAGCGACGATCCATATACGCGCCGTCGTGAGCGATCCCTTCGGAAGCTTCGACATCGCCGGCGCGCGCCTCACCCTGGTCGATGGCAATGGCGCCACGCAAGTCAACAATGCCGCCATGGCGCAGGTCGCCGACAATGGCGCGGCCCTTCGGACCTACGAGTTCGCCTATACGGTACCGCTGAATGGCGCACCCGGCGTCTGGACGGCCAACGTCACGGCAACCGAAGGCAGCGAAGGCACGGTGACCGATCTCGGCGTAGGCACGGTGACCATTGCGCCACTCCTGCCAACGCTGGCGGTCGCCAAGACCTCGAGCGCGTTTTCGGACCCCTACAACGGCACGAGCAATCCATTGCGCGTACCGGGCGGGGTCACCCGCTACACCATTACGGTGACCAACAGCGGCCCGGGCAACGTGGACTCGGGCAGCCTCACGATTACCGACGTCGTGCCGCAGAATACGGCACTTTACGTCGGGCCGGTCAATGGACCTGCCGTGCAATTTACCGATGGCGCGACAGCGAGTGGACTCAGCCTCGGCGCGGTCGCTTACTCGAACCAGCCAGGCGGCGGCGCGCCGTTCAACTACACGCCGTCGCCGGATGGCGGCGGGTTCGACGGCGCGGTGACCGGCATTCAGGTCACTTTGAACGGCACGATGGCCGCAGTCAGCGGCGCCAACCAGCCATCGTTCAGCATCGCAATCCGGGTGCGCGTCGACTGAGCGCGTAACGCTCTCGCGATCAGCGCGCGCGTCGCGTCCTGCGTTTCACCTTGGCCGTGCCGCGGCGGCGCTTAGCAGCCTTCGCCGGTGCAGCCTTCGCCAGCGCTGCCTTCTTGCGCCGCCTGGGTGGCCAGAGCATGGAGCCGCGGCATTTGGGCGAGCCGCAGCGGCAGGCATAAATCTCATCGACATTCGGCGGATCGCTTTTCTCGCGACCGATCTGGTAGTCGTAGGTGAGTTCCTCGCCCTTGGCGATCGGCCGGACCGATTCGATGAATACGCGGCGGTTTTCGATGACCGACTCGCAATTGGGGTCGCAGGAGTGATTGATGAACCTGGCATCGTTGCCATTGTGGCCGGCATCGATCACGATCCTGCTATCGACGATGAACAGAAAGGTATGATTGTCGTTCTCGTCCTTGTCGTCGTAACGGTCATCGGCTTCCTTGTGGGAAACGCGATCGCCCAGGTACTCGATGACCCGAACACCCTTGGGGATCGCCTTGCTGGCGAAGCCGCCCATGCCGTGAACCTTCGAACGTCTGACCCTGAACCAGGGTGAATCCTGTTGCTGTTTCATCGTCGATTGAGTGTTGCCTATGCTGGTTAAACGGCCACCGCGGCCTTGATTGCCGGATGGTATTGATAATTCTCGAATTCGAAGTCGTCAAAACGATACTCGAAGATACTGGGTGGCCGCCGCCGGATACGCAGGTGCGGCGCCGGCAACGGCTCGCGCGCCAATTGCAGGTCGGCCTGGGCAAGATGGTTCTGGTAGAGGTGACAGTCGCCACCGGTCCAGATGAACTCGCCCGGCTCGAGATCGCATTGCTCGGCGAGCATGTGCGTAAGCAACGCGTAGGATGCAATGTTGAACGGCACGCCGAGAAAGATATCGGCGCTGCGCTGATACAGCTGGCAGGACAGGCGCCCGCCGGCGACATAGAACTGAAAGAAAGCGTGACAGGGCATCAGCGCCATGCGCTCCAGCTCGCCGACGTTCCAGGCGCTGACGATGATGCGTCGCGAATCCGGATTGCTGCGCAACTGCGCGACGACTGCACTGATCTGATCGATCTGCCGCCCATCCGCGGCGGGCCAACTGCGCCATTGGTGTCCGTAGACTGGGCCCAATTCGCCGTTCGCGTCGGCCCACTCATCCCAGATACTGACACCGTGTTCGCGAAGATAAGCGACATTGGTATCGCCGCGCAGGAACCATAGCAGTTCGTGGACGATCGATTTCAGGTGCACCCGCTTGGTCGTGACCAGCGGAAATCCGCGTCCGAGGTCAAAGCGCATTTGATAGCCGAAAACCGACAAGGTGCCAGTGCCGGTGCGATCGCCCTTGTGTGCGCCCGTGCTTCGCACATGGCGCATGAACTCGAGGTAGGCTTTCATGATGCGGTCGCGAAATTGCCGCTGGGTCGACTGCGACGGTAGGCGACAACGAGCAGCGCACAACCGGCGAGGAACATCGGCAGCGACAATAGCTGCCCCATGGTCAACCAGCCGCCCGCGAGGTAACCGATATGCGCATCGGGCAGGCGCCAGAATTCGACAGTCATGCGCGCGAGGCTATAGAGAACGAGGAACAGACCAGACGGCGCGAGCTGGGGTCGCCGCCTCGCGGTGAACCACCACAGGATGGCAAACAAGATGACACCCTCGCCCAACGCCTCGTAGAGCTGGGTCGGGTGGCGTGCCTGACCGTCCACGACAAAGGCCCAGGGGACCTCGCCGGGCTTGCCCCACAGTTCGCCATTGATGAAATTGCCAAGGCGCCCGGCCAGCAGGCCGATCCCGGGGAGCGGTGCCGTGAAGTCGAAAACGTCGGCGATCGCGCGCCCACGCCGGCGCGCGAACAGCGCGAGGGCGATCAGCACACCGATCAGGCCGCCGTGAAAGGACATGCCGCCGTCCATGATCTTCAGCGGATAGAGCCAGTCGTCACGCCAGTAACCGAGGCCGTAGAAAAGCACATAGCCGAGGCGGCCGCCCAGGATCACCCCGAGCATGGCGAAGAATATGAGGTCATCGACATCGACCGCGCTCCAGGTGGAGCCCCGCTGCCGGGCGCGGCGGCGGGCAAGCCACCAGGCCGCGGCAAATCCGATGAGGTACATGATGCCGTACCAGCGAATCTTGACAGGCCCGAGCGAGATGGCGACCGGATCGACATTCGGAAACGTCAGCATGGTGGCCAATTTTAGCGGTTTGGCAGGCGCGCGATGCGGCAAAAAAACACCTTGAGGTAGCGGGTCTCCGCAACGGCGGGCAGGAAGGGATGATCGGCCGACTGACCGCCCACTTCCAGCACCTGCGCGAATACGCCGCTTTGGCGTGCCGCATGGGCGATCTCGGCGAGCAGGTCGGCCTCGGCGAGGTGATATGAACAGGACGCCGACACCAACAAGCCCTGATCGTGCAGGCACCGCATCGCCAGTTGATTGAGCTTGCGATAAGCGGCCCGGGCACGCGCCAGATCGCGACGCCGCTTGGCCAGAGCCGGCGGATCGATGATCACGATGTCGAATCGCTCGCCGCGAGCGTGCAGCTGCTCGAGCGCATCGAAAGCATCGCTCTGCAGGGTTTCGAGCTCGAAGCCATTGTCGCGCGCACAGGCGACGGCATTGGCAAGCGCGCCGGCGGAGGAGTCGACAGCCAGTGCGCTACCTGCCCCGGCGGCCAGAGCGGTGCTCGCCCAGGCACCGGCATACGAGAACACATCGAGGACACGGGCACCGCGTACGACATGGCGTCGCAGGCGTTGTCGATTGTCGCGCTGATCGTAGAACCAGCCGGTCTTTTGCAGCCCGGTGAACGGCAACTGAAATCGCAACGGGCCTTCGCGCACCTCGAGCATGGCGGGCGCGGCGCCGACCCAGCGCTGCTCGTGTGCAAGGCCTTCGAGATCACGCGCCGAACTGTCGTTCTTCCACAGCAATGCGGCGGGTTTCAGCACGCGATCCACTGCCCGCTCGAGCGCCGGGCGCAACGCCTCCATGCCGCAAGTTGCGATCTGGCCAACCAGGACATCGCCGTAGCGATCAAGAATCAGGCCCGGCAGTCGATCCGCCTCGCCGAACACCACCCGATACCAGGGATCGCTGTAGAGCTGCTGGCGGCACTCGAGCGCGCGCTCGAGACGCAGGGCGATCAGCTCCTCGCCGAGCGGCCCTTCGGAAGGGTCCGCGACGAGGCGCGCGCAGATCAGGCTATGTGGATTGACATAGACGAAACCCAGCAGCTCACCGCGGGCGCTCAGCAGGCGCGCCTGCGATCCAGGTGCGAAGGATTTCAATGGGCTGTGGCGGTTGTCCACTTCGTTGGCGAATACCCAGACGTGGCCCGCTCGCAGTCGCCGCTCCTCACGAGGCAGGAGCCGAAGTTCTGCAAGCAGGCCTGTTGGGCTCGGAATATTCATGGGGGCGATGCGACCCGGTCGCGACAGCGTCGTCGCGTTGTTATAGTGACACGCACATTTTAGTCCATTCACCGGAGCAGCCCTGAGCAATCAGACGTCAGGCAACCGTCTCACGAGCGAGACCAGCCCCTACCTGCGCCAGCATGCCGATAATCCCGTGCATTGGCAGCCCTGGGACGATGCGGCGCTTGAAATCGCGCGCGCCAGCGGCAAGCCCATTTTGCTGTCGATAGGATATGCAGCCTGTCATTGGTGCCACGTCATGGCGCACGAGTCGTTCGAGGATCCGGCGACAGCCGCCGTGATGAATGAACTATTCGTCAATATCAAGGTCGACCGCGAGGAGCGGCCGGACCTCGACAGGATCTACCAGCTTGCGCACCAGCTGCTCACACGCCGCGGCGGCGGCTGGCCATTGACGATGTTCCTTGCTCATGACGATCAACGACCATTTTTCGGCGGCACATATTTTCCGCCGCAGGCGCGCTTTGGACTGCCGGCGTTCCGCGATCTGCTGGAGCGCGTCGCTGCGTATTACCGAGAGCGTCAAAGCGAATTGCGCGAACAGAATCGCGCGCTCCTCTCGGCGCTGACCGAAATCATGGCCGCGGAGGCCGGCGAGCAGGGCCCGCTGGACGCCGAGCCCATCAAGGCCTGGCGCAGCGAGATCGCGGCGCAATTCGACGCGCGCCACGGCGGCTTCGGTGGTGCACCCAAGTTTCCCCATGTGAGCAGCATCGATCTGCTGTTGCGGCAATGGTGGCGCAGTGCCCGTAGCGAGCAACCGGACCTTGAGGCCCTGGCGATGCACAGCCTGACGCTACAGCGCATGGCAGACGGCGGGCTGTTCGATCACCTCGGCGGTGGCTTCTGCCGTTACAGCGTCGATGCGTCCTGGCAGATCCCGCATTTCGAGAAAATGCTCTACGACAATGCCGGACTCATCGCGAGCTACGCCGAAGCGGCACTGGCGACCGGCGAGGAACGTTACCGCAAGACTGCCAATGAGGTCGGTGACTGGTTGCTGCGGGAGATGCAGGCGCCAGGCGGTGCCTTCTATTCGAGCCTGGATGCCGATTCGGAAGGCGAAGAGGGGCGCTTCTACGTCTGGCAGCGCGATGAGATCGCGCAGCAATTGACCGCGCCGGATCAAGACCTGTTTGCCGCCCGCTTCGGTCTCGACGGCGAACCCAATTTCGAATCGGCCTGGCATCTAGCCGTCAAGTGCGACTTCGAGGCACTCGCCGCGCAGGCCAATCTGCCCGTTGCCGATGTCAGGGCGCGCATCGATTCGGCGCGGGCCAGACTTCTCGCTGTTCGTGACGAGCGAGTGCGCCCTTCGCGCGACGAGAAAATACTGACCTCGTGGAATGCCCTCGCGATACGCGGCCTGGTGATCGCCGCCCGCAGTCTGCGGCGCGACGACCTCGCTGATGCCGCGCGATCGGCGAGCGCATTCCTGCTGCGACACCTGTATCGCGATGCCCGCCTGCTTGCGACGGCGCTCGACGATGGCACGGCCAAGTTGAATGGCTACCTCGACGACTACGCGCTGCTGGCGGATGCGCTCGTGGAACTGCTGCAGCTCGGCTGGCAGCCCGAGCTCGGCGCCGCGTTGCTACAACTCATCGAGACCCTGCTGGCTCAATTCGCCGATGAGCAGGCGGGCGGATTCTTCTTCACGAGCCGGGACCATGAGTCGCTGCTGCTGCGCAGTCGCAGTTTTGCCGACGATGCGAGCATCGGTGGCAGCGCCTGCGCCACTCGCGTCCTGCAGCGCTGCGGCTGGTTATTCGCAGAGCCGCGCTATCTTGCTGCAGCCGAGAAGAGCCTGCGTGCCGCAAGGGCGGCCAGCCTCCGCCATCCCGCCGCACACAGCGGCATGTTGCTTGCGCTCGATGAATTTCTGCACCCGCCGGCACTGGTGATATTGCGCGGTCCGCGCACGGCGCTCGCCGAGTGGTGCAACGAGCTCGACGCGCTCTACGATGCCGGCCGACTCGTGTTCCCCATCGCCGAGGACTGCGCGGGCTTGCCGGCCGCCCTGGCAGGCAAAGCGGGCGTTCCGGGTGAAGTGCGGGCTTATGTGTGCCGCGGCTTGACCTGCGGCGCGGCACTTGCAAGCCTCGAGGATCTCGTCGCGGCGCTCGGCTACGGCGGCGCGGCCGCCGCTTGCGGCTGAAGGTCGGTCGAGCCCGGCGGCAGGCCCAGTTCCTCGTCGGTCGGTGCGACCGCAAACTGGCGTACCGGTTCGGTTTCCACCAAGCGCTTGAGCGCCTCGAGATCACGCTGCCGCTGCTTCGCGATGCCCCGCTTCAGGAGCGGTATGAATACGCGTCGCCAGCCGCGCGGCTGCATGATGCTGTGCCAGCTCAACTGGCATTGCTCGCCCATGTCTTCGATGGCGAATTCACTCAGCATGCGCGCACGCGGCGATAGCGACTGCGCGACATAGAGGCGTGGCGGCACGACCTCGAGCGCCGTCTCCTCGCTCGCATAGTCGTCATAGACAAACCGGCGTTTGCTGTCGACGCCGCGGGTCTGGCCAAATACCGTCTCGACACGTTGCAACCCCTCCAGCCAGCGCGCGGCCTGATGTTCGTCCATGAGCACCAGCCAGGCCTGCGGCGCAGGACGGTCGATCGTGATGCTGTTCTTGAACTCGACCTTGTCGAAGGTAATGGCAACGAGTAGCGCGATGACGAGCAACGCCGCGATCACATTGATGATGATTTTCATCGGCTGCCTCGACGCTGGGTTTGAGGGCGCCTGGGACGGCGCCGCGTGGACTCGACGACCGCCTGGTGCCCGGTATCTCCGGGCCAGGCATTGACGGTAATGATGCGGGCGCGCGGGAAGAAGTTGAAATCCGTCGCGCTCGCGGCCGTGTAGGCGCCCATCGCGCGGCCCATGATCAGATCGCCAGCCTGCAATTGCGGCAACATGATGTTCTCGGCGACCACGTCGATACTGTCACAGGTAGGACCCGCAAGCACGGACGGGTATTTGCGCGCGCTGCCACCCAGTGCCTCCACGGGATAGCGGGCGTGATCGTAGAGCTGTCCACTGTAGGAGCCGTACAGGCCATCGTCGAGGTAATACCACCATAGCCCCTCGCGGCGCGCCCGGCCCATCACGCTTGCGACACCGAGCGCCGCGGGACCCACGATATAGCGACCCGGTTCGGCTATGACCCGCACATTGCGCGGCACCTCGCGCAGTGCCTTGCGAATGGGCGCGCAGAAGAACTGTATGTCCGGCGCTCGCTGCGCGTAGTCGATGGGGAACCCGCCACCGATGTCGAGCGTCGTCGGTGTTGCAAGGCGCATCTGGCGCGCCGTGGCAAGAAGCTGCGTGCAGACCTCGATCGCCTCGACGTGCTTCAGGGCATCGGCTGATTGCGAGCCGACGTGAAAGGAAAACCCGGTCACCTCGATCCCGAGCCTGCGCGCCAGTCGGCACAGTTCGATGGCGTCTTCGGGATCGCAGCCGAATTTCCGCGACAGGTCACAGACCGCGCCCGGGCTGCGGAAGGAAACGCGCAGCAACAACCCGGCGCGACTGGCGAAAGGCCGGAACTTGCGGATCTCGTCCGGATTGTCGGCAACGAAGGTCCGCACGCCATAATCCAGCGCAGCGCGGATGTCGGCTTCGCGCTTGATCGGATGCGTATGGATGCAACGGCCCGGATCGACGCGCATGCGACGCACGAGATCGACCTCGCCACTGGTTGCAAGATCGAGCCAGCCGCCCATTTCGAGCACGGTGCGCACCACCGAGGGGTGCGGCATGGGCTTCAGGGCGTAGTGCAGGTCGACCCCCGGCAGTGCCCTTTGCAGCTGGCGGTACTGACGGCGCAATCGATCGCAGTCGAGTATCAGCAGCGGCGAACCGAAATTGGCAACCAGGCGCCGTACCGCGGCGGGCCGAAAGGGGTCGCCCGCCACTGCAGGCTTGACGGATTTCGCAACCGACCGGGTCTTGCTCTTGGTATGACTCAACGCGCTGCCAGCCTTGGAACATTTGGCGGTCACCAGGACCGCGCCGAATCGCACAGTTTCACGAAATTGGCGGGCGGCGCGCAAGGGCCGTTCGGGGATTTGCTACTCTTTGGACCATGAGCGAGCCCAATCGTTCCGCCAATCTGCAGGATCCACTGGCGGAACTGACAGCGTTGCTGCTGTCGAACCATGCCCTGATCATCCTCGAGACCCGCGAAGAGCAGCGTGCGCTCGAGCTCCTGCGGCGCGCGAGCCTCAATGCACGCCGCAAGCGCGACTGGGGCGTATTTCAATGGACTGTGACCGAAGGCCTGCAACGCATCGATCGCGACCTGGGCGGGCCATTGCGAACGGTCGCCGACCCGACGCAGTTCCTGCGCCACCTGAAGGCGACACCCGCTGCCGGCATCTATGTGCTGCTCGACTTTCACCCCTACCTTGCCGACCCGGTCAACGTGCGCATGCTGAAGGACGTGGCGCAGGGCTATGGGGACGTCGCCCGCACCGTCGTGCTCATCAGCCATCACCTGGAGCTGCCCGGCGAGCTCGACCATTTCGCGGCGCGCCTGACCTTGAACATGCCGACGCTCAACGAGCGGCGCATGATCGTAACGCGCGCCATTGCCGATTTCGCCGCCAGCCACAATGGCATCGCGCCGCCTGTCGACAAGGAGGCCGAATCGCGCCTGCTCGAGAACCTCGCCGGACTGTCCGCCAGCGACTGCGAGCGCCTGGTTCGTCAGGCGCTTGCGCACGATGGGGCGATCACTTCTGCGGACCTGCCGCGCATCATGGCCGCCAAATTCGAGCTGCTGAACCGCAACGGCACGCTGACCTACGAGCCCGACACGGCGCGCTTCGCCGACATCGGCGGACTGCATCGCCTGCGACAGTGGCTGCAGGCGAGAAAGCCCGCATTCGATGGCAGTGCCGCCGATCTCGAACCTCCGAAGGGGGTACTGCTGCTCGGCGTACAGGGCTGCGGCAAGAGCCTGGCAGCCAAGGCGGCGGCGGGCGTCTTCGGCGTGCCGCTGCTGCGTTTCGATTTCGCCGCGCTATACAACAAGTGGCATGGTGAATCCGAGCGCAACCTGCGCGAGTCGCTGAGCTCGGCAACGGCGCTTGCGCCCTGCGTGTTGTGGATCGACGAAATCGAAAAAGCGATCGCCACCGGCGATGGCGAGGGCGGCACTTCGCGCCGCGTGCTCGGCAGCCTGCTCACCTGGCTCGCAGAGAACCAGAGCCGCGTTTTCGTCGTCGCCACGGCGAATGACATTGCGGCGCTGCCGGCCGAGCTCCTGCGCAAGGGACGGTTCGATGAAATCTTTTTCGTCGACCTGCCGGGCGCCGATGCGCGCCAGGACATCCTGCGCATCCACACCGGCAAGCGCGGCATCGAACTGGCGCCAAACCAACTGGCCGCCCTTGCGCGTCACTGCGAGCATTTCTCCGGCGCGGAAATCGAACAAGCCGTGGTGGCTGCGCGCTATGCCGCCCATGCCAGCGGATCGACGGTCAGCGCGCAGCTGATTGCCCGCGAACTGGTTGCGACACGACCGCTGGCCGTCGTAATGGCCGAAAAGGTCGCGGCCCTACGCAACTGGGCACGGGATCGGACCGTCTCAGCCGACTAGAGCGAGCCAGTCCCGCGCGCTGTCACCGAAGGCAACGAAATGCGGGTTGAGGAGCTCTTCCTTGCTGTTGTAGCCAAGGTCTGCTCCGTCCAGGGTCACGACCTTGCCGCCGGCAGACTCCAGCACGGCCTGCGCCGCAGCGGTATCCCACTCGCAGGTTGGGCCCAGGCGCGGATAAACGTCGGCCCTGCCTTCGGCGACCAGGCAGAACTTGAGCGCACTGCCGACCGCCAGTAGCTCATGGGCCGGGACCCTCGCGAGGAAGGCATCCAGCGAACTGCCGCGGTGGGATCGACTGCCGACGATACGCACCGGGTCGGCACAGCGGCTGACGACGATCGGCCGAGCGGGCTGCATCCGCTCGCGCCGAAAAGCACCATGGCCCAGCTCGCCATGATAGATGAGTCCCTGCGCCGGTACACCGACGACTCCGAGGATGGCGCGATGATTTTCCACCAGCGCAACGTTGACGGTGAATTCACCGTTGCGTGAGAGAAAATCGCGCGTGCCATCGAGGGGATCGACCAGCCAGTAGCGCTGCCACCGGCGCCGCTCGGCATAAGGGACCGCCGCCGATTCCTCCGACAGTACCGGGTAGCGGGGCTCCAGCCGTTCGAGTCCCGCAGTGATCAGGCGGTGCGACCGCAGGTCCGCCTCGGTGAGCGGCGAGCTGTCGGCTTTTTCAGCGACGCGCAGGTCACCGCTTGCATAGACCTCCATGATCGCCGCACCGGCACGGTCAACGAGTTCGACGATTTGTTCGATCAATGCGCGATTCCCGGAAGGTCGAGGCCGTGCTCGCGTGCGCAGTCTAACGCAAGCGGATAACCCGCATCGGCATGACGCATCACGCCGCTCGCCGGGTCATTCCACAGCACGCGTTCGATGCGCCGCGCCGCCGCGTCGCTGCCGTCGCAGCAGATGACCATGCCGGCGTGTTGCGAATAACCCATGCCGACGCCGCCGCCGTGGTGGATCGACACCCAGGTTGCGCCGGATGCGCAGTTGAGCAAGGCATTCAGCAACGGCCAGTCCGATACCGCGTCGGATCCATCGCGCATGGCCTCGGTCTCGCGGTTCGGTGAGGCCACCGAGCCCGAATCGAGGTGATCGCGCCCGATGACGATGGGCGCGCGCAGCTCTCCGCTACGCACCAGCCGGTTGAATGCGAGACCGAGCCTATGCCGCTCGCCGAGCCCGACCCAGCAGATACGAGCCGGCAGACCCTGAAACGCAATGCGCTCGCGCGCCATGTCGAGCCAGCGATGCAATTCGCGGTGATCCGGCAGCAACTCCTTGACACAGGCGTCGGTGCGCTCGATATCGGCCGGATCGCCCGACAACGCGCACCAGCGAAACGGCCCGACGCCGCGGCAGAAAAGCGGCCTGATGTAGGCTGGCACGAAGCCGGGGAAGTCGAAGGCATTGGCAAGGCCTTCGTCGCTCGCCATCTGCCGGATGTTGTTGCCGTAATCGACGGTCGGCACGCCGCGGCGATGGAATCCGAGCATGGCCGTAACCTGCACCCGCATCGAAGCACGCGCCGCCTTGGCGACCTCCTGCGGCGAGCGGGTCCGTCGCTCGCGCCACTCGGCAAGGGTCCAGCCGAGCGGCAGGTAGCCATTGACGGGATCATGCGCCGAGGTCTGGTCGGTCACGAGCGAAGGCTTGGCGCCGCGAGCGAGCAGCGCGGGAAAGATGTCCGCGGCATTGCCAAGGAGGGCAATCGAGCGCGTCTCGCCGCGCTCGCACCAGTACTCGATGCGCGCCAACGCATCGTCGAGGGATTCGGTCGACTCGTCGAGGTAGCGCGTGCGCAGGCGAAAGGCGATCCGTTCAGGGTCGCACTCGATGGCAAGACAACAGGCACCGGCCATCACCGCCGCCAGCGGTTGTGCGCCGCCCATGCCGCCGAGACCCGCGGTGAGGATCCAGCGGCCGCGCATGTTGCCGCCATAATGTTGGCGAGCAGCTTCGGCGAAAGTTTCGTAGGTTCCCTGCACGATGCCCTGCGTGCCGATGTAGATCCACGAGCCCGCGGTCATCTGCCCGTACATCATCAGGCCCTTGCGGTCGAGTTCGTTGAAATGCTCCCAGGTCGCCCAGTGCGGCACCAGGTTGGAGTTGGCGATGAGCACGCGCGGAGCGTCATCGTGCGTGCGAAACACACCGACCGCCCTCCCCGACTGCACCAGCAGCGTCTCGTCGTGTTCAAGCCGGGTCAGGGCTGCGACGATCCGGTCATAGTCATCCCAGCTGCGCGCCGCGCGTCCGATACCGCCGTAGACGACGAGCTCGGCGGGATTTTCGGCGACGTCGGGATGCAGATTGTTCATCAACATGCGCAGCGGCGCCTCGGTCAGCCACGATTTCGCGGTCAGTTTCGTGCCGGTCGGGGCGCGGATGCTGCGTTGTTGTCGGTGAAATGCGCTCATGTCCTCATCTCCAGTCGGCCGCCGCGCGCGAGTTCATCGAGCGCAAGCAATATCTCCCCGAGCACGCGCTGCACGGCCGATGCGCGCTCCTCGCGCCAGCGCCAGGGTGGCGTTGCGTCCATATAGCAGCGCTGCGCCAGTTCCATCTGCACGGCGTGCACGCCGGCAGCCGGCTGCCCGTAATGGCGGGTGGTCCAGCCGCCGCGAAACCGGCCGTCGACGACATGGCTGTAGCCAGTCGCGGTCCGGCAGATGTCGGCCATCCCCGCCACGACATCCGGCGCACAGCTGCGGCCGCCATTGCTGCCGATATTGAAGATCGCGAGTTCGCCATCGAACAGGAAAGGCAGGACGGAACGGATACTGTGGCAGTCGTAGAGAACGACGCAGCCAAAGCGCTCCTTGATTCGCGTGATCTCACGCTGCAGCGCTTCGTGATAGCAGGAATGGAATTCCCGCAACCGGGCCGCGATATCCGCGGCGTCCGGCTCAGTGCCCTCGCGGTAGATCGGCTCGCCGGCGAAATCGGTCAGCGGGCACAAAGCGGTACTGTTCTGCCCGGGATACAGGCTCGCTCCGTCGGGACTGCGATTGGCGTCGATGACGTAGCGGTGGAATCTCGCACGCACGCGGGTCGCACCGGGCAGCAACGGCAGATAAAGGCGATCGACATGCCAGTCGGTATCGGCGAGCGCCCGCCCGCGCTCGTTCAATCGCTCCCAGAGTGCCGATGGCACCTCGACACCGCTATGCGGCATCGCGAGCAGCACCGGGCCGTCGCCCGGGGTGACTTCAACCGCCGACATTTGCATCGAGGGGCGCGAGCAGTTGCGCCCGCCCGGTCGCCCTGACCACCTCGGCCGCGCGCACCAGCGCCGCCGCTCGCGACAGGTCGGCAGCAAGGATACGATCCTCGCGGAGCGGTGCGACTTCGCGCCTCAGGCAGGCAATGACCGCTGCGAGCTGATCGCTCGTCGTCAAGGGCGCACGCAGATGCACGCCCTGTGCGGCGCAGAGCAACTCGATGCCGAGTATCTGCGCAAGGTTTTCGTTCATGGGACCCAGGCGGCGTGCGCCATGGGCCGCCATGGACACGTGATCTTCCTGGTTGGCGCTGGTGGGCGTGGAATCGGTCGAACAGGGGTTCGCGAGATGCTTGTTCTCGCTCATCAGCGCAGCTGCGGCGATCTCCGCCACCATGAAGCCGGAATTCAGGCCCGGGTTGGGTGTCAGGAAGGGGGGCAGATCGAAGCTGAGCGTGGGGTCGACCAGCAATGCGATGCGTCGCTGGGAGATCGAGCCGATCTCGGCAATCGCGAGCGCAGTCTGGTCGGCGGCGAAGGCGACCGGTTCGGCATGAAAATTCCCGCCGGAAACGATCTGCTGCGCGCGCTCGAGCAACAACGGGTTGTCGGTAACCGCATTGGCTTCGATACGCAAGGTCGCGGCGGCCTGGCGCAACAGGTCGACGCAGGCGCCAGTCACCTGCGGCTGGCAGCGAATGCAATAGGGATCCTGGACGCGATTGTCATCGCTCCTGTGCGACTCGCGTAGCGGTGAGCCATCGAGCAGCGCCCGCATTGCCGCGGCCACCTCGAGCTGGCCGCGGTGACCGCGCAGCTCGTGGATTTCCTCGAGCAAGGGTTCGGTCGAAGCCATGGCCGCATCCGTGCTGAGCGCACCCGTGACGACCGCCGCCTGCGCGCAGCGCCAGGCATCGAATAGCCCCGCCAGCGCAAGCGCGGTGGAGAATTGCGTGCCGTTGATCAGCGCCAGGCCCTCTTTCGGACCCAGCTCGATGGCCGCGAGGCCGGCAGCAGCGAGTGCCGCGGCGCCCGGCATCCGTTTGCCCTGAAAATACGCCTCGCCCTCGCCTATCAGTACGGCGCCGAGGTGGGCAAGCGGCGCAAGATCGCCTGATGCGCCCACCGAACCCTGCACAGGGATCAACGGCAGCACATCGCGCGCGAGCATCTGTTCGAGCAGCTCGATGAGTGCATAACGCACGCCGGACGCGCCGCGCGCGAGCGACAGGAGCTTGAGCGTCATGGTCAGCCTGACGACGGCGGGTCCAAGTGGCGGGCCGATCCCGCTGCAGTGAGAGAGAATCAGGTTGCGCTGCAGGCGCGTGGCATCGCCCGCGGCGATGCGCACGCTCGCGAGCCGGCCGAATCCCGTGTTGATGCCATATACGGCGCGTTCGCCCGCTGCGTACGCGGTGAGCCGCGCGGCACCGGCATCGACAGCCGCTCGCGCCGCCGGGTCGATACGCACGGATTTCGCGCTGCGATAGACCTCTTCGAGATCGGCGAGTCGCGCATGGCCTGGACGCAGAAGCAAGGTCATGATTCACCTCCAAATATGCGCTCGACAGGTCGCGCACCGCCCAGGCGACAAATGAGTTCGGCCGGATCGCTCGCGTCCCAGATGGCGAGATCGGCCCGCAGGCCAACCGCAAGCCGGCCTGTATCGGCAAGACCAAGCGCACGCGCGGCATGGCAGGTGATTGCCGCGAGCGCCTCGGCAGGCGTCAGCTCGAACAACACGCAGGCCATGTTGGCGGCCAGCAGAAGCGACGTAAGGGGCGATGTGCCGGGATTGCAGTCGGTCGCAACCGCGATCGCAACGCCCTGGGAACGCAAATCGGCGATCGGCGGCTTGCGCGTTTCACGCAGGCTGTAGTACGCGCCGGGCAGCAGCACGGCGACGGTACCGGCCGCGGCCATTGCCGCAATACCCGACCGGCTGGCGTACTCGAGATGATCGGCCGACAGCGCGTGATTGCGAGCGGCGAACTCCGCTGCACCCACGTCGCTACGCTGGTCGGCATGCAGCTTGACGGGCAATCCAAGCTCGCGCGCGACATCGTACAGCGGCTGCAGCTCCGCGGCGGTGAACGCGATGTCCTCGCAATAGGCGTCGACCGCATCGACCAGCCCACGTTCATGCGCGGCGCGCAGGGCCGGAATGCAGCACTCGCGGATATACTCACCAACGCGGCCGCTGTATTCGCCGGGAAGGGCATGCGCGCCGAGGAAACTGGCACGCACGCGCACGGGACGCTGACGCGCCACTTCGCGCGCAGCGGCCAGCATCGTCAGTTCCGTCTCAACATCGAGCCCATAGCCCGACTTGATCTCGAGCGTAGTGACGCCTTCGGCCAGCAAGGCATCGATGCGCGGCATGGATTCGCCGAGCAGCTGCGCCTCGTCGGCATTGCGCGTCGCACCCACGGTCGCCATGATCCCGCCCCCCGCGCACGCAATTTGCTCATAGCTCGCGCCCGCCAAGCGTGCCGCGAATTCGGCTGCGCGATTGCCCGCGTGCACGATATGCGTGTGGCAGTCGATCAGACCCGGCGTCACCAGGCGCCCTTGCAGGTCCAGCCGCGGCCAGTGGGAGTACGACGCGGGTACGGCCGAAGCCGCGCCCGTCCAGGCAATGACACCGTCGGCCCAGGCAATTGCCGCCCCGCGTTGCATTGCACAGGGATCATGGCCGGGTCCGCACATGGTCGCCAGCGTGGCATTGACGAGCAGACGCCCGGTCATGTCACGCGATCCTGCGGGGTCGACGGCCTTGTGTTTATTATGTGCATACATAATAGTCGAGGCGCATTATATACCCATGCAATCGATCACGGCGAAACGGGCCCTGCTGCCCGATGGCTGGCATGGCGCGGTGGCGATCGACGTCGATGCGAACGGTCGCATCGCGGCGATACGCGCGGCGCCTGTCGCTGAGGCCTGCGAGCACGACCTGCTCCTGCCGGCGCCCGCCAATGTCCACAGCCATGCATTCCAGCGGGCCATGGCCGGACTCGCCGAAGCGCGCGGCACCGCCGGCGGCGACAACTTCTGGAGCTGGCGGCAGCGCATGTACCAGCTGGTCGAGCGGCTGACACCGCAGGATCTTCACGCGATCACGGCTCTCGCACAGATGGAGATGCTCGAAGCGGGATTCGCGAGCGTCGCGGAGTTCCATTACCTGCACCGTGACCCGAATGGCGCAAACTACGCCGACGTGGCCGAGATGGCCAGCGCCGTGGTGGCGGCGAGCCGGCGCAGCGGCATCGGACTTACGCTGCTGCCCGTGCTCTATCAGCGTGGCGGCTGCGACGGCCGCGCCCTCGAAGGCGCGCAGCGGCGCTTCGGCAACACGTTGCACGAGTACCAGCGCCTGCTCGAAGCGTGCCAGGCACTGTGTGCGCATGCGCTGGCCGATTTTCGCGTCGGTGCGGCCGCACACTCACTGCGGGCCGTCGAAGCATCCGCGATGATCGAGCTGTCCCAGCTGCCGTCGGCGCAACTCCTGCACATCCATGCCGCCGAGCAACGCAGCGAAGTCGAGGAAGTCAACGCCTGCCTCGGCGCAAGGCCGGTCGAGTGGTTGCTGCGTCACTGCGGCGTCGATGCAAGGTGGACCATCGTACACGCGACCCACCTGCTCGCCGGCGAATTGAAGGCCCTGGCTCGAAGCGGTGCCGTCGCGGCGCTGTGCCCGGTGACCGAAGCGAACCTCGGCGATGGCATATTCCCGGCGGGCGAGTTCGCCGGCGAGAACGGACTGTGGGGCGTTGGCAGCGATTCCAATGTCGAGATTTCCGTGGCGGCGGAGCTGCGCATGCTCGAATATTCGCAGCGATTGCGCGATCAGGAGCGCACCCGACTTGCCGCGACCGGCGGATCGAGCGGACGGTTTCTCATCGAGCAGGCGGTGCGCGGCGGCGCGCGTGCGCTTGGCCGCGGTGGCGGCGGGATCGCCCTCGGCGAATACGCCGACCTCATGACGCTCGACAGCCATGATCACCGCTACGCCGCGCGGCGCGACGACCAGTGGCTCGATACCTGGATATTCGCGGACGGCGGTGTGAGCGAGGTGTGGGCAGCAGGACGACACCTCGTGCACCAGGGACGGCATGTCGAGCGCACGGCAATCATCGCCGACTACCGTCGCTGCCTCGAACGACTGCGCACATGGTGAATGCGCGCGCGCGGACGGGCTGGCAGGCGGTGCGCGATGAAGTCCTGCGCCGCATCGAGACGCGCCGCTGGCTGCCGGGCATGGCGATACCGACCGAAGCCGAACTCGCCGGCGAGCTGCACTGCGCAAGGACCACGGTCAATCGCGCATTGCGCGAGCTCGCCCGCAGCGGCGTACTGGAGCGGCGGCGCAAGGCCGGCAGCCGCGTGGCGTTGCATCCTGTGCGCCGCGCGATGCTCGACATCCCCCTGCTGCGTCACGAGGTCGCGGCCATTGGCGCGGCCTACGGCTACCGCCTCCTCGCCCGGCAGACGCTGCCCGCCAATCGCATCATCGCGAGACAACTTGATCTCGCGCAAGGCGCTCCGCTGCTGCGCCTGCGGGCCTTGCATCTGGCAAATGGCCGCCCCTATGTCTATGAAGATCGCTGGATCGATCCGCGCGTGACGCCGGCTGCAACTGAGGTCGATTTTGCGGGCATCAGCGCCAACGAATGGCTGATTGCGAATGCACCACTCAGTACCGGCAAGCTGGCCATCGCAGCCGTGCCGGCGCCGCCGGCGGCGGCGCGCGCACTCGGCTGCAAGCGCAGTGCGCCGCTACTCCTGCTGCGCCGCACGACCTGGCTCGGCGACCGGGCGGTCACCTGCGTCGACATGTACTACACACCCAACCACCAGTTGCAGAGCGAATTCTGATGCCCACTGCCGCAGGACTTGCCACTTTCGCGCTGCTCTTCGCTGGCGCAGCCCTGGTGCCGGGACCTGGCCAGGCCGCACTGCTCGGCCAGGTCCTGCATCACGGCCGCCGGCAGGCCATCGGCTTCGGGCTCGGGATGATTGCCGGCAACCAGCTGTGGTTGTGGCTTGCGGCGGCAGGACTCGCCGCGATCGCGGCGCGACACGGGCCGCTATTCGCCGCGATCCGCTGGCTCGGAATTGCCTATCTGCTCTATCTCGCGCTCCGGCTGTGGCGCGCTACGCCCGGCCGGGCTGGCACCCAGCCACAATCGGGCGCGCTGACGCCGTGGCTCGGCGGCCTTGGCGTTGCGCTCGCGAACCCCAAGGCGCTCGCGTTCTTCGGCGCCATCCTGCCTCAGGCCTTCGACATGAACTCACTGCACCTGCAGGGAGTCGTGACGATCGCCGTGCTCGGTCTAACGATCGACCTTGCCGTGCAATGGCTCTACCTGGCGGGCGCCGAACGAATCGGCCGGTCGCTGCAAAAACCGCGACGGCTGACATGGCTCAACCGCGGCACTTCGCTCTTGCTCGCCGGTGCGGCCGTTCTGCTCGCCTTGCGGCGCTGAGCGGCCTTGCGCGCTCACGGCAATACGGCAAGACCCTCGGCGGTATCCTCATCCGGGTCGGAGCGCCTTTCGGCGCCGCGCATCAGCCGGTCACGCACCGACTGCCATTGCGCGTCTTCGGGCACGGCTTGCACCAGAATGAGTTCGCAACCGGCCGTGTCAAGGGCGCGGAGATTCGCATACAGATCGTGTGCATAGACATCGAGTCGACGCCCGGCGTTCACCCAGGTCACCGACGGATAGGTTCGTAACGGCAGGCGTTGCGCCAGCACGGCAACGCGCCTGCCACCGTCGGATCGTTCGCGCGCTTCGACATCGATGTCATCGGCCGGCACGATGACCATCGGTGTCATCGGCGCGTAGTGGCGCCGATCGCTACCCGGGACACGCGGCGCATCGAGTGACGGCCCGATGGCAACCGGGCCGATGACCTCCTCGAGCTGCGCGACGCTGATCCAACCCGGACGCAGCAGCCGGGCGCCGTGCGCATCGAAGGCAACGATGGTCGATTCGATACCGATCTGGCATTCGCCGCCATCGAGGATGACCGGAACTTCCGTGCCGAACTCCTCGCGAACGTGCTCGGCACGCGTCGGCGACAAGCGGCCGTATCGATTGGCCGACGGCGCGGCGATGCCCCCGCCAAAGGCGGTGAGCAACTGCTGCGCCATGGGATGGGCGGGGACGCGCAGTGCAATGGTCTGCTGGCCGCCGGTGACCACGGTGTTGACGTTTTCGTGCTTCTCGAGAATGAGCGTGAGCGGACCGGGCCAGAACGCTTCGGCCAGCTTCTGCGCCGCACGTGGCACGCTCGCAGCCCAACGGTGCATGAAACGCTCATTGTCGAGATGGACGATGACCGGATGTTCGGCCGGTCGCCCCTTGACGCGAAAGAGCTTGCGCACCGCCGCCGGATTCTGGGCGTTGGCGCCAAGTCCGTAGACGGTCTCCGTGGGGAAAGCGACCAGCTCGCCATCGCGCAATGCTGCGACTGCGGCGTCGATCTCCTGCTGCGTGGCACGAACCCGGACCATGCGCGAATTCTAGGTCAATCGCCTCCCATGCGCGTTGCAAGATTCGTGATCTGCAACACGGAAAGGCTCTATTCGACGTCTTGCCGTTGCCAGCCGCTCTTTGTACGCGTCAACAGGTAGGCCGGCCAGTAGTGCTCGTCGAGCTTCAGCGTGATCACTTCCGCGGCGTTGTTCCAGGTGATGGTTTTCAGGCGCACGCTGCTGCGATCGGCCCGGCCGCGCAACAGCTTGATGAAGGAATCGAGATCCGGGGTCGGCACGCCGTCGAGTTCGGTGATGCGCCGCCCCGGATACAGTCCATAGCGCGAGGCCGGCGATCCATACGAGAAGTAGGCAACGTAGACACCCTCGGCCGCCGTGCCGCGCTGCGCGATCATGGCCCGGTGCGGCGCATGCAGCGTTGCACCGGCCCACAGCAGGACCTTGTCGAAATCATCACCGGTCAGTGCGACCGTAGGCACTTCGAGCGTAAGCTCGGCCCCGTCGCGCCAGACCGTGACCTTGACCCTCGGCCGGTCGGCAACCGCCGTCTCGACGCCGCGGTAGCTGCTGATCACCTTGTCATCGATAGACAGCAGCAGGTCGCCCTGCTGCAGGAGCTGCTGCGCCGGTGAGCTGCCGACCAGGCGTGTGATGATCAGCACGCGCCGCTGTGCCTCGGCGCCATTCGAGAGGCGCGCCAACCACTCGTCGCTAAGGCCAAATCGACGCGCCGCGGCGAGCGCAATGGCGCTGAATTCGGCTTCGAGAGAATTGATCGTACCGCCATCCTCGACGCGTGAGAGCATGTCTGCGACCAGTTCGATGGCTACGCCGCGATTCTGCTGCTGCATGTCGCGGCCGTCCTCATATGCGAAACTCGACCACAGGCCCGCGACCGCACCGCCGCGATCGACAATGACGCCGTCGAATTCCTGCGGCGCGTTCAGGAGCTGGATGACCTCGAGGTTGCTGTCGCGAAACTGCATGGTGCGCGACAACGGCAGGTCGAGTGATTCGATGTCGGCCACGGTGGTCGCGCGCTGCTTGATCTCGCCGTCGCGACTCAATCCGACCACGTTGACCGCATCACCGATCCGAAGCGGCCGCGTGGCAAGGCGCGCCGAACGCACCGGCGTCGATCCGATGAGCGCCGGATCGTATTGCAGCACCGCCAGATTGTGCAGCGGATGGACGAATACAACGCGCGCGGGTATTTCGAGCGAGCCTGCGAACGTGAGTCTCGCATCGCCGAGCGAGACCGGCACGGTATTGCGATCGACCACGACGAGGCCACGCGCAGCATCTGCGATCACCCCCGTGCCGTAGTAGTTCTTCTCGGTGATGCCGGCGATGGAATACGGCATGTCGAAGGTGACTCCGACCAGGGACGGGGCGATGCGCGTGAGCTTGGCGTCGGTGTATTTCGGGAAAGTGGTGCTGCCGCCGCTCGCAACCCCTGCCTTGTCCGCAGGTGCCGCCAGATCCGTGCAAGGCCACAGTCCTGTCGCATCGTCGCGGTGGCAACGCCGGGTCGCAAACCATCGCCAATCCATCCGCAATGATGCGACCTGGATGCTCGCCGGATCGTCGATGGTCGAATAGCGCACCAGTGCACGCTCGCCCTGTCCGAGCTTGGACACGGCTTCGACAAAGGCGTCCAGCCCGGGTACCTGGGTCCCATCGAGAGCACGAATGACGGCACCGCGCGGCACGCCGGCCGCGCCAAAGATATAGCCCGGATTGGCCACGTAGACGCCCGCGACCGGCAGGTTGAAATGGCGCGCCTGCTGATACGACAGGGTGTGTACGATGCCATCGCCGACTTCGAGGTATTCGTCCGGCGTGATTCCGTGCAGATCCGACACCGTGATTGCGGCATCGACGACCCGGCCGCCGCGCTCGATGAGCACCTGTACGGGCTTGCCGACGCTGCCATCGAGGATGTCCGCGAGCGGTTCGAATTGCGTGATGTAACGCTCGTTGACCTTGATCAGCACGTCGCCGGGCTGCAGCACCTTCTCGGCAGGCGAACCGGGCTGCACTTCCGCGACCACCAGCATGCCGGTCACGGCCGGGAAGGCATTGCGCACCGCGGCCTCGGTCCTGCCATCGAGTCCCAGCCGCTTCAATTCGTCATAGGGCGTGTAGGCGAAGCGTGCTTGCAGGGTACCCCGCGGCACCGGCTCGCCAGCCTGGATCAGTTCGAGCGCCCTTTTCACCCGATCGAGCGGCAGGTAGAAGCTCGAGGCCGCGCCGGTCGCACCACCGGCGTTCAATGCAATGACACGACCCTGTATGTCGACGACCGGCGACCCGGAGGAGCCGCCCGAGGTGCCGGATGCCGCCTGCAGGTAGAAGGTGTTGAAGTCGTTGTACTTGCCGATGCCATAGTCCGGCGCGTCGCGATCGAGCCGGGCGAGTGTGCCTGCGAGTATCGACAATTGCTCGCCGGCGTTGTTGCCGATCACCCTGATCTCACGGCCGATGCGCGCCCCTTCCGGGTACAACGGCAAGGACTCGGGATGGATGAAACGAAGTTTCGCCGGATCGTAGCGGTAGATGCCGAAGTCATGCACGGGGTCGCGGTACACGGCGCGCAGCTGCACTTCCTCGCGGTTGAGGAAAATCGCCTCCGCCGTGACCGGGCCGGGTGTAACCACGTGCCGATTGGTGAGAATCAGGCCGCGCGCCGCGTCGACGACGAACCCGGTCGCCTGGGCAGAACTGTTCCACTCGGTGTCGAAGGCGCGGGTCTGATCGACTTTGATCGACACGACACTTTGTGCGATTCGCGTCAGGGTACGCGCCCAGCCGGCGCTCTCCTGGGCGACAGCCTCCTGCAGAACCTGCCCAGGGACTTCGGCCGGCGCTTCGGCGGCGAGGGCTCCCGTGCAAATGAGCAGACAGAGACAAAAAGACAGTAGCTGTCGCATGAATGAAATCCCAGTCAGATGTTGAGTGCCGCGCCGAATTCGCCAAGGTAGCGGGAGCGCAATTCGCCCTGCGTGAAGCGATGATTCTGCGTGCCGTGATGTTCGATCTTCAGCGCGCCCAAGAGCGAGGCCAGTCGGCCTGTCTGCGGCCAGTCAAGACCACGTTGCAGGCCATACAGGAGACCAGCACGATAGGCATCACCGCAGCCGGTCGGGTCACGCACTTCGGCCGGTCGCGCTGGCGGAATCTGCAACTGCTGGCCCGCATGGTGGATGCACGATCCGGAGGCGCCGCGAGTCACGATCAGAGCCTCGACGCTTTGCGCCAGCTCATCGATGCCAAGGCCACAGCGCTCTGCCAGCAGGCTCGCTTCATAGTCATTCACCGCGACCCAGCGCGCCATGCTCACGAACCTGCGCAACTCATCGCCTGAGAACATCGGCAACCCCTGGCCGGGATCGAACAGGAAGGGAATGCCCTGGGCGTCGAATTGCGCGGCATGTTGCAACATGCCCTCGCGGCTCTCCGGCGCCACCACCCCGATTTCGATGCCGGCGCCGGATGGCACCTCGTTTCGATGTGCATGATTCATGGCGCCGGGGTGAAAGGCCGTGATCTGGTTATCGTCGAGGTCCGTGGTGATGAAGGCCTGCGCGGTGTATTCGTTGTCGATACGCAGTATGTGCTGCCGCGAAACACCGCAGTCGCGCAACCATGCCTCGTAGGGCGCGAAATCACTGCCCACGGTGGCCATGATCCTGCCATCACCGCCCAGGAGCTTGAGGTTATAGGCAATGTTGCCTGCGCAGCCGCCGAAATTGCGGCGCATGCCCGGCACCAGGAAGGACACATTCAGCATGTGAATTCGGTCGGCCAGGATATGGTCGCGAAACCTGCCGTCGAACACCATGACGGTATCGTAGGCCATGGATCCGCAGATGAGTGCGGTCATCGGTCGATCCTCATCAGAATAGCGCCCAGCGCGTGCCCAGTATCAGCAGCCAGCTGAGCGCAAGCAGCAGCAGGCTGAAAAAGACTGCCGCGGACCCGAGATCCTTGGCGCGACCCGACAGCTCGTGCACCTCGATGCCGACGCGGTCGATGGCCGCTTCGATGGCACTATTGACCAGCTCGATGATCAACACCAGCAACATCGGCGCCGTCAACGCCAGCTTCTCGAGCGGCGAGTTCCCGAACCAGAGTCCTGCCGGTAGGACCACGAGCGCGAGCAGCAGTTCAGAGCGGAACGAAGCTTCGTAGCGTATCGCCGCGGCGAGGCCTTTGGCGCTCGCCCGCATCGCCTTGAAGATGCGCATCGCGCCGCGAGGTTTTTCCCAACCTGTCACGCGGATTTGGGCTTCCAGGTCAGGTCGAGCTGCTTGGCCGCGCGTACATCGTCGAGGCGGCGCACCGGCATGGTCTGTGGCGCGTCGTTGACGAGCCTGGCGTTCGACTGCGATTCGGCGCGAATCGCCGCCATCGCCGCGATGAAGGCATCGAGAGTCTGCTTGCTCTCGGTCTCGGTCGGCTCGATCAACAGGCACTCCGGGACCAGCAACGGAAAATAGGTGGTCGGCGCATGAAAGCCATAATCGAGCAGGCGCTTGGCAAAGTCCATCGCCGTGACGCCCTGCTCGCGGGCACTGCGCTTCAGGCTGATGATGAACTCATGACTCGCGCGGCGCTGCGGATAAGCCGCCTCGAAACCCTCGTCGATGAGCCGCCGCAGCAGGTAATTCGCATTGAGTGTCGCGTAGTCCCCGACCCTGGCCATACCCTCGCGACCGAGCATGCGCATGTACACATAGGCGCGCAGCAGTACGCCCGCATTGCCCATGAACGCCGACAGACGACCGATGGATTGCGGCAGATCGTGCTCATCGAGCCAGCGAAAGGTCGCGCCGTCGCGCCCCACGACCGGCAATGGCATATACGGCAGCAGCCGCTGGCTGACGCCCACTGCGCCGGCACCCGGACCACCGCCACCGTGGGGCGTGGAGAAGGTCTTGTGCAGGTTCATGTGTATGACGTCGAAACCCATGTCGCCTGGACGCACCTTGCCGAGGATCGCATTGAGATTGGCGCCGTCGTAGTAGAGCAGACCGCCGCTGGCATGCACGAGGCCGGCGACTTCGGCGATGCCGCGTTCGAACACGCCGAGCGTCGAGGGATTGGTGAGCATGATGCCTGCCGTGCGTTCGCAAAGTGCGCCGCGCAGGGCATCGATGTCCACGTCACCATCGGACATGACAGGAATTTCCCGCACAACGCAGCCGCACATCGTTGCGGTCGCCGGATTCGTACCGTGCGCGGCGGCAGGCACGATGATTTCGTTGCGTGCGAGGTCGCCGCGCGCGCGATGGTAGGCGCGAATCATTGCCACGCCGGCGAACTCGCCATGCGCGCCCGCCATCGGACTCAGTGCGACGCCATGCATGCCGGTGACGGCTTTCAGCATCTCCTGCAATTCGTACATGCACTCGAGAAAGCCCTGGCTGACCTCGGCGGGTGCAAGTGGATGTCGCCCGAGGAATTCCGGCAGCATGGCAAACTGGTTGCAGGCCCGCGGGTTGTATTTCATGGTGCACGAGCCGAGCGGATAGAAGTGCGTGTCGATGGAAAAATTCAGCTGCGACAGGCGGGTGAAATGACGCACCACATCGAGCTCGCTCACCTGCGGCAACATGGGTGGCTCGCGACGCAGCGCGTCGGCGGGCAGGTCATCGGGGAGCGTCGCCGGCTCGGCCCATTGCGCATGGGCGCTGCGCCCGTCCTGAGAGTAATCGAATATGCAGGGTTCGCTGGTATGCATCTCGGTTCCGCGCCTCGGATTCAGGCCGCACGCTCGGCGGCCAACGCACTACGCAGGGCCTCGGCATAGCGTTCGATGTCGGCCGTGGTCTTGGTCTCGGTCGCAGCCAGCAGCAGCGCCGGGCCCAGGTCCGGATACGAGCGCAACAGGTCGATGCCACCGAGTATGCCCTGGCGCGCGAGCCGCGCGAGTATCGGCGCCACGGGTTGCGGCAGGCGCAGCACGGCCTCATGGAAGCGCGGCCCGGTGAATGCGAGCTCGACGCCCGGGATCTTCGTAAGCGCCGCACACAGCTCGCGCAGCCTTTGCATAGACTGGCGCGCGACGCTGGCGAGTCCCAGCGGCCCCAGGAGCGACATGTAGATCGTGGCCGCGGTCATCAACAGGCCCTGGTTGGTGCAGATGTTGGACGTCGCCTTGCCGCGGCGAATATGTTGCTCACGTGCCTGCAGCGTCAGCGCATAGCCGGTGCGGCCGTCGAGATCGACGGTGCGGCCGACGATCCGTCCCGGCATCTGCCGCACGTACTCCATGCGCGTCGTCATGAAACCAAAATAGGGGCCACCGCTCGAGAGCGGCACGCCGAGTGGCTGGCCCTCGCCCACGACAATATCGGCGCCGCGTGCGCCCCATTGCCCCGGTGGCTTCAATACCGCCATCGCCGTAGGATTGACCACAGCGATTACCATCAGGCCGGCCTCATGCGCGAGATCGGTCAGCGTATCGACATCCTCGAGCATGCCGAAGAAATTCGGCTGCTGGATGATCAGTGCGCAGGCGCCCTCGCCGATCGCTGCTGCAACCGTTGCGCGATCGAGGCGCCCGGTCGCGGCCTGGTAAGCGAGGGAGAGAAACTGCAGCCCTTGCTGGCCGGCGCTCGCGAAGGCGACATCGCGATAATGAGGATGCAGCGCCGCCGAGTGCAGGAATCGACGGCTGCGATCACGACGGTGCGCCCGCACCGCCATGAGCGCCGCTTCCGCCAAAGCCGAGGCGCCGTCATAGAGCGTGGCGTTGGACACCTCCATGCCGGTCAGGCTCGCCATCATGGTCTGGTATTCATAGATGGTCTGCAGCGTGCCCTGGCTCGCTTCCGCCTGGTATGGCGTGTAGGCGCTGTAGAACTCGCCGCGGGTCGCAATCGCCCAGACGGCCGCCGGGATGTGATGTTCGTAGGCGCCGGCGCCGATGAAATTGAGCGGCGCACCGTCCATTGCGGCGCGCTCGCGCATCAGGCGGCCGACCGCGAATTCGTTCAGACCCGCGGGAACGGCTTGCAATGACTTGATGCGCAGCGCGGGCGGAATTTCATCGAACAGGTCATCGATGCTGCGCGCGCCGACGGCGGCCAGCATCTGCTCGAGATCGGCCGGTGTGTGCGGAATGAACGGCATGGCGAGGGTCGCGTTCAGGCGGTTTCGCTGGCGAGCAGCGCTTCGTATTCGCCAGCGCTGATTACCGTGCCCGGGTCGAGCTCGGCGCCCGCGGCGAATCGCAACATCCAGCCCGCGCCATAAGGATCCTGGTTGATGAGTTCGGGGCTTGCAGCGAGTGCATCGTTCCCCTCGCTCACCGTGCCGGCGATTGGGCTGTATACGTCGGAGGCGGCCTTGACCGATTCCACCACCGCGCAGGCCTCGCCGCGCGCCAGTTGCCGGCCGGATTCGGGCAGTTCGACGAAAACCAGATCGCCAAGAGCCTGTTGCGCATGGTCGGTAATGCCGACCTCTATCGAGCCGTCGGAACGCTCGCGCAGCCATTCGTGGGTGCGCGTGTATTTGAGATCGTTGGGAACAAGGCTCATCGGTGCATCCTCACTGCAAATGGGTACGGCAATGGATTCAAACGGCCACCAGCACCTTGCCGTGGCGAACGAACGGTGGCTTGACGATGCGCGCCCGTAGTGGTTTGTCGCGCACCTGTACATCGACTTCACCTTCGATGGCGCGCGCAATGCGCGCGAGCGCAATGGATCGGCCAAGCGTGGGCGCAAATCCGCCCGAGGTCGTCGCGCCGACGGTCGTGCCGCCTTGCAGGACATCCTGGTGGGCCCGCAGCACACCGCGGCCCTCGAGCACGAGTCCGACGAGCTTGCGTTCGCTGCCTCGCCGGCGAATCGCTTCGAGCGCCGCACGGCCCAGGAAATCGCGCGTGGCTGGTTCGAATGCGCAAGTCCAGGCCAGGGCCGACTCGAGCGGATGCGTCGATTCGTCCATGTCGTTGCCGTAGAGGTTCATCCCAGCCTCCAGGCGCAGCGTATCGCGCGCGCCGAGCCCAATTGGCGCGACCTCGACATCGCGCAGGTCCTGCCAGCGCCGCACGGCGAGGTCCGCGGGCAGGATCACCTCGAAGCCGTCTTCGCCCGTGTAGCCGGTGCGCGCGATGAACTCCCGCGCGCAGCTGGCCGCATGGAACGGCTCGAGCGCAAGCACCGTGGCGCGATCCGCGCTCGAGAGCAAACGTGCAACCTTATCGCGGGCCAGCGGACCCTGTACGGCCAGCATCGCCAGGTCGTTGCGCTCGTGCACGGCGACATCGAAGGCAAGCGCATGGCCGCGTATCCAGGCGAGATCCGCATCGCGCCGCCCGGCATTGACCACCAGGCGATAATTGCGATCATCGATGTAATAGGCGATCAGATCGTCCAGCACCATGCCATGCTCGTTCAGCATGCAGCTGTATAACGCGCGACCCGGCGTGGTCAATTTGGCGACGTCGTTCGCGAGCAGCCGGCCGAGCAGCTCCTGGCTGCGTTCGCCCTCGAGGTCGACGACCGCCATGTGCGAGACATCGAAAACGCCGGCGGCGCGGCGCACTGCGTGGTGCTCATCGAGCTGCGAGCCATAATTGAGCGGCATCTCCCAGCCGCCGAAGTCGATCATGCGGGCGCCGGCGGCCAGATGAGATGCGTACAACGGTGTGCGTCGTGCCAAATCCGTCTCCCGGTCTTTCACGACCACCCGCGGCGAAAGACAAAAAAGGCGGCAGGAACACTGCTGCTCCTGCCGCCCCTCTGTCCATTGACCTGAGAGATCGAGCGCCGGACCCGCGGTCCTGCGCCTCACCCCTTCGGTGTGCGAACCGCTGCGGTTCGCCACTCTCCAGAGACCGCTTCGGGATCGCCATCCTTTTGCCTGAGCGTTTCCGGGCGGAACTTGCGCCTTCGGCGCCGCGAGCACAGTCGCGGACTCTCTGATCGATACCTGCGGGTATTCATAATATACACCACTGGCGGGGGCATTTCGTCATCATCAACTGGCGCCGCGGTCCGGCGAAGCGCAAAATTTCGACTTCACCCATGCGATGCCGTTTGCATACGATGACCTTGAATCTGCCGATTTGCGGGCACTATTGCCAGCCTCCTGCGACCAGGCGCAGCGCCCTGGCGCCCCGCTCGTGACTCGCAAGCCGCGTCACGCGGTGCAGGTCGGTTCGATCACGCTCGGCGGGGACCATCCCATCGTCGTGCAATCGATGACCAACACCGATACCGCCGACGTCGAAGCGACCGCACTGCAGGTGCGTGCCCTGGCCAATGCCGGCTCGGAACTGGTGCGCATCACGGTCAATAGCGACGCCGCAGCGGCTGCCGTGCCACACATCCGCGATCGGCTCGCCCGGTTTGGCGTCGACGTGCCGCTGGTGGGTGACTTTCACTTCAATGGTCACAAGCTGCTGGCAGAGCATCCCGGCTGCGCGCAGGCGCTCGACAAATACCGCATCAATCCGGGCAACGTCGGCCGCGGCAGCAAACGCGATCCGCAGTTCTGCGCAATGATCGAAACCGCCTGCCGCTATGGCAAACCGGTGCGCATAGGCGTCAACTGGGGCAGCCTCGATCAGGACCTGTTGACGCGGCTGATGGACGCCAACAATGCCAGTGCGGCTCCGCGCAGCGCCCGCGAGGTCATGCACGAGGCGATCATCACCTCCTGCCTCGACAGCGCCGAGCGCGCCGTGGATATCGGACTCGGGCCCGAGCGCATCGTCCTGTCCGCCAAGGTGAGCGGCGTGCAGGATCTGATTGCGATCTATCGCGCCCTGGCGCAGCGCTCGCGCCATCCGTTGCACCTTGGCCTCACCGAAGCGGGCATGGGCAGCAAGGGCATCGTCGCTTCCACCGCTGCGATGGCGGTGCTGCTGCAGGATGGCATCGGCGATACCATTCGGGTTTCGCTCACACCCGAACCCGGGGGTGACAGAACCCAGGAAGTCCGCGTGGCCCAGGAGATGCTGCAGTCCCTCGGTTTACGCGCCTTTGCCCCGCAGGTCATCGCCTGCCCGGGTTGCGGGCGCACCACCAGCAGTTTTTTCCAGGAGCTCGCGCGCGATATCGAGTTGCACCTTCGCGAACGCATGCCGCACTGGCGCAGCCGGCACCCCGGCGTCGAACAGATGACGGTCGCCGTCATGGGCTGCGTGGTCAACGGTCCCGGCGAGAGCAAGCATGCGCACATCGGCATCAGCCTGCCCGGCACGGGCGAGAGACCGGTCGCGCCGGTCTATGAAGATGGCGTCAAGACCGTGACGCTCAAGGGCGAGCACATTGCCGAGCAATTCACCGCACTGGTCGAAGATTACGTCGCGCGCCGCTTTGGTCCCGATGGCGCACACAGGAAGGATCAGCCATGAGTCAATATGCCGACCGGCACTGTACGCCCTGCGAGGGCGGCCTGGCGCCGCTTGCGCGCGAGCAGGCGGTGGCCGCGCTCGCGCAGCTCGCGCCCGGCTGGGAGCTCGGAGCGGCTGCGGGGGAGCTCGCGCGGCGGTTCACGTTCAAGGATTTCTACCGCACGATGAGTTTCGTCAACGCGATCGCGCATATCGCCAATCGCGAGGATCATCACCCGGATCTGAAGGTCGGCTACGGCTACTGCGAGGTCGTCTACCGCACCCACGCCATTGACGGTCTTTCGGACAATGACTTCATCTGCGCCGCCAAGATCGACCTGCTGATTGAGTCCTGAACAATGCCTCGGGCCTCTCGCCGCTCAAGCCGAGCGCGCGCCGCGCAAAGAAGTTCTTGAGCGGCCCGGCGCCGTTCACCCAGCCAAGGCCACTCACAGCAAGGCGAGTTGCGCTGCCGCTGCCCGTCGCGAGTACAGCCTGCAGCGCATTCATCGCGCCGGCCATGGCGAGGTTCTCGCTCTTGCGCCAGCGCTCGTAGTTGCGAAGTCCCGCCAGCGCGCCGCAATCCTCGCCGCGCCGGTGCTGCTCGCCGAGGCATTGCACGAGCGCGGCTGCATCGAGCAGGCCGAGATTCGCGCCCTGCCCCGCCAGCGGGTGCACGACATGGGCGGCATCGCCAATCAGCGCAAAGCGTGGCAGCACGTAGCGATCGGCCGCGTGGTAGCCAAGCGGCACGGCCTGCACTTCGGTGACTGCCTGAAGCTGGCCGAGTACCTGGGCTGATGCCAGGGTCAGCTCGTTTTCCAGCGCATCGGGTGCGAGGGCGAGCAGACGCTCGGCGTTCGCCGCTGCGGTTGCCCAGACGATGGAGGAACAGCCGTCTGCGAGCGGCAGGAGTGCCAGCGTGCCATCGCCGAGAAAGCGCTGCCACGCCGTGCGCTGATGCGATCGCTCCGTACGGAAATTGCCAACCAGGGCGAGCTGCCCGAAACTGCCTTGCTTCCCGCCGAGACCCGCCAGCGTGCGCAGGCGCGAGCGCGCGCCGTCGGCGGCGATCACCAACCCGCCGCGCAACGGACCGTCGCTCGTCGTCAATACGACACTGTCGGCTGCGAAATCGAGTCCGGTGATTTCGCAGAAGCGGGTCGCAATGCCGAGCGCCAGCGCGCGCTCGTGGAACAGCTGTTGCAACAGGTCGTTCTCGACGATCATGCCGAGGTTGGGCTCGGCGATTTCCGCTGCGTCGAAATCGAGCGCGCGCGCATCCGTGGGCGCGACACTGTGATGCCAGACATGCATACGCTCGTAGATGCCAGCACGGGGATGCTCGGACAATGGCGCACCACCGACATGCTGCAGCAAGCGCTCCCCGGCGCGCGATACCGCAAGCACTCGCGATCGCAGCGGCGCGGTGGGATCGAATCGCGGCGGTGCGTTGCGATCGACGAGCAATACCCGCAAGCCCTGCAAATCGGGGTTGCGTCGCAGCAACGCTGCGCAGGCGAGGCCGGCCACACCGGCGCCGACCACGATGATATCGGCGTCGCGCCCCGTCATGGCCTCGCTCCCCGCGCGAGCCGCGGACTCGAACCTGCCATGCCGTAGCTGATGCCGGCGAGCGCGCGCTTCACCGGCGGCGCCAGGTCGAACAGCAGCAGACCCAGATCGCGCGCAGCTGCGAGCCAGGGGCGGCGATCGCCGAAGGTCCTGATCAGCGTATCGGTGAAACGCGTGACGGCCTCGCGGTCGGCATTGCGCGCGTTCGCATAGCGCGCGAGTTGCGCCTCGCTGCCCGGATCGCCAACGGCTTCCTGCAGCCACTCACAGACGAATGCGACGTCGCGCAGCCCGAGATTGAATCCCTGTCCCGCCACTGGATGCAGGGCCTGCGCGGCGTTGCCTATGACCAATGTGCGCCGACCGACCAGGCCGCTCGCTCGCGACAGCTGCAACGGATAGCTGCCGCAACGCGCGAGCCGCTGCATGCGGCCTGCCCGCCAGCCGAAGGCGTCTTGCAGCTGCGCGAGAAAGGTCGCATCGTCAAGTGCGAGTGCGGTCGCGGCATCGCTCGCAGGACGGGTCCAGACGGCCGTGAACTGCCGATCGGAGCGCGGCAACAACGCGATCGGACCCTGCGGCGTAAAGCGCTCGTAGGCAATCCCGCGGGCTGCACTGTCTGTCTCGACATTGGCCACCAGCGCAACCTGCTCGTAGTCCTCGACCTCGACGTCGATGCCCGCAGCCTGGCGCACCACCGAGTGGGCGCCGTCGGCAGCGATCAGCAGAGGCGCCTGCAGCAGGTGCTGGCCCTCGCGCAAACGGGCGCTCACGCGCGCGAACCGTGTTTCGTATTCGACGTTCTCGACCCTGGCAGGTACCAGCAGCGAAACATTTTCCATCGCGGCAAGACGCGCCCACAACACCGTACCGATTACCCGATTCGGCACGACATAGCCGAAAGCCGCGAGATCGAGCTCCGATGCGTCGAGGCGCGCGAAACCAAAGCGACCGGCGTCGGACACGTGGATCTGTTCGATCGCCGCCGCCTCGCGCTCGATCTGCGGCCAGACCCCGAGCGCGGTGAATATCTGTCGGCTGCCGTTCCCGAGTGCAGTGGTACGTTCGTCGAAACTCGGCTGCAGGGCACTGTCCGCGGCAATCGCTTCGAGCAGCGCGACGCTTCTGCCCGACTGTCCAAGCGCCAGTGCAAGACTCGCGCCGACCATGCCCCCGCCAACGATCAGGACATCGAATTCGCCGGGTAACGCCGCGCTCATCGCCGCATGGACATGAGTTTTTCAATGGCCTTGACCGATTTGGGCGCAGTCTCGGTCAATACCTCGGGGCCGCTCGTACCGACAATCACGTCGTCCTCGATGCGTATGCCCGTACCTGCGAGTCCGCGTGGCAGCCCGCGCATGCCCTTCGGAAAATACAGCCCCGGTTCGATGGTGAGGGCCATGCCTGGTTCGAGAACGCGCCAGGCGTCGCCGAGCTTGTAGTCGCCAACGTCGTGGACATCCATCCCGAGCCAGTGACCGGTACGATGCATGTAGAACTTGCGGTAGGCGTCCGATTTGACGAGCTGGCCGGGCTTGCCCTTCAGGACGCCGAGTTTCACCAGCCCTTCGGTCAGGACCCGCACCGCCGCATCGTGGGGTTCGTTCCAGTGATTGCCCGGCCGAACCTTGTCGATGGCGGCCTGGTTTGCCGCCAACACAACCTCATAGACCGCGCGTTGCACCGGGCTGAACCTGCCGTTCACCGGGTAGGTGCGTGTGATGTCCGACGCGTAGTAGCGGTACTCGCAACCTGCATCGACCAGCAACAGCTCGCCGCTCACCAGCGGCGCGCGATTCTCGTGATAGTGCAGGATGCAGGCGTTGCGCCCGCCGGCGACGATCGGCTGGTAGGACAGCTCGGCGCCGGCCAGGTGAAACTCATGGAGCAATTCAGCGGCGATCTGGTACTCGTAACGGCCGGCGCGGGCGGCACGCATAGCCCGCTGGTGTGCCCGGCAACCGATCGCGGCGGCTTCGCGCATCTGGGCGATCTCGGCACGGCTCTTGGTGAGGCGCATGTCGTGCAACAGGTGCTGCAGCGCGACGACTTCGGCCGGCGCATGGCGATCGTAGCGACCATGAGCGCGCAAGCCGTTGATCCAGCCCAGGAGCCGCTGCTCGAACTGCCAGTTGACGCCCATGGCATAGAAGACCTTGTCGCGATTCTCGAGCAGCCCGGGCAGGATTTCGTCGATGTCGCCAATCGGAAAGGCATCGTCTGCTCCGAAATCGCGCACCGCGCCGGCGGGCCCCGCGCGCAGCCCATCCCAGGTCTCGCGCTGCGGATCGCGGTCGCGCACGAACAGGATGTACTCGGCGGCACGGCGCTTCGGCACCAGGACTGCAACGGCTTCGGGCTCGCCAAACCCGGTCAGGTAATGGAAGTCACTATCCTGGCGGTAGCGGTGTTCGACATCCGAATTGCGCATCTGCAGTGGCGCCGATGGCACCACCGCGATGCTGCCCGGTCCCATGCTGCGCATGAGCTGCGCCCGGCGCCGTGCGTATTCGGCCGCTGCAACCGGTCTCGGCCGCGCGACCATCAGTGCAGCACCGGCCGCTCGACGTTGCCGGGGCGACGCCTGTCGGCCAGTTCCTCGAAAATCAGCTGCACGCCGACCCGCACGAACTCCACCAGTTCGACGAAGGCCGTTTCGTTTCGCTCCTCGCCCTCACTCGCATCGACACCAATGTGGGTGATCTCGGTCAGGTCGCGCACCACTTCGCCGACCTCGCCAGGCATGTCCGCGGCATCGCGCAGACCGTGGGTACCTAGCCCGTAGAGAAAGCCCTGGCACCAAAGTCCAAGCGCTTCGGCGCGCGACTCGATCGGCATGTCATCGGCCGGCAGCAGCAACTGCAGTGCAAGCTCCTGCCCCTCGAGTGCATTGCGCGTACCGCTGTAGATCTTGTCCAGCCACAGCGCAAGCTTGTTGTCAATGGCAAGGGATGGCTGAATTTCGGCGATCCAGTCATCGATGGCATAGTCCGCGCCCGAACACAGGGCGCCGGCCAGGGCGCCATGCGCCTCGGCCACCGCGGTCACCGCATGAACCTGATCGAAGAGTTTCGAAAGCAGCGCATAGTCGGCGGCAGTCATGCGGCCATTATGCCCGAAGCGCTGATTGTGATTGACCAGTCCGCGCATGCGGACCTATAGTTTTCCAATGAACGACACTGCAACCACGGTCGACAGCGAACTGAAGAGACTCGAAAAGCGCTTCGAAGAGCTTCTGGCAACCATAGGCCGGCTCAAGGAAGAAAACCGCGCACTCAAGCAGCGCCAGGAAATGCTCGCAACCGAGCGCGCAGGATTGCTCCACAAGAACGAACAGGTTCGCACGCGGGTCGAGGCGATGATCAATCGCCTGAAGACGCTGGAGCACGGCGCATGAGCGAGCCGGCGGTGACCCGCGTCGGGGTGCGCATCCTCGAGAAGGAATACCAGATCGCCTGCCCGCATGAGGAGCGTTCGGATCTGCTCGATTCGGCCGAATACCTCAACTCGAAAATGAAGGAAATCCGTGACACCGGCAAAGTCGTTGGCCTCGACCGGATCGCGATCATTGCGGCGCTCAATCTCGCCAACGAACTGCTGAAGATCAAGAGCCAGGGCAGCCAGGTCTCGCACAACGTCGGTGGCCGGTTACGCAACCTGCGTGAACGGGTCGAGTCCGCCCTCGAAAAGGGTCAACAGCTCGAGCTTTGAGCAAAACTGCCAACTGTCGCAAGAAACGCACGACAATCCCTTCACGGCCCGCGCGCGCATCGTGTAGATTCATCCACGCGTCGCCTGCGGTGTTCGACAGCGGATCGGGTTACCTCTCGACCCTAATTGAAACACCCTCGGGGCCCTTGAGCTTGCCGGCTGAATTGTGCAAGTCCGCCATGAGCGGGAAGCCTTACCAACCGCAGCTTGCCCCACCTGTTGCTCTGGTTCGAGAGCAATGGTTCGCACCGGCACCGGCGGGCGACGCGCTCTTCGACCTCCACCATGACTGACATCGCCGCCTTGCGCACCCGCCTGAGGCAGCGTCGCGCCGCCGTCAGCCCGACCGATCGCGCAGATGCCGGCCGGCGCATCGCGCATTGCCTGCGCGGCCTGCACCTGCTGCGTCCGCGTGCACGTATTGCCGTCTACCTGCCGACGCCCACGGAAGTCGATTGCTGGCCAACCATCCTCGCTGCGCAACGCAATGGCTGCGCGCTCTACGCCCCGGTCATCAGCGACTATGCTCACCGGCGCATGCGGCTGTGCCCGCTGCACCCCCCTCTGTCGACGAATCGCTATGGCATCGACGAACCTGCCGATGCCGATTGGCTCGATCCGCGCTGGTGCCAGGTGATACTGCTGCCGCTGTTGGGGTTCGATCAGCTCGGCAATCGTCTCGGCATGGGGGCCGGCTACTATGATCGGCTGTTGAGGTTTCGGGCGCTGCGGCGCAGGTGGCGTGGGCCGTTGCTGATCGGCCTCGGTTACGAGGCACAGCGATGCCCGGCGCTCACGCCGAAGACCCACGACATTCAACTGGATGCCGTTGTAACTGAAAGTGGTATCCGAAGGTTCTGGAGATAGTCCCGATGCAGTACTGGCTCATGAAAAGCGAACCACAGTCATTTGGTATAGATGACCTCGCGGCGGCTCCCGGACGCCGCACTGCCTGGGACGGCGTGCGCAATTACCAGGCTCGCAACTATCTTCGCGATGCCATGAAGCGCGGGGACCGGGGGTTTTTCTACCATTCGAGCTGCGCGGAGCCGGGCATAGTCGGCATCGTCGAAGTCGTGCGCGAGGGCTATGCGGATGCGAGCGCGTTCGACCCGGATGACCATCACTACGACCCCAAGAGCGATCCGGATCAGCCCCGCTGGTACGTCGTCGATGTGCGACTGGTGCGCAAACTCCGTCGCACCATCACGTTGGATGAGTTGCGCAAGCATGTGCGCAAGCTCGATGGCCTGCTGTTGTTGCAACGTGGCAATCGACTTTCAATCACTCCGGTGAGTGAAGGACACTGGCAGTACATACTCAAACTCGAATGAAGCGTGACCGGGGTCACGTTGTGTCACTGGATGCCACTTACTTGTAATTTATTTCTTCGTGTATATACTCCGACCTCGGACTAACCTGTAAATGGAGATGACAATGGCAAAACGTAAAGCCAAGAAGAAAGCGAAGAAAGCCGCCAAGAAGAAGTAAGGCTTTTTTCAGACCTTCGCGGCGAGCGGGATTTCCTGCTCGCCGCCTTCAGATTCCAGACGATGCCCGCGCAAGCGGGCATCGTCTTTTTTGTCTCTGGCAACCGTCCCTTCGGCATGGCAGCATCGCGCCTGGATGGCACAGATACAGGACAACAAGAAGCGTCTGGCTGCGGCAGCCGCAATCGATTTCGTAACCCCGGCTGCCGTGCTCGGGGTAGGCACCGGGTCGACGGTCAACATCTTCATCGAACTGCTGCTGGCTTCGGAACGCCGGCCAGGCGCTGCCGTTTCGAGCTCCGAAGCCACAACCAGGGCCCTGCGAGCGGGCGGAATCGACGTGCTGGACCTGAACGATGCCGGTGAACTCGACCTGTACGTCGATGGCGCGGACGAAGCCACCTGGCAGCGCGAACTGATCAAGGGTGGCGGCGGCGCCCTCACCCGCGAGAAGATCGTTGCAGGAGCATCGCGTCGCTTCGTCTGCATGATCGATGACAGCAAGCTGGTGAGCCGACTGGGTGCCTTCGGCGTTCCGGTCGAGGTCATACCGATGGCGCGCGAGCATGTCGCCCGGAAGTTGCGCGCCCTGGGCGGTACACCCCAGTGGCGACGAGATGTCACGACCGACAACGGCAACCAGATCATCGACCTCAAGGGACTCAGCATTGCGGACCCGGCCGCGCTCGAGGCCGAGATCAATCAGATCGCGGGTGTGGTGAGTGTTGGCATATTCGCGACCCGCGGTGCCGATGTGCTGCTCATCGGCACGGCGAGCGGTTGCGAACAACGCTGAAAATGAACGGGCCCGCACGAGGCGGGCCCGAGTATGGCTGGGGGACTAGGATTCGAACCTAGGTTAGCGGAGTCAGAGTCCGCTGTCCTACCACTAGACGATCCCCCAATGGATGCGCGTGACAGGCCGACGGACCGCGATCAGCGCTTCGAGTACTGCGTTCCGCGCCGCGCCTTGCGACGGCCAACCTTCTTGCGCTCGACTTCGCGCGCATCGCGCGTGACGAAACCGGCAGCCCGCAGGGGTTTGCGCAGATTTTCGTCGTACTCGATCAGGGCGCGCGTGATGCCGTGGCGGATTGCGCCTGCCTGCCCGGTGGTGCCGCCGCCGCTTACCCGCGCGACCACGTCGAACCGGCTTTGCATCTCGATGGTCTCGAGCGGTTGTCGCACGATCATGCGGCCTGTTTCGCGACCGAAGAACTCTTCGAGCGGTCGGTCATTGACGGTGATCTTGCCGCTCCCGGGCCGCAGATAGACCCGCGCTGCCGCGGTCTTGCGTCGTCCGGTTCCGTAGGGTTGAGTCGAGGC
The DNA here is from genome assembly GCA_041395505.1 of Steroidobacteraceae bacterium. NCBI lineage: Bacteria > Pseudomonadati > Pseudomonadota > Gammaproteobacteria > Steroidobacterales > Steroidobacteraceae > Steroidobacteraceae bacterium. The sequence goes on from JAWLAG010000002.1 coordinate 100,429, forward strand.
CATGGCTGGGATCGTCCTTCTGAGATGGGGTTAGAGCTCGAGCGCCTTCGGCTGCTGAGCAGAGTGCGGGTGGCTGTCGCCGGCGAACACATGCAATTTGCGAAACATGCGCCGGCCCAGGGTGTTCTTCGGCAGCATGCCTTTGACGGCGAACTGGATGGCCCGCTCCGGGCGTTGCTCGAGAAGCTTGCCGAGCGCTATCGACTTGAGATTGCCGATGAACCCCGTGTGCCGGTAGTAGATCTTGTCGTTGAGCTTGTTGCCCGTAACAGCGACCTTGCCGGCATTGATCACCACGATGTGATCGCCCATGTCCACGTGCGGGCTGTAGTCGGCCTTGTGCTTGCCGCGCAGGCGATGGGCGATTTCAGTGGCAAGGCGCCCGAGCGTCTTGCCCGAGGCGTCGACCAGGTACCAGTCGCCGCGTACGGCGCCAGGCTTGGCGAACTGAGTCTTCATATGCTTAGAACCTTGGGGGTCCGGGGGTACCAAAAAAGGCCGGGAAGTGTACTTGAAGCCACCCTGCCAATGCAAAGTGGCGGTCCGGGGCGGGACTCGGCCCCTGCCCCCGTGGGGACATATAATGAGTGCATGCGCGAATTGGGGCCCCTCGACCAGCTTCTGGGCACACTTGGGCAGGCACTCGGCGCCCTGGCGGCCCCGCCGGTGGCTCGCCGCCGCGCCCCCGCCGCAGCACAGGACAGTCTCAGCGAACCCGCCCGGCGCGAGGCCGCGGGCCTCATGCGTGTCAACCACGCCGGCGAGGTCGCGGCCCAGGCCTTGTACCAGGGCCAGGCCTTGTTCGCGCGCGATGCAGGGACGCGCGATTTTCTCCATCGAGCGGCCGCCGAGGAGCAGGATCATCTCGCCTGGTGCGAGGAGCGCCTGCATGAACTCGGCAGCCAACCATCGCTGTTGAAACCCCTCTGGTATGCCGGTTCATTTGCGATCGGCACGATCGCAGGACTCGCGGGCGATCGCGTGAGCCTCGGCTTCGTGCGCGAAACCGAGAGCCAGGTCGAAGCGCATCTGCATGGCCATCTCGAACGTCTGCCTGCGGATGATCACAGGAGCCGCAGCATCGTTGCCGCGATGTGCAGCGACGAAGCGGCGCACGGTGCGAACGCTGCTGCCGCCGGTGGCATCGAGCTGCCCGCGCCAGTGCAGTCACTGATGCGGGCAGCGGCGCGCGTAATGACCAGCACAGCCTATTGGCTTTGAATATGTAATAATTCGCCGCCAGTCGATGCCAGGCATCGGCCATGGCGGACCCTGGGGAGACGTTGCGCTAATGGAAGAGAACATCAAGCCACTGAGCGAGATTCCGGCAATCAACCGGTTTTTGAGCTATTGCCGTATTCGGACAGTGCCATCCAAGACCGTGGTGATCCACGCTGGCGACATGCCCGATGTCCTTTACTACATCATCTCCGGCTCGGTCGAGGTGATGATCGAGGACGAGGAAGGCAATGAAATGGTCCTCGCCTATCTCAACAAGGGACAGTTCTTTGGCGAAATGGGACTGTTCTACGAACAGCCGACGCGCAGCGCCTGGGTACGTACGCGCAACCAGTGTGAGCTGGCCGAAATGACCTATCCGCGTTTTCGGCAGATCGCGGCGGAAAGCCCGGGGCTCATTTTCGAGCTGGCGACCCAGCTGGCGACGCGCCTCGATCGCACCAATCGCAAGTTGGGTGACCTCGCCTTCGTCGACGTTACCGGCCGTGTCGCTCATGCCATCATGGATCTGTGCGGCGAGCCCGATGCCATGACGCATCCCGAGGGCATGCAGATCAAGGTGTCGCGGCAGGAACTGTCGCGACTGGTCGGCTGCTCACGTGAAATGGCGGGACGGGTGCTCAAGGTGCTCGAGGAGCAAGGCCTGTTGCGCGCCACCGGCAAGACCATCGTGGTGTTCAATGCGCGCCCGAAAATGAAAACGCGCCCGGTCGTCGTACCGGCCACCGGGAAGGCGAGTCCGGCGGCGGTGCGCAGCAGCTACGACGACGATGATGATGACGACGACGAGGATTGAATCGCGCGCCGCATGGCGCTGATGGTCGCGGCATAATCGCCGCTGCCGAATATTGCCGATCCGGCGACGAAGGTGTCGGCCCCCGCACCCGCTATGGCGCCGATGTTGTCCACCTTGACGCCACCATCGATCTCCAGCCGCACCGGCCGCGCGCCCGCATCGATCCGGCGGCGAATCGCGCGCAGCTTCTCGAGCGCGAGCGGTATGAACTGCTGGCCCGCGAATCCGGGATTGACCGACATCACCAGCACCAGATCGAGCTCGGCAAGCGTGTAATCGAGCACATCGAGCGGTGTCGCCGGGTTCAGTACCAGGCCCGCCCGGCAGCCTGCGGCATGGATGAGCTCGATGCTACGGTCGACGTGATCGCTGGCCTCGGGATGGAAGGATATGTAGGTCGCTCCGGCGCGTGCGAACTCGCTGATCAATGCATCCACGGGCCGCACCATCAGGTGCACGTCGATCGGCGCGCTGATCCCGTGCTTGCGCAGTGCACTGCACACCAGCGGACCGACTGTGAGGTTCGGCACGTAGTGATTGTCCATGACGTCGAAATGAATGAGGTCGGCCCCGGCACGCAGCACCGCCTCGACTTCCTCGCCCAGGCGGGCAAAGTCGGCTGACAGTATCGACGGGGCTATCCAGGGCTTGGCGGGCACAGGCGCTAGTCTACGCGACTCACTGGCGAGGTTCAGCCGGTCCCGCGCGTCTTGCGTATGAGGTCATAGGCCTCGATGATCTGCCGGGTTCGCTCCTTGGCATGTTCGAGCATGGACTCGGGCAGGCCGTTGGCTTTGAGCTTGTCCGGATGGTGGCGCGACAACTGACGCCGGTAGGCTTTGGCGACTTCCGGGTCCGTGGCCGTGTCGTTGATCTCGAGCACTTCGTAGGCATCACGTAATGCACCCTGGCGCGCAGCGGCACTCGACGGTTCGGCGCCTGCGGTCGAGCCCCGAATGCGCAGCACAGCCTCGAGATGCGCGAGCTCGAGTGCCGAGACGCCGAGACTGGCGCCGATGCGTTGCAGGATCTGGCGCGCAGGTCCTGCCATGTCGCTGCCGCCGAGCGCGGCGCGCAACTGGATTTCCATGAATATGCGGCGCAGGTCGGCGCGGCCGCGGCAGGCACGCTGCAACGAGGCGACAGCATCGCCGAGCGCAAAGCCCGGCGCCTTGCCGCGTCCGAAGCATTCGATGGCGGCGCGCCGCGAAGCATCGTCGAGTTTCAGTTGCTCCATGATCGCGCTTGCCGCGGCGATCTCCGCCTCGGACACGCGGCCATCCGCCTTCGCCACATAGCCCATGATTTCGAAGGTGGCGGCGAAGAAGCGCTGCGCGACCTCGGCGGGCGGCAGCTGTGGCGCCAGCTCATCGCTGCCATCGGCTGCATGATCGAACTGATGGCCGAGCAGGCCGCCGACGAGCGCGCCGATTGGGCCACCCGCGAACAGCCCGATCACACCGCCGATCAATTTACCCGTCCATCTCGCCATGTCCTGCCCCGCAAGCGGTCGTCTTGACCGTACGCGCCTGGCGGCCGCAAGATGCTCGGCGCGTGTGGCGCGCATGTTAACAGGCGTGGCCGCGAACGCCGCGCACGCGGCCCTGATCTTCACACTCATACCCGAAGCCATGCCCCGACTCGTCCATAGCACCTCGCTCACCGGTCTCGAAAAACTGCACACCGGCAAGGTTCGCGACATCTATGCGCTCGATGAGAAGTCGATGTTGATCGTCACCACCGACCGGCTGTCGGCCTTCGATGTCGTGCTGCCCGATCCGATACCCGGCAAGGGCGCCGTCCTGAACGGTATCTCGCTCTACTGGTTCAATGAGCTGCGTTACATCGTGCCCAATCATCTGCTCGATCGTGACCCCACCGAGGTCGTGCCGGTGGCCGCCGAGCGCGAGATCGTGGCTGGCCGTTCGATGGTCGTCGCGCGTCTTCGCGCGCTGCCGATCGAGGCGGTGGTGCGTGGCTATCTGATCGGCTCGGGTTGGAAGGACTATCGCGCGAGCGGCATGGTCTGCGGCATCGCACTGCCGCCGGGTCTGCAACAGGCGGCACAGCTGCCGCAGCCCATTTTCACACCGGCGACCAAGGCGGCCGTTGGCGATCACGATGAGAACATCAGCTTCGAGGCCGCGGCGGGCCTGATCGGCAGCGAACTCGCGACGCAGGTACGCGAAGTGTCCCTGCGTCTGTACGCGCATGCCGCGCGACACGCCGCGGCGCGGGGCATCATCATCGCGGACACCAAGTTCGAGTTCGGTCTCGATGATGACGGCCGACTTACGCTGATCGACGAAGTGCTGACGCCGGACTCGTCGCGTTTCTGGCCCGCGGCCAGCTATCGGCCAGGCAGTAGCCCGCCGAGTTTCGACAAACAATTCGTGCGCGACTACCTCGAAACCCTCGACTGGGACAAGCGCGCACCAGGGCCAAGGCTGCCGCCGCAGATCATCGAACGCACTGCGGAGAAATACGCCGAGGCCTACCGGCGCCTTACCTCGCCTGCGGCGACGGCATAGCCATGTTCACGCCGGTGCCGTTGCGGCAGCTTCATCTCCCGGCACGGACCAGCGCGCAATGTGTGCATGCAACGCCTGCAGACCGTCCGTCAGTGCCGCCGGCCCTGGCTGCAGGATGATCGACGACTTGATCTCGAAGACGGCAGCGTCGCGCACCGCGGGAATCGCACCCCAACCCTCGCGCGCCATCACTGTGCGCGGACTGAATTTCTTGCCGCACCAGGAACCGAAGATGATGTCGGGCTGGCGCCGCACGACTTCGTCGGGATCGGCGATGATGCGATCCCGACCGAGCGGCTGCCTGGCGAGTTCGGCGAAGCAATCGTCGCCTCCGGCGATGCCGATCAGTTCCGACACCCAGCGGATGCAGGAGATCTGCGGGTTGTCCCATTCCTCGAAGTACACGCGTGGCCGGCGCCGCAGGCCCCCGGCCGCCACCCGCACGGCTTCGATGCCCTTGCAGAGTTGCCCGTGCAACACCTGGGCTGGCTGCTCGGCGCCGATCAGCCCGCCGACCTGCAGCACCATCTGCAGGATCTGCGCCACCGAGCGCTGGTTGAATACGTGCACTGCAATGCCCGCGCGCACCAGCTGCGCGGCGATGTCGGCCTGCAGGTCCGAGAAACCCAGCACGAGATCCGGCTGCAAGGCAAGGATGCGGTCGATCTTCGCCGATGTGAATGCCGAAACACGCGGCTTCTCGCGGCGAGCGCGCGGCGGACGGACGGTAAAGCCGGAAATGCCGACGATCCTATCCTCGGCGCCGAGCAGATACAGGGTTTCCGTCGTTTCCTCGGTCAGACAGACGATTCGTCGTGGATAATCGGCGGGCATGGGACCCAATCTAACCAAGCGCGCGACCACTGTCAGCCATGTCGGACCTTCGCGCACAGGTTCCCGGCCACTGGAGACCTGAGACGATGTGGGAGCGGGTATTCGGCTGGTTCGAGCGCTACCTGTTCGGTCCATCCTCGAGCGCTACCGGCATCGGCGCGCTGCTGCTGCGATTGCTTCGCTATCCGTTCGCGGTGCTGCGCGACCTGTCACGCGGCGAGGTCAACCTGCGGGCCATGGGCCTCGTCTACACGACGCTGCTCACCTTGATTCCTCTGGTGGCGTTTGCATTCGCGATCCTAAAGAGCTTCGGTGCGCATCGCGATCTCGAGCCCGTCATCTTCGAGTTCTTCCGGCCGGTGGGCGCCGCGGCCGGTGAAATAACGGCCCGCGTCATGCAGTTCGCGGACAACGTCAGCAGCGGAATCGTGGGCTCGGTGGGCCTTGCGCTGCTCGTGTGGACGTTGCTTGGCACGATCAAGAAAGTCGAGGACAGTTTCAACTTTCTGTGGCGGGTGGACCTGCCGCGCAGCTTTCCGCGGCGGGTCACCGAGTACCTCGCGCTCCTGATCATCGGGCCGGTGCTGCTGGTGGGATTCCTGGGACTGACGCACGCGGCCCTGGGTGCTCCGCAGCTGCGCCGCTTCGGCAACCTGGCAGTGATGGAAAAGGCCATCGAGATCGCCGTGGCGCTCGGACCCTACGCCATGGTGACCGCCGTATTTACCGGCATGTACATGTTCGTGCCGAACACGCGCGTTGCCTGGCGTCCGGCGCTCATCGGGGCCATGACGGCCGGCGTACTCTGGGCGGCGGTCGGCAAGCTGTTCACCGCGATGGTGCTCTACACCGCGCGCCTCACCCTCGTCTATGCGGGATTCGCCATCATCGTGGCGGCGTTGCTGTGGACTTATTTCGGCTGGCTGATCCTGCTGGTCGGAGCGCTGCTGTCGTTCTACCTGCAGAATCCGAGCTACCTGCGACTTGGGCTGATGCCGCTGCGCCTGTCGGCGAGCGAAATGGAGACGCTCGCCCTGCAGATCATGTACCTGGTAGGCGAGCGGCACGCCCATGGACAGCCGCTGCTGACCATGCAGAGCCTCTCCGACCGGCTAGCCGTTCCCGGCATCGGCGTCTCGCAGGTGGTTGCGGCGCTCGAGAAGGCCAATATGCTGCTCGTGACCGACGACGATGTACTGGTGCCGGCCCGGGATATCGATGCCATCACGCTCGAGGACATCCTCGAAGTCGCGCGCAATTGCATGAGCGGCCGTATTGGCGGCTTGCGCAGCCTGCAGCCGGTCGATCGGCTCGGTCTCGAACTCGGCGCCGCCCGTCGCGCGGCGCTGGCGCATCGTACGCTCGGAGACCTGATCGGGAACACCGACGAAGCGGCGCTCAGCGCCCCGCGATAGTCATGCTGTCGATGAGCACCGAGCCGCTGTGTATGGCACTGCGCCGATCGACATCGCTGCCCACGGCAACGATGCCGCGGAACATGTCGGCGAGATTGCCGGCGATGGTCACTTCGTGCACGGGGTAGGCGAGTACGCCGTTCTCTATCCAGAATCCTCCGGCACCGCGCGAATAATCGCCGGTGACGCCATTGACGCCCTGCCCCATCAACTCGGTGACCAGAAGGCCGCTGCCCATGCGGCGCAGCAGGCCCTCGAAGTCGGTTGCGCCATCGCTCGACTCGACGACCAGGTTGTGCACGCCGCCCGCGTTGCCGGTGGTGCGCATGCCGAGCCGGCGCGCCGAATAGCTGGACAGCACGTAGCTGCGCAGCTCGCCGGCGGCGATGAAGCTCTGCTCGCGAGTCGACACGCCATCGCCATCGAAGGCCGCGCTGCCCATCGCACCCGGCAAATGCGGCCGCTCGGTCAGGCTGATGAACTGCGGAAATACGCTGCGGCCAAGGGCGTCGAGCAGAAAACTGGCCCGCCGGTACTGGCTGCCGCCGCTGATGGCTCCAAGCAGCGCGCCGAACAAACCGCGTGAGAGTTCCGCCGCGAACAGCACCGGTGCACGCCGTGTATCGATCTGCCTAGCGCCGACCCTCGCGAGCGTGCGCTGTGCAGCCAACCGGCCCACTTCCGCCGGCGCGGTCAGATTGGCGGGATTGCGGTCGGTCGTGTACCAGTAGTCCCGTTGCATCGCATCGCCCTGGCCCGCCAGCAGCGAGCAACTGAGGCTGTGACTGCTGCTCGGATAGCCGCCGATGAAACCATGCGTATTGCCATACACGCGCACGCCATCGTGCGAGGTGACGGCCGCGCCCTCGGAATTGGCAATACCGGCCACCTCGCGCCCGGCGGACTCGCAGTCGCGCGCAAGCACAATGGCCTCATCGGGAGAGAGGTCCCAGTGGTGATAAAGCCGAAGGTCAGGAAGCTCGCGCGCCATTTCGACCGGATCGGCAAGACCTGCTGCGAAGTCCTCGCCGGTGTAGCGGGCCATGGTGCAGGCCTTGTCCACCATGTCGCGAACCGCCTGTGGCTTGAAATCCGCCGTACTGGCATTCGCCTTGCGCTGACCGAAGTACACCGTGATGCCGAGGGCGCGGTCACGCTGGTACTCGACGGTATCGACTTCGCCGAGACGAACGTTGACCGTAAAGCCATTCTGGAAGCTGGCATCCGCTTCCGCTGCGGAGGCACCGAGCCGCCGCGCCTCGCTGAGCGAGAGTGCGACCGCTTCGCCGAGTTCGGCCTGTTTGCGCGCCAGATCGTGCATCGGCCGATTTTAAAGTGTCTCGACGGGTTATGCACCGTAGCGCCAATGGCTAAGATAGGGTTTGTCCAGAGAGCGATGAAGGCATTGTTGCTTGCGATCACGCGCAGACCTCGACCATCCAGCCCCCGGCGATGAGCGACCCAGTCGCAGTGCAGCCAAACGCGCGGCACTCGATGCGCAGCGCATCGGCGTCGCGCTGATCGACCTCACCGCAACAGAGCTCGCGCAGCTCCCTTTGGGCGAGGAGCTGCGCGAGGCGGTCCTGGCGGCGCAGCAATTGCGCAGCCGCGGTGCGCTCGCGCGGCAACGGCAGCTGATCGGCCGCCTGATGCGCCAGGCGGATATCGAGGCGCTGCGCAGTGCCATCCTGCAGCGCGATGCCGAACGCGCCGGTGCCGCGCGCCAGGCGCACGAAGCCTATCGATGGCGACAGCGCCTGCTGGGTGGCGGCGACACGGCGCTCGCCGAGTTCGCGGCTATCTTCGGTGCATCCGCCAAAGCCGACCTCGCCCCGATCATCGCCGCGGCACGACATGGTCCGGTATCGCATCGCCGTGAGGCCGAACGCAGGCTCGAACGCGCACTTGGGCGTGCCATCGCGAGCCGTGCCGCCGGGACCCTGCGATGACGCATGCTAGAATGCGCTGATGGCCGCACTCGTTGGCATCATCATGGGCTCGCGTTCCGACTGGGAGACCATGCGCGCGGCGGCCGAAATGCTCGACAAGCTGGCCGTCGCTTACGAAGTGAAGGTCGTATCTGCGCACCGTACGCCGGACCTGCTGTTCAAATACGCGGAAACGGCTCGCGAACGCGGCCTCGAAGTCATCATAGCTGGCGCGGGCGGCGCTGCGCACTTGCCCGGCATGACCGCGGCGAAGACGACCTTGCCGGTGCTGGCAGTGCCCATCGCGTCGCGCGCATTGAACGGCATCGATTCGCTGCTGTCGATCGTGCAGATGCCGGCCGGCATTCCCGTTGCCACATTTGCGATCGGCAATGCCGGTGCAACCAATGCGGCGCTCGCAGCTGCCGCAATCCTCGCATTGCGACATGCCGATATCGACAAACGCCTGCGGCAGTGGCGCAGCGCGCAGACCGCACTGATCATGGCGGACCCCGATCCGCGACAGCCGCCGCCGACTGACGCATGAAGGTCGGGATCGTGGGCGGCGGCCAGCTCGCGCGCATGCTGGCCCTGGCAGCCCATCCACTGGGGGTCGGTACCATCGTGCAGGACCCCGATGCAACAGGTCCCGCCGCCCAGGTAACTCAGTCGCTGCGAGGCGCGTTCACGGATCGGGCCGCCTTGCGTCGACTGGGGTCGGCGAGCGCGGTGATCACCTTCGACTGGGAGAACATCGCGGTCGGCGCGCTGCGCCAGCTCGGACCCGGCCACCGCTTTGCGCCGCCACTGCGCGCGCTCGAGATCGGCCAGGACCGGTTGCGCGAGAAAAACCTGTTCCGTCGCCTCAAGGTACCGACCACGCATTGCCGCGCCGTGGCCGACGAACGAGGCCTGCGCGCCGCGGTTCGCGAGATCGGCCTCCCCGGCGTACTGAAGACCCGGCGCCTTGGCTATGACGGCAAGGGCCAGGTCGTGCTGCGCCGCGCGCAGGACATCGCAGCGGCATGGCAGCAGGTCGCTGGAGCGCCCTGCATCTACGAGGAACTGATCCACTACGAGTACGAAGTATCCGCGCTTGCCGTGCGCGGTCGCGACGGCCAGGTACTGTTCTACCCGCTCACGCTGAACTGGCACGAGCAGGGAATTCTGCGCTTGAGCCGCGCGCCGCTCACGAACGCTGCCTTGCAGCACGCTGCCGAGAGGCACGTTTCGGCGATCCTCGAGTCGCTCGATTACGTCGGCGTGATGGCGGTGGAATTCTTCGTCCGCGATGGCGGTCTGGTTGCCAATGAAATCGCCCCGCGCGTGCACAACTCCGGCCATTGGACCATCGAGGGAGCGGCGACCAGCCAGTTCGAGAATCATCTGCGCGCCATCTGCGCACTGCCGCTCGGCGCGACCACGACCCATCGCCATGTGGCCATGGTCAATCTGATCGGACGCATGCCTGCGCAGGCGCCGTTGCTTGCCATCGAGGACCTGCACTGGCACGACTACGGCAAGACCGCGCGACCCGGTCGCAAGCTCGGTCATTTGACAGTGTTGGCCGACAGCGCCCGAAAGCGCGACCGGCTGGCACGGAAGGTCCTGTCGCTCGTCATGCCGCGACCCCCCAGGTCGCTGCCGGGGCCGAAATTCACGTAATATCGAGCCAATGTACCTCGAATTCTTCAGGTTGAAGGAATTGCCGTTCCGGCTGAGCCCGGACCCGCAGTTCCTGTACCTCAGCAAGAATCACGCGCGCGCCAAGGCCTACATGGAGTCGACCATCTGGTTCACAGATGGCTTCGTGATCATCACCGGCGATATCGGCTCAGGCAAGACCACCCTGATCGAGACTTTTCTCAAGGAATTGTCGGCCGATATCGTCGTGGCACAAATCAACCAGACCCAGGTGTCGGCGTCGGAGTTTCTTCAATCGGTGCTGGTGCAGTTCGGCTTCAAGCCCTTCAAGATGAAAAAAGCCGAGCTGCTCGCGACACTCAACGATTTCCTGGTCGAGCAATATGCCTCGGGACGCAAAGTACTGCTCGTGATCGACGAGGCGCAGAACCTCTCGCCGAAGGTGCTCGAGGAAGTGCGGCTCCTGTCGGGCGTCGAGACCACCAAGGACAAGGTGCTGCGCATCGTCCTGGTCGGTCAGCCGGAGTTGAATGGCAAGCTCGATGCGCCGGAGCTCACCCAGCTCGTGCAGCGGGTACGATTGCGATTTCACCTGACGCCACTGAGTGCCGCCGATACCCACGACTACGTCGTACACCGGCTCGAAGTCGCGGGCGCCGAGGGGCGGCGCATATTCAGTGATGATAGCTACCCCACGATCTACCGCTATACCGGTGGCGTTCCGCGCCTCATCAACACGCTCTGCGACACCGCCATGATGTCGGCGTTTGCTGCGGAGCGAGCCGAGGTCACGCTGGCGGACATCGAGAGCGCGATTGCGGAATTGCGCTGGTCGCCCTGGGTTGCGCCGGCACCCCGGCCTGTCACCCACGATGAAACACAGACGCAAATCGGCGATGGACCACAGCAAGGCGGGGAAACCCAGGTCTTCATGCCACGACGCGCGGGTCCCGGCGCGGTGCTGGCGCGGTTGCAGCTGTCGACCGAAGGCGCGTTCGTGTCCGAATTGTCGCTCGGCGTCGGGCGCAAGATCGTCGGTCGCACGGCCGACAACGACCTGCAGATCGACAGCCGCTTCATCAGCCGCCATCACTGCCAGATCATCACCACCGAGACTGCATGCGTGATCGAGGACCTCAACAGCACCAACGGCATTTTCGTGAAGGAAAAACGGGTGCGGCGATGCAACCTCAACGACGGCGACGTTGTCACCATCGGTCGTCATGAACTGACTTATTTCGACGAGCGCCTGCCTCGCGAAAAGGATTTCAGCGATACCTATCCTGGCGAAGACGAATTCGCCGACCCGGACGCAAACGAGTCAACCTGACGCGCAGGTTCGCCGCTCAGAGTTGGTCGAATCCCTCGTAGCCACGCTGCGAGGAGCGATAATCGCGCCGGCGCAGCCAGATGGCGCTGCCGCAGACCAGTGCGGCCAATCCGGCGAAGACCAGCAAGCCGCTCAACCATGCGTTGGTCAACTGGAAGCCGGTAACCGCGAGCAGCGTCCCGCCCAGGGCATAAAGGTAGGGTAATGCCTCGTAGATTGATCGGGGCAGACGGAATTGCGGCGTACTCACACGGCCATTGTCGGCACGCGTGGCGGTTTTGGCAACTCCTGGCGCTCGCCAGTTGACTTATCGCTTGGCTCGCGAAGAAAAGAGCGCGAAGAGCCGATCGATGAGCGAGACCTGGAAACGATTGACCCGCAGATCCTCGTGCGGGCGCGGCAGAGTCGAACGGGCCACCTCGGCAAGGAGGTCCTGCGGCAGTTTGAGCTCGATCGTGTCAGCCTTGCTGTCTACGTGCATCGCCGTCTCCGGTAAACCTTGGGTCTCGAGGCGACAAAGGTAGTCGGCTGCGCGCAGGTGCGGCGTGCCGCGCTTCACAGGAAATGCGCCGGTGCGAGGCAAGATGGAAATTATGTCGCGGCGTCCCTCGCAACCTTGCTGGATTACGCGCATCCTGCGCCGCCGCTTGACAGAAAGTCTGACGCCAAATGGCGTCAGTCGGGCGCGGGATTATTGATCGCAATCGCGAGAAACGGAGGCTTCTCAACCCAGCGCCGACGTACCTCCGACGGTCAGCCCGTCGATGCGCAAGGTGGGTTGGCCTACGCCTACCGGCACGCTCTGGCCGTCCTTGCCACAGGTGCCGATGCCGCCGTCGAGTTGGAGGTCGTTTCCGACCATGGCGACACGGGTCAGCACTTCGGGGCCATTGCCGATGAGCGTGGCGCCGCGCACGGGCGCACCGATCCGCCCCTTGTCGATCAAATAGGCCTCGCTTGCGGAAAATACGAATCGACCGGAGGTGATATCGACCTGCCCGCCGCCAAAATTCACTGCATAGAGACCATGCTCGACCGAGGCGATGATTTCCTTCGGGTCGTGGCGGCCGGCGAGCATATAGGTATTGGTCATGCGTGGCAGGGTGAGCGAGGCGAACGACTCGCGCCGGCCGTTGCCCGTCGAGCGGGTGCCCATCAGGCGCGCATTCAGCCGGTCCTGCAGATAGCCCTTCAGCACGCCGTTCTCGATCAGGGTGGTGCACTGGCTGGGCGTGCCCTCGTCATCGACATTGAGCGAGCCGCGTCTTCCGGGCAGGGTACCGTCATCGACGACCGTGCATTCCGCGCTTGCAACCCGCTCGCCGATGCGCCCCGAGAACGCCGACGTCCCCTTGCGATTGAAATCACCCTCCAGGCCGTGGCCGATGGCCTCGTGCAACAGTATTCCGGGCCAGCCCGGTCCGAGCACCACGGTCATGGTTCCGGCAGGCGCCGGCACGGCATCGAGATTGACCAGCGCCTGGCGCGCAGCTTCCTGCGCCATGCCGACCAGGCGCTCGCCGCTCAGCAATTCGTTGTAATCGAAACGCCCGCCACCGCCGGCATAGCCGCTCTCGCGACGCCCGCCGGCTTCACCGATGACGGACACACTGCAACGGACCATGGGGCGAATATCGGCCGTCAGGGCGCCGTCGCTGGTCGCGATGAGCACGACTTCGTGCACGCTCACCAGGCTCGCCATGACCTGCACAATGCGCGGATCGACCGCGCGTGCAGCCTCGTCGATGCGATGCAGCCAACGCGCCTTGTCGGCGTCCTCCAGCGAATCGAGCGGGTCCGCTGGCCCATACAACGCACGCTGACCGTTCGTGCTGCGCACCGGCACGGCGGCGCTCGCGCCGCTTGCACCGATGCTGCGTGCTGCGCGCGAGGCCTCCAGGAGCGCCGGCAGATGCAGCTCGTCGGAATAGGCAAGGCCGCTGCGTTCGCCGCTCAGGGCGCGCACCCCGACGCCCTGCTCGATCGCCGCGCTGCCGGATTTGACCATACGGTCCTCGAGCGACCAGGACTCCGAGCGGCTCAGTTGAAAATAAATGTCGGCGGCATCGACCGAGCGAGCGCCGAGTTCCGCGAGCATGCGGTCGATGACGGACAGGTCGAGGCCAGTCGGCCGCAGTATGACCTCGCTCGCGATGGTGATGGGATCGTTCATGGGACGCTCGGTGTGAGCTTGGACTACAGCACGTGATGGCGCAATACCGGAAATCGCTCGCGCGCACGCTCCCGCGCGGACGCATCGAGCGTTGCGGTAACGATACCCTCACCCTGCGGTTGACTGGCCAGTACCCGTCCCCAGTAATCGACCACCATGCTGTGTCCGTAGGTCTCGCGGCCATTCTCATGGCGGCCGGTCTGCGCACTCGCGATGACATCGCACTGCGACTCGATCGCCCGCGCCCGCAACAGGACCTCCCAGTGTGCCGCACCCGTAGGGACGGTGAAAGCGGCGGGTACGATCAGCACCTCTGCGCGGGAGACGCTCAAGGCGCGAAACAACTCCGCGAAACGCAGGTCATAACATACCGTGAGACCCAGTGTCCCAATGGGCGTAGGAACGACGACGACGCGCCGCCCCGGGGCGATCGCCGCAGATTCGCGATGCGACTCGTCGCTGTCCGGTACGTCGACGTCGAACAGGTGGATCTTGTCATAGCGCGCGATGCAATGTCCGGCGGGGTCGAACACCAGCGATGCGGCGGCAACGCGTTCCTCATCCGGCAAGATCAGCGGCAGGGTACCAGCCACGATCCACAAGCCATGCCTCGAGGCGGCTTGCGCCATGGCCTCCTGCACTGGCCCGTCGCCTGGCGTCTCGGCAGCAGCGCGTCGTTCCGCAGATGAGCGCGCCATCAGCGCGAAATTCTCCGGCAGTACAGCGAGCCGCGCGCCGGCATCGGCCGCCCGCGCGAGCCAATGCGTGGCGCGAGCGATGTTGGCACCGACATCGACGCCCGAACACATCTGGATGGCCGCGACGATCATTCGCGCGACACTTGCCACTGGCTCGCGCCCGCGCCTTCGTCGATCACGAGATGCCAGGCGAGCGGGTGCTCGGGAGAGGTACGCAGCAGGCGCTTGATGCCTGCAAACGCGGCGGCGATGGTGGGCGCGGCCCGCAGCGGCGCCGGCGGCACCTCCGAGCTTGGCAGTGTCACGCCTTCGGCGCGGATCTGCCCGGTATGCTCATCCACGGTCGCCGCAAACTGAGCGTGTACGGCGGCAGCGGTCCATTGCATTTCGCCGAGCTCGAGTTGCCGATCGTGCCGCGCAATGCGCAGGCGCAGGGCGCTGAAATCCCGTAGCGCAGCCGCCAATTGGGCAGGCACCCGCGAGTCGTTGACGAGCAGTACGGGCAGGCGCAAAAGCGCCGGTAGCTCCGCCAGCGCCATCGAGGTCGCGCTGACGCGGCCATTTTGCAGGCTTGCCTGCCCTTCGAAACCAACCGGCATCGCGGTGAGCGGTTGCAATGGATTGTCCCAGGTCAAGTCTCCCGACAATTCGTACTGCGCAGCCGCAAGCACCGGCGGCAGGTTCCAGCTGCGCAATTGCGCCGCTAGATCATCGCCCGCGAGCTGCAGCCGGCCGCTGCAGGACGCCGATTCCGTGGCACATAGGCCTTCGATCCGTGCGCTGTTGCCACCGCTCGTAACGCGGAAATCCTTCACCCGCAGGCCACGTCGGTCGGCGCTCAGACTGGCAACCACGTGGCCCAGGGCGCGATCATCGACCCGGGCGTCGGCGATGTCGATCTCGAGTTGTCCATCGCGTTGCGCCCACTTCGCAAGCAGCGGCCCCAGCGTGGCAGCATCGGTCAGTCGCAGCGCCTGCAATTCGACACGCATGGCCCGTGCCCGACCTTGCGGCACGACGACGCGGCCCCGAAGGGCCGGGTTCGCAATAGTCCAGTGCAATGCGTCGCCTTCGGAATTGCCCTGCAGCAAACTGTTGCGGTAGTCATTGCCAAGGAAGCGCAGTTCTGCGACCGAAAGTCGCGCATCGAGCGGCAGTTTGCCGAGCCAGTCGTGCCCGGCGACCGCGAGCAGCTGCTGGTCGGCATCGAGGCGATCGAGGTGGCCGCTGAGCGAGAGCGCGCGCAATGGTGGCAATGCCACCTTGTCGGCGCCGAAGCGCACGGCGGCCCGCTCGAGCGCAAACCGCCCTTGTTCGTTGGCGTGGAAACGTAATTGCGCCGCTGCGCGATCGGCGACTGTTGCGCTCAATAGCCAGTCCGGTTCCGTCGTGCCACGCAGTCTCGGCATGGGAGCGAGCGTGGCGCGCCATTGCGCTGATCCGCGCAACGGTGCAGCGGCGGCGAGCCCCCAGTGGCGCGCAAGCATGGCAAGTTCCGTCGTGCCGCTCGCCTCGACCGCAACACTCTGTTGCGTCCCGACCTGCGCCGGAAGCAGGGTCATTTGCATCGGCCCGCCGAGCCAGCGACCGCGGACCCGGGAACGCTTGAGCCGGCCGTCCTCGACGAGGATATTGCCGGCGAGGTCTGCGAGCTCGGGCCAGTCGCGTGCCGTGCGAAGCTGCAAACGCGAAAACGTGATGCCCGCCCGCCAGCTTCCGAGTCCATCACCGTCAATGCTGTCTGCCCGCCAGTTGAGGTCGACCGGACCGGACAAGTCGAGACGCTGCAGTTGATCGGCAAGCGGCGCCATGGCGGGATTGGCGCCCGCGAAACCCGCCAGCCTACCTGCCTCGCCTCGCAGATTCGCTGTCACCGTCGCCTTGCGTTGCTCGCCCGCCGCGAACTTGAGTTGCAGGTCGCGTACCTCGAGCCCGCCGAATTCGCCCGCATCCGCCCGCAGCCGCAATGTATCCCGTTGCCAGTCGACGCGGCCCGACAGGCCCTGCACGGCGGGCCAGCCGCCACCGGCAGCGATGCGGACGTCGGCGAGTTGCAGGTTGATTCGCGGTTCGACGGTGATCTGCGCGCTGCCGCCGCCGCGCGCGACGTCCGCGGCGAGCTCGACGCGCGCCAGCTTGCCAGCCTCGATTCGGCCGGCGAGTCCGGCAAGCTCCTGCCACGCGCCGCTCACCGGCAGCCAGATCGGCAGCTGTCCGGCGTCAATCTGCGCGCCGGAACCGCGCAACGTAAGCGCCTGCAGCGAGCCATCGCGCCATCGGCCGCGCAACGTACCGGTCAGTTTGCTATCGCCCGTCTGTACCGACAACGCCTCCGTTGCAAATTCGATTTGCCTGCCGTCCTCACGCCAGCGCATTACTGCCTGCACGGCGATATCGCGATCGGACAGCTGCGGCAGATGCGCGCTATGCAGACGCCAGCCCGAGGAGCTCAAGTCGATTACGCCACCATTGGCATCGCCGGCGACCGATCCAGCAAGTCCCGACAGGCTGGCATCGTCGTCGAGACGTCGCAAAACGCCATCTTCGATACGCGCCGAATAGGCGAGGTCGCGGGCTCCGCGGACGACCCGTAGATCACGCAATTCACCGACCGCGCCCAGCTCATCGAGCGAGCGCAACCATTCGCCGCCGACCTGCCACAGGGCGGCAAGCTGCAAGGCAACCACCGGCAGAGTCGGCGCAGACAAAATGAATCCAGGTTCGCCAACTGTGCCCTGCAAAGACAGATTGGCGGCCGGCATCGCCAGGCCATCATGGGCGATCGCGAGATCCTCGATGCGCAGCCGGTAGCCGTCTTCCCCGCGTGAAAAATCGACATCGAAACTGAGATCGCCGAAGTGCCGTATTTCTTCGCCATCGGCGGCATCGGCCAGAACGACATCGCGCATCGCCACGCGGCCGTCGAGCTTGCGCACTTCGCTGCCGAGGACGGTGGCATCGGCGCCCACATCCATGGTCGCAGCAGTCGGCCAGTACGGGCGCATCGGCAGCCAGCCCGCGAGTTCGTGCACGGCGAGAGCACGACCCCGTATCCGAAGTTGACCCGACAGATCCGGACCCGTGTCGTCCCGGGCGAGGCGTATCACCACCGACAAGGAACGTCCGACACGATCGGGCAGCTGCACATAGGCGCTGAGTCGCGCCGAGGCGCTGTCACGCTGCAATGTGGCCACGGGAACGCGCAGGGCCATGCTGCCCGTACCGCGACCGGAGTCAACATAGACCGTCGCCGCTTCGAGATCCGTGCGGCCCTGCGGCAATCGCTGCAAGGCCGCGAACAGCCGCTGGAGGAAATTCACATCGACCGAGCGCGCGGTGTCCCGAGACCTGGCTGTCGGCGCCGCGATGCTGCGAGCTGTGCCAGTAAGGTCGATCTGCGGGCCCACCAGCGTGATGCGACCTGGCTGCAACCGGCCGCTGCTCAAAGTCTGCAGACCGTCGAACGTAAGTATCAGTCGTTGCGCGCGCAGCCAGTTGCCGGTGCCACCTGGACTGTAGAGTTCGACCTGCGTGAAGACCGCCTCGGGGCCGTGCCAGGCTATGCGGAATTGCAGGCTCGAGAAGCGCAGTTCCATGCCGACCTGGGCGCGCAGCAGCGCCTCGATCGTTGCGCGATGATGCGGCGTGCGGGCGAGCGCGAGCTGGTAGGCGATTGCGCAGGAGACCGCCAGCAGCAACAGCGCGAACGCGATCGCGGAGCCGCTGCCCGCCACCCGCCGCAACGGCCCGACCTGCCTGGCTGCCGACGATTGTGCTGCAGCTTCGACCATTGCACTCAAGAACCTTCACTCAAGGCGAGACGATTTCAAATTGCTCGGGCCCGAATCCGCTGCCGGTTTGCACCCGGACGGCACAACCCGTGGCGGCGGTCAACGCGGCAAGATTCCCGGAAAATGCGCCCTCGAGACCGTCCACCACCGGACCCGCGGCCAGTATGACCAGCTGCCTCGAAGCGGAATGCCGTGCCTGTCGCACAATCTCGCGAAAAACCTCGTGACAGACACTTTCCACGCTTCGCACAAAGCCGCGCCCCTGACAACTAGGACAGGATTCACAGAGTATTTGTTCCAGGCTTTCCCTGGTGCGCTTGCGGGTCATTTCCACCAGGCCCAGCACCGAAAAGCCGGTGACGAAACACTGCGCCCGGTCGTTGGCCAATTCGCCGCGCAATGCCTCGAGTACGGCGTCGCGATGCGCCTCGTCGGACATGTCGATGAAATCGATGACGATGATGCCGCCGATATTTCGCAGCCGCAGCTGGCGCGCAATGCTGGTCGCCGCCTCGAGATTGGTCCGAAAGATCGTCTCCTCGAGCGCGCTGCGGCCGACATAAGCGCCGGTGTTGACGTCGACCGTCGTCATCGCCTCGGTCTGGTCGATGATGGCATGACCGCCGGATGGCAGCTCGATGCGTCGCTGCATTGCGGCCGCAATTTGTGCCTCGATGCCATGCTCGTCGAAAAGCGTCTGGCCGCCGGCGTGGAGCTCGACCGACACCTGCGCCTGCGGCATCAACTGCGCCATGAAATCGATGAGATCGGATTGCGTTGCCGGGTCATCGACGCGAATCCTCGAAATCCCGCGGGAACACTCGTCGCGAACCACGCGCTTGGGCAGCGCGAGCTCACCATGCAGCAGCGCCGGCGCTTGCGACGCCTTATAACGCTCAGAAATCCGCTGCCAGCTACGCTGCAGCATGGCGATCTCGGCAGCAAGCGCCGTGTCGCTCACACCTTCGGCGGCCGTGCGCAGGATGTAACCGCCGCTCGCGGTCTCGCCGAGAAGGTTGCCGAGCTCTCCTTTCAGGCGATCGCGCTCAGCGTCTTCGCAGATGCGTGTCGACACACCGATGCCATGGGCAGAAGGCATGAACACCAGCAGCCGGGACGGCAGCGAGATCGCAGCCGTCAGTCGCGCGCCCTTGCTGCCGAGCGGATCCTTGACAACCTGGACCAGCAGCTCTGCGCCATCGGCCAGCAACCGGCGGATGTCCGGCGCAGGCGCATGGCCGTCTTCCTTCGCTACCGCAGTGCGCGGCCCGATATCGCTGGCATGCAGAAAGGCGGTACGCGCAAGACCGATGTCGACGAAGGCCGCCTGCATTCCGGGCAGAACCCGTGTCACCCTGCCCTTGTAGACATTGCCGACGTGGCCGCGATGACCGGGCCGCTCGATGTGCAGCTCCTCGAGAAAACCGTTCGCGACGATTGCCGCCCGGGTTTCACCGGCCGAGCAACTGATCAGGATTTCAAGACTCATCGGCACACCCGCACCAAAACGGCAGCCCGGCGGCGGCGAGAACCGCGGCCGTCTCGGCAAGGGGCAAGCCGACGACGTTCGAATAACTGCCGTGCAGCTCATCGATGAATACGGCCGCGAGGCCTTGCACCGCGTAGGCGCCTGCCTTGTCATAGGGTTCGCGCGAGTCCAGGTAACGCTCGAGGTCAGGTTCGCGGATCGGCGCGAACTTCACGGTGGTAACGGCAACGCGCTCGAAGCTAGCCGTCGCAGTTTGCAGGCAAACGGCCGTCAGCACCACGTGTTGCCGGCCACTCAGGCGGCGCAGCATGGCGAGAGCCTCTGCTCGGTCCACCGGTTTTCCGAGCAAGTCCTCGTCCACTGACACAACGGTGTCGGCCGCCAACACCGGCAGAGCGCGCGAGAGCGCGGGCTGCGCATGGATCGCGGTGCATTTGGCCCGCGCCAGGCGCGCAACATACGCACGCGCCGTCTCGCCGGTTCGACGTGACTCGTCGATAGCCGCCGCTACGGCATGATGCGGCACGCCGATCTGGGCAAGCAATTCGCGGCGACGCGGTGACGCGGAGGCAAGACAGATTACCGGTTCCATTGCGGCACTATTGACGATGATAGGGATGCCCGGCAAGCAGCGTAAAAGCGCGATAGAGCTGTTCGATCGCAACGACGCGCGCAAGCGCATGCGGCAATGTGCCGGCCGACAGCGACCAGAGCATGCCGGCACGTTGGCGCAGCTCATCGCTGAAGCCATCGGCGCCGCCAATGGCGAAGGCCAGGTCCATGGCAGCGGCTTGCTGCGACTCGAGCCATGAGGCGAGCTCAAGGCTGCGAAACTGCCGACCGCGCTCATCGAGGGCGATCAGCTTCTCGCCCGGCTTGAGCGCAGCGAGCAATCGCTCGCTCTCGTTTGCCATCGCCTGTTGATCGCTGCGCCCGCGGCCACGCGCGGCAGCGACAAATGCGCGAACTTCGAAGCGGCAGTAATGACCCAGGCGCATGCTGTAGTCATCAACGGCCGCCTGCGCCCAGGCGGGCAGTCGCTGGCCAATGGCAAGCAGCCGGACTCGCATCACGGGCCGCGCCGCGGGATCGGCACGCGTCAGCGACGCCGCGCGCCGCCGCCCTTGGGCGCCATCCCGCGACCGCCTTGCCTGGCGCGGGCGCCCGATGACGCCTTGCGTGCAGCCGGTTTTCGCGCAGCGCTCCTGCGTGCGACCGGCTTGACCGCAGCGGCGGGCGCGGCCGCCGGCTGCCACAGCCGCTCGAGCGCATACAGTTCGCGAACTCGCGGCAGCATGATATGCACCATTGCATCTGGCAGATCGACCAGCAGCCACTCGCCGCCGTCGCCGCCTTCCACGCCAAACGGCCGCGAACCGTGCTCCCGTGCCTGGCGCACGACATTGTCGGCGATCGACCGCAGGTGCCTGTCCGAACTGCCGCTCGCAACGATCATGTAATCGGTGATATCGGTCAGCCCCCGCACATCGAGGACACGGATATCCTGGGCCTTCATATCATCGAGAGCGCCCCGCACAACCTCGACTATTGCGGCGGGTCGTGAGGAGCGACGCGCGGCACTCATGCGGAAACTGGCTCGGCGCCCGAAGCGCGGGCGTAGCAGCCGGTTTGCACGATGATGTCGCGGACCGCATCGGGTACCAAATAGCGCGGATCGCGGCCGCTCGTGATGATCTGGCGCAAATCCGACGAAGCAATCTCGAGCTGCGTGACCGAGTGAATGTAGATATGGCCGGCCGGCCGCATCTGCAGGTCACGCGCGCTACCGGTGCCATGATCGACCATCAGTTCGCCGAGCGGCCCCTTGGTCGGCGCCTTCCAGCCGGGACGGTGGGCGACCACGATATGGCCAAGCTGCAGCAGGTCGCGCCAGCGATGCCAGTTCGGCAGTCCGAGAAAGGCATCCATGCCAAGCAGCAGGCACAAGGACCGCTGCGGCAGTTCGCTGCGCAATTCGGCCATCGTGTCCACGGAGTAACTGCGCCCGCTGCGTCGCAGCTCCCGATCATCCACCGCGAAACCACTCTGCCCCGCGATGGCGGCCTTCAGCATGTCGAGGCGCAGCTGGGGCTCGGCGATCGGCGCCTCGCGATGTGCCGGGTTGCCCGTGGGTATGAAGCGGATCTGCGCGAGTCGCAGGGCCTGCAGGAATTCGAACGCCGTGCGCAGGTGCCCGTAGTGAATCGGGTCGAAGGCACCGCCAAAGATACCTATGGGCTGCATGGACTGCCGGACATAGCCATTGTTGGAAAACGCAGAGCTTGACGGCCGCACAGGTCGAGCGCAAGCAGCGCAAATTCGGACCACGGGTCGCCCGAGCGCCGCCCCTTGATGGTGGCGTCGATCTGCGCGAGCTGCGTCGACCAGCGGGCGAGCTGTGCCGCCCCTGCCGGCCGGGCCGCTCGCGAGCCTGATCCCGGCGAGTACCGGTTGCCGCCCCCCCGGCCCTGCACCTCGCGGCCCAGGGCCCACAATACGAGCGGCGGTTCTGCCCCCTCGCCACGCAGGCCGGAGAGTATATGGATCGCGCGGCGCGCATCGCGCTCGCCTACCGCCTGCGCGAGCTTGAATACATCGTAACGCGTGCCGCGCGAAACCGCGTGCATCACCTTGTCGGCGTCGATTTCGGCACCATCGTCAGCCAGCAGCAGTTTGTCGATCTCCTGCTGCGCTGCCAGCAGATTGCCTTCCGTGCGCTCCGCAATGAGCCGCGCAGCCTCGTTGGTCATTCGCAATCCAGCTGCCGCGGCACGTGCCATAATCCAGCCCGAAAGCTGCGCCGCGGCGACTGGCCAGACATCGACCCAGACACCCTGCTTCTCGGCCGCGCGGACCCACGGTGCCGAGGCAGCCTCGCGAGCGAGCCGGGCGCAGATCACCACCACGACCAGGTCAGCGGATCCTGCCGCCGCCAGGTCGGCAAGCACCCGGTTGCCGAGCGCTCCCGGTTTGCCACTCGGCAGGCGAATTTCCATCAGCCGACGGCTGCTGAACAGGGAACGCGCGGCAGCATCCTGCTGGATCCGATCGAATCCGGCGCCGCGCTCTATGACATGGACAAGTCGTTCCTCGCAGCCGTTCCTGCGACACGCCGCCCGCAACTGGTCGAGGCATTCGTTCACAAGCAGGATCTCGTCACCGCTGATGACATAAAACCCCTGCACCCCGCCTTGCAGGTGACGAGCCAGCTCCGTGCTGCGCAATCTCATCGCGCCATTATCCAGCATGAGGGTGCCATCCTGCGAGCCCGCGGCACTTGCAGCGGCCGGTCTCGCAAGCGGACAATGCGGTGATGCACCTTGCGTCGCGCTTTTCCCGCCGAGGCCGCGCTCCGCGGCAGCGATTTTCATGACATCGTGACGAACCCCGACGCCGTCGAAATTCGCGGCCTGCGCTTTGGCTGGCCGGGTGGCGCACCGCTCCTAGCGATCGAGAATTTCGCGGTCGGCCGTGGCGAGCGGGTGCTGTTGCAGGGTGCAAGCGGCAGCGGCAAGAGCACATTGCTGGCACTGATCGGCGGCGTGTTGCAGCCGCACCGCGGCAAGGTCATGGTCCTCGGCCATGACCTCGCGGCGCTCGGCAGCCGGGAGCGCGATCGCCTGCGCGGCGCGAGTCTCGGATTCATATTCCAGTTGTTCAATCTCCTGCCCTACCTGAACGTCCTCGACAATGTCATGCTGCCGCTCAGATTCTCGCGGCAGCGGCGCGCCTCGCTGGCCGGTCAGGATCCACGCGCCGAGGCGGTGCGCCTGCTCGAGTCACTCGGCATCGCTTCGGACCTCCACGATCGCATCGTCACCCAGTTGTCGATCGGGCAACAGCAGCGGGTAGCGAGCGCCCGCTCGCTGATCGGCGCCCCGGCCCTCGTCATCGCCGACGAACCGACTTCGGCCCTCGATCACAAGTCGCGCGAGGATTTTCTCCGCACGCTCGGCGCCGAACTCCTGCGCCAACGCGCATCGTTGCTGTTCGTCAGTCACGACCCCGGTCTGGGCGCGAATTTCGACCGGATCGTGACCATGGACGAGATCAACAGCGCATGATTTCACGACTCGCCCTCGCATCGCTGTGGAACCGGCGCGCGAGCGCTGCGCTCACGATCGCCGCGATCGCGGTCAGTGTCGCCCTGCTCCTTGGCGTGCAGAAACTGCGCAGCGCAGCCCGCGATGGGTTCGCCAATACCGTCTCCGGTGTTGATCTGATCGTCGGCCCGCGTAGCGGCCCGGTCAACCTGTTGCTGTATTCGGTGTTTCGCATCGGCGATGCAACCAGTAACGTAAGCTGGGAGAGCTATCGCAAAATCGCGCGGCACCCGGATGTCGCCTGGACGATTCCATTGTCCCTCGGTGATTCGCATCGGGGTTTTCGGGTGCTTGGCACGAGCGATGCGTATTTCGGGCACTACCAGTTCGCCGGCAACAGGCACCTGCAATTCGCAACGGGCCGCTCGTTCAATGCCGTTCGCGAAGCGGTACTTGGTGCCGACGTCGCCCTGCAGCTCGGTTATCACCTCGGCAGCGAGTTGATCGTTGCCCACGGCCTCGCGCAGGTGAGTTTCGCCCTGCACAAGAACCAGCCGTTCGTCGTCGTCGGTATCCTCGAGCGCACCGGGACCCCGGTCGATCGCACCGTGCATGTCAGCCTCGAGTCCATGACGCTGATGCACGAGGGTCAGCCACCGCACCCGGATGGTGCGCCGGTCCAGGCCGTGGTACCGCGCGCGGATTCGGACCCGCAAAGCACAGCGATCACTGCGTTCATGATTGGCATGCGCGAGAAGGCAATGACCCTGACGATGCAGCGGGCGATCAACGATTACCGCGCGGAACCGCTGCTCGCGATCCTGCCGGGCGTCGCGCTTGCGCAGCTGTGGTCGCTGGTCGGCATCGCCGATCGGGCGCTGCTGGTGATTGCTGCCTGCGTCGTGCTGGCAGGCCTCCTCGGCATGCTGACTTCCATCCTGACGACCCTCAATGAACGGCGCCGCGAAATGGCCATCCTGCGCTCCCTCGGCGCGAGCCCCGGCAATGTATTCGCCCTTTTGATGCTCGAAGCCGCCGCGCTTGCCCTCGGCGGAATTCTCTGTGGCGTAGCGCTGACCTATGCGTTGCTGCTGCTGGCCGCGCCATTGCTGCAGAATCGCTTTGGAATTTTCATCGAGCCCGGTGGCCTGGCGCTCTCGGACCTCGGAATCCTGGCAGCGGTACTCGCCTCGGCGTTATTATTGAGCTTGTGGCCGGCGTGGCGGGCCTACCGCAATTCCCTCGCCGACGGCCTCACCGTGAGAATATGACCCGCCCGTTGACCCAAATCGTGATCGCGAGTTTGCTCGTTGCCTGTGCCGCAGCCGTGGTCGAGGCAGCCACGGACACGGCGCGGCAAATCGAGTGGGAAGACCTGCTGCCGGCGCAATCCAGGGACAAACCCGCAGGTCCGCCGCCCGTCGTGCATGACTATCTCGGCGAAGCCGGACCGGCGGCGCAACAAACCCTCAACTTCGATGTCAACGAAGACCTGGCCGGCAAGCTCGTCAAACTGCCTGGATTCATCGTGCCGCTCGATGTCGGCAAGAATGGCAAGGTCAGTGAGTTTTTCCTGGTGCCGTATTTTGGCGCCTGCATCCACGTGCCGCCGCCACCACCCAACCAGATCGTCTACGTGACCATGCGCGATGGCATTGCCCTCGATTCCATCTACGAAGCCTACTGGCTGACTGGCAAGCTCACGGTCACGCGCAAGAGCACCCGGCTCGGCGCAGCCGCATATTCGCTCGCCGCGAGCCAGATCGAAATCTACAAGTATTGATTCACACGCGCAGGCATCCGCTTGCACGGCCGGCGCTGTCGATGAGCCCGTGCCGCAACAGCCACTGCCGGGCATCATCTGCGTCCGCATCGAGCCAGGCCCGGGTGCTGCCGAGACGAAAGCTGTAGCCCCAGGCGTCCATGTCAGCGATCATTCGCTCGCGGCCCATTTGTGGCAGTTCGTCTGCGAGGGCGATCTGCAGGTAACAAACCGCCGATTCCTCGAGATCATCGCCACCGGCATCTATATCAAGGAGCGCCCGGCGCTCGGGCGTCATGCAGGCGTAATGGCTGGTCTCGTGCAGAATCGAGTGGATGGGTGTATCGGGCCGCGCGAACAGCTGCGAGCCGCGCAAGCCAGCCTCGCTTTCACCCCAGTACGACGCAGGCACGCTCTCGCCGAGGCTCACCATGCGCAGCGTGAGTCCATAACGCTCGAGCAGCAGGCCGAGGTCCATGCGATCGATCGCGCGCAGTCGCAACACCGCGCTCGAGTAGCGTTTCACTGCAGGCTGGCAAGCTGTCGCAGCACCCTGCTCGCCGCTTCGCGTGCCAGCGCGTCGCTCAATTGTTCGCGTTCACGTTCCTTGGCAAGCGCAATGCGCTCATCGTAGCTGAACTCGCGTGCGACACTGACTTCACGCGGCTCGAGGACCACGACGCCGCCACTCGAGACCGCAAACCGAACCAGATAAGTCAGTTCGTACTCGCGGGGCAGATTGTCCGCCGATACCGAGACCACGCGCTCGCGCAATTCGTCGACCGAAATGTCGACGACCGCCGTGGCGTCCGTACGGCTCGCCGCAACACTGCCCGCACTCGCAAGTCCCGCGCGCAGGGCGTGGACGAATTCGGTCTGATCGTTCCTGGTTTCGATCCAGGTGCTGGCCAGTACCTTTGGCAATGGCTGTTTTCCCTGCAGGTGAAAACCGCAGGCGCTGACAACCAGCGCCCAGACGATCGCCATCCACGGCCACCGCACTGTCATTCAGACCACCAGATTGAGCAATTTGCCGGGCACATAGATCACCTTGCGCAAGGTCCTGCCGTCGATATGGCGGCGCACCTGTTCATCCGCGAGGGCGAGTTGTTGCACCTGCGGCTGCAATGCGTCCGCGGCAACGGTAATCCGGCCGCGCAATTTGCCATTGACCTGCACGACGATCTGCATGTGGTCCTGCTCGAGAGCGCGCTGGTCCACTTCCGGCCATGGACAATCGATCAATGCGCGCTTGGCGCCGAGCGCAAACCACAGTTCATGACAGATATGCGGCACCATGGGCGAGAGCGCCACCACGCACAGCTGCAGCGCCTCGTGACGCACTGCCCGCCCCTGTGGTTCGTCGTCGGCAAACTTGCCGAGCGCATTCAACAATTCCATCACCGCCGCGATGGCTGTATTGAAAGTGCGTCGCCGACCGATGTCGTCGCTGACCTTGGCCAGCATCTGATGCGCCTGTCGCCGCAGGTCGCGCTGCGCGCCCGCCAGCGCCTCAACCTCGAGCGCCACCGTGGGACCCTTGCCGACGTGCTCGTAGATCGCATGCCAGAGCCGGCGCAGGAAACGAAACGACCCCTGCACGCCCTCGTCCGACCATTCCAGCGTCTGCTCCGGCGGTGCGGTGAACATGACGAACAACCGCGCGGTATCGGCACCGTAGGCGTCGATCAACGCCTGCGGATCCACGCCATTGTTCTTCGATTTGGACATGGTGCCAATGCCGTCCCAGACAACGGGTTCGCCATCGGCGACAAGCGTGGCCGTGCCGCGCCCGGCCGCAGTGTCCGTCTGGAACGCGACTTCCGCGGGATTGAAATACTGGCGACGGCCACCGTCAGGATGGCGATAAAAGATGTGGTTCAGCACCATGCCCTGGGTCAGCAGCCGGTTGAAGGGTTCATCGATCTTCACCAGATCGAGTTCGCGCATCACCTTGGTCCAGAAGCGCGAATACAACAGGTGCAGGATTGCATGTTCGATGCCGCCGATGTACTGATCGACCGGCAGCCAGTAGTCGACGCGTGCATCGACCATCGCCTGGTCCTGGTCGGCGCATGCAAAGCGCATGAAGTACCACGACGAGTCGACGAACGTGTCCATGGTGTCCGTCTCACGCCTCGCCGGCTGGCCGCAGCGGGGACATTTGCAGTCGAGGAACTCGCGGCACTTGTTGAGCGGATTGCCGCTGCCGTCGGGGACCAGATGTTCGGGCAGCCGCACAGGCAAATCGGCATCAGGCACCGGCACCTCGCCACAGGTCCGGCAGTGGATAATCGGGATCGGACAGCCCCAATAGCGCTGGCGCGAAATCCCCCAGTCGCGCAGCCTGTACTGGGTGCGCATCGAGCCCAGGCCGCGTTCGGCGAGTTGGGCGGCAATGCCGAGGATGGCATCCGCCGAGGCAAGGCCGCTGAACTCGCCGGAATTGACCGTGCGGCCATAGGCACTGAAGCTCTCATGCCAGTCATCTCCGTCCGGCGCGGCGGCATCCGCCGCAGGCTCGATGACCTTGCGTATCTCGATGCCATGACTGCGCGCGAACGCGAAGTCACGCTCATCGTGCGCCGGCACGCCCATGACCGCGCCTTCGCCATACTCCATCAAAACGTAGTTCGCGACCCACACGGGCACCGCAGCGCCGGTCAGCGGGTGGATCACCGTCATCCCGGTCGGCAGGCCTTTCTTCTCCTGCGTGGCGACGTCGGCTTCCATGGTGCTGCCGCGACGGCACTCGTCGATGAAAGCGCCGAGCTTCGCATCGCGCCGCCCGGCAGCCTGGGCCAGCGGATGCTCGGCGGCGACCGCCATGAAGGTAACGCCAAACAGCGTATCGGCTCGCGTCGTAAAGACCTTCAGCACCCCCGGGCCGCCCATCAGCGCCGCGGTGTCGGCGCTGTAGGCGAAATCGACGTCGCAACCCGCGCTGCGGCCGATCCAGTTGGCCTGCATCGCGCGCACCCGCTCGGGCCATTCGGGTAGTTGATCGAGATGCGCGAGCAACTCATCGGCATAGCGCGTGATATTGAGGTAGTACATCGGGATTTCGCGCTTCTCGATGAGCGCACCCGTTCGCCAGCCGCGTCCGTCGATCACCTGCTCGTTGGCGAGCACGGTTTGATCAACCGGGTCCCAGTTGACGGTGCCCGTTTTCTGGTAGGCGATGCCGCGCTCCCGCATGCGCAGGAAAAGCCACTGGTTCCACCGATAGTATTCGGGATCACAGGTTGCCAGTTCGCGGCTCCAGTCGATCGCAAAACCGAGCGCCTGCAGTTGTCCCTTCATGTGCGCGATGTTGTCGCGGGTCCACTTGGCGGGCGGTACGGAATTTGCGATCGCGGCGTTCTCGGCGGGCAGGCCGAAAGCATCCCAACCCATGGGTTGCAGAACATTCCTGCCCTGCATGCGCGCATAGCGCGCCAGCGCATCGCCGATGCTGTAGTTACGCACATGCCCCATGTGCAACCTGCCCGAGGGATACGGGAACATGGACAAGCAATAGAACTTCTCGCGTTCGGGGTCTTCGGTCACCTCGAAGCTGTGTTGCTCCCGCCAATAGCCCTGCGCGGCCGCCTCCACGACCGCCGGTTCATAACGTTCCTGCATGCCAGATTGCGCCTGAAGAATGTTGGGTCCAGATACTCGCGCAAGGATACACGAGGCGCGGCTCAATCGCGGCCGGTGGCAGGCTAACCCGAGCGCAGGATGATCCAGGCACCGAGCCTCGCTCGGCAATCCACTCCAAGACCGGCCGCACACTCGATCGTCCCGAGCCCGCTTGCCGCGAGTGCCGACAGCATGTGTGTACGCGAGCCAAAGCGCAGGGCGAGGCCAGCCAGGCGCTCGTCGCACCCGTCCGCGGGTCGCGGCCCGGCGCTGCCGGCGGGCAGATCGCCCGCGCCGTAGATCTCGATCGCCCCGCGCGCGAGCGCGAGCCGCAATGCCTTTCCGGCCGGCTGCGGCTCAATCGCGAGCAGACGGGCATAGTGCTGCGCCGTGGCCGCCGGATCATCGCTCGCCAGGAGGAGCGCGTCGACATCCATGGCGCTGTTCGCGTGGTGCATGACGGCGCTCTGGTAGACGAGCTCGGGGCATTCATTGCGCACCCAGCACACGAGGCCGGCGGGCGATTCCTTCGCCGGCAGCATGAACCAGCTGAAACGCGCCTGGCCATGGTGATCGCCATAGCCGATATCGCGCGCGGCAAAAGCGAGCGGTGTCGGATGCAGGCCCATGCGCTGAAGCCGCGCATGCTCCGCCTGCAGATCGGGGGGCGCCAAGGCGAGTATCTTGATGCCGCTCCGCCGCGGCTGCCAGGGCGCCAGATGGTGAGCCGGATCCTCGCTTGCAACCGAGGACAGCTCGATATAACTGTGTTGCAGCACGATATGACAGCTCGTCTGCCCGAGCGAACGCACTTCGCCACTGTCCACGGCGCGCGCGAGGAGCGGCTCCGGCGAGGTCGGCGAGAAACCCAGGGCCCGGAATTCATCGCGGAGCACCTCGAGCCGCGGCCCGGTGAATCCGAGGTGATCGAGCGTCGTCAATCCGGATCCTCTACGTCGGTGCCATCGCCCAGCAGATGCAACGGCAGGCTTTGGCCGCGCTTGATCGCCGACAAGGTCATTGTGGAGCTCACGCTTCGTACGCCTGGTATCTTCGCCAGGGTGTTGCGCAGCAACGAGTCGTAGGCCTGCACATCGCGCGTGACCACACGCAAGAGGAAATCCACCTCGCCCATCAGCATGTGACACTCGAGGATCTCCGGCGTCCTGCGCACGGTGTCCTCGAACTGCGCGAGTGTGTCCGGACTGTTCGCTTCGAACCTGACCTGCACGAACAGTTCGCAATTGAGACCCAGGCGCGCACCGTCGAGCACCGCCACTCGCGAGCGAATGACGCCGGCGCGATCGAGGCGCTGGATGCGGCGCCAGCAAGGCGATTGCGACAGGCCCACGGCTTCGGCGATCTCGCCCACGGAAGCGCTGGCGTCGCGCTGAAGCAACGAAAGAATCCGTAGATCGGTTTCGTCGATGTGCATGAGGAATAATTTACTTATTTATTCGCTGCAATGGGTATTTTAATGCAATTCAAGTTTGTTATCAGCAATTTACAAACTGATGTAGCCATTGACGCGCAATAATTTCCGCAGAAAAATTGGCCCCAGGCGCGCGATCACCGCGCGACTGTGGTCGTCAATCAAAGGGGAACAGCAAATGAAGCGAATTCATGCAGGCGCACTCGTGGCGACGGCAGTCTGGCTGGCTGGCGCATTCGCACCGGCTCTGGCCCAGGGCCAGAGCGGCCAGCTGGAGGAAATTGTCGTCACGGCGCAAAAGCGCGCCGAATCCGCGCAGGATGTGCCGATTTCCATCGTCGCTGTGACCGGCGATGAGCTGGCTCGTACCGGCCAGACCGACTTCCTCAGCATTGCCTCGCGCACGCCAACTCTGCAGTACAGCCAGGCGGGCGGCGAGAGCCAGATCTACATCCGCGGCATTGGCAGCAACCTGCTGGCGGTCGGCGCCGACCCGAGCGTAGCCATCCACCTCGATGGTGTTTACCTGGGTAGGCCCAACATGGGTCTCAACCAGTTCCTCGATGTCGATCGCGTCGAGGTGCTACGCGGACCACAGGGAACACTCTATGGACGCAACGCGACCGGCGGCTCCATCAACATCATCTCCAAGCAACCGACCGACGAGTTCGAAGGCTATGTCGGCGTCGGAACCGGCAGTTTCAGCCGCGTCGAACTGAAAGCCGCCGCCGGAGGACCGATTTCGGACCAGTGGGGATTCCGGTTGGCGGGGCGCTTCGTCAAGGACGACGGCTATGTCGATGACCTCGATCCGGCCGGCACCAACAAGCTCGACGACCAGGACCTGAAAGCCGTGCGCGGCATCCTGCGTTTTCGCCCAAGCGAAGCCTTCACCGGAACGCTTGCCTACGACTACAGCAAGTTCAGCAACGGCAACACCGCCGTACGTCCGAACGACAGCACCGGCACCGGCCAGGTCTTTGGCGCCGTGCCGACCAGTTCGATTCTGCAGGAACGCAATGACTTCAACACCTTCATGGACTGGAAAACCGGCGGACCGACCCTCACCCTCAACTGGAATCTTGCCAATGGCGTTGAACTCACCTCCATCAGTGCCTACAAGACGTTCAAGATGGATTTCTTCTTCAACACCGATGGCACGGAACTCAATGTGACGCGCACCAGCGAAATCTTCGACACCACGCAGTTCTCGCAGGAATTGCGCCTGGCGTCTACCGCAGACTCTCGCCTGCAGTGGATCGGTGGCGCCTACTATTTCGACGAGAGCAAGGACGGTGCGCTCGGCCTGGTGCGTGAACTCGGTGTGCCGTCGTTGCGAAGCTTCAACATCTTCGCCACCAATGACACCAAGGCCTGGGCCGTATTCGGCGAGCTCTATTACAACCTGACCGACCGACTCAAACTCACCGCCGGACTGCGCTACAGCGACGAGAAGAAGGACGACTACAACGAACTCAATTTCGTGCTCGCGAACGCCGCCAATCCGGCGAGCGAAGTGCTGCTCGGCCTTTACGGCAATATCGACTATGCAGCCTGCGGCGCGCTCTGCCCTTTTCAGACGCGCACCGACAGCAAGAAATGGAGCGACACGACACCGAAGCTCGGCATCGACTACAAGCTGAATGACGACGTGCTGCTGTACGCCTCGTACACCGAAGGCTTCAAGTCGGGCGGCTACAACGACTACCAGCCGACCAATCCGGTCTACGATCCCGAGACCATCAAGAGCTTTGAGATCGGCGCGAAAACCGACTGGATGGATGGGCGGTTGCGCCTGAATGCTGCGGCATTCTGGTATGACTACAACGATCTGCAAGTGACGACGTTCTTTCAGAGCCTGACGCTGGTGAGCAACGCCGCGACCGCCAAGGTCAAGGGCATCGACCTCGAACTGCTGGCACGACCCAACGATGCCTTCGACGTCGGGGTCAATCTTTCTTTCCTCGATGCAACCTATGACAAGTTCGACGTGCCCTATGGCGTGTGCTCGCAATACGTTTTGGACAACTTCACCGACCCCGGCTGTGCGGACGTACCGACTGTCCGGCCCGTCGGCTCGCCCCGGGTCGTAGACGCGAGCGGCAACAATCTCAATAATGCGCCGGAGTTCAAGGGCAATCTGTTCGCGCAGTACCGCGTTCCGCTCGGCAGCGGCAGCCTGACACTGTTCGGCCAGCTCAGCCACACAGACGACATCTACTTCAACGCCGCCAACGAGGATGTCGCCAAGCAGTCGGCCATCACACTGCTCGATGCGAGCCTCAGCTGGCGCAACGCCGATGAATCGCTCGAAGTGTCGCTCTACGGCAAGAACCTCTCCGACGAAGAGTATTTCCACAATATCGTGCAATTCACTTCATCGTCGCTGCCGCCCCCTGGCGTCGCCGTGCCGGGCCAGGGCACCGTCATCACCGACCCGTTCGCCATCGGGCATTCGCTCGGCTACCCGGCGCCGGGCCGCACCTGGGGGTTGTCGCTCAACTGGCGCTTCTGAGGATGGCACGCCCGCACATCTGCTTTGTGCAGGCGCAGATGATTCCCTGGTCGCGCGGCCTTTACGGGGCCGCGCGACCGGAGGTCGACTGCAAGACGCTGAGCCACGATGACAGCGACGGGAGCGCGACCTGCATCCTGCGCTACCCGGCAGGCTGGTCACGCGAGCAGCCGGAGACGCTCGCAGCCCACGAGGAGTTCCTGGTCCTCGCGGGCAGCATCGACATCAACGGCCAGCACTACCACCAGCACAGCTATGGCTTCCTGCCGGCTGGGTTCCGGCGCGAGCGCGCAGCGAGCCGGCACGGCTGCGTCCTGCTCAACATGTTCTATGGCGAACCGCGCGCGGCGTCGGCGGCACTCGCGATGGACGAGAAGCTGCTGGTGTCTTTCGTCGATCCGCTTACCATGGACTGGGACCCGGGCCTCGTCGATCCGCAGCTCGCCAAGGGCGTCGCGATCAAACCGCTGCGCACCGATCCGTATACCGGCGAAGTGTCCTTTCTCTATTGCTCGCCGCCGCACCGGGTACCACCCGGTATGTCGAAACCCCAGTGGACACACCCCATGGTCGAGGAGCTCTATACGCTCGAGGGCGACTATGTCTGGGGCGATCTCGGCCGCATGCGCCGCGGCGGCTACTGCTGGTGGCGCGAAAACGTCTACCACGGTCCGGCCGGCACCGACACAGGCTACAACCTGTTCGTGCGTACCGTCGGCGGGCCGCTCGTGAATCATTTCGCAACCGAAAAGAAACCCTTCACCTGGACACCGGCACATCGCCCGATTTTGCCGCCGGAGCTCGCCCCCTATGGGCAGGCCCTGCCCGATTCACCCAACTACTGAACTCGACGCGCTGTGATGAACACAGGCGCAAAACCGCAGTGGCCGCCAGGCCGGCAGGCCTGGTACGCGACATCCGTCTTGATGATCGCCTATTTGTTCAACTACGTGGACCGGCAGATTCTGTCCATGCTGGTCAAGCCGATCAAGGCAGACCTTGCGCTGAGTGACACGCAGGTGAGTCTGCTGCATGGCATGGCATTCGCGATTTGCTATACGGTGCTCGGCGTCTGGCCGGTAGGACGCTGGGCCGACACGGGCAATCGCCGCAATGTCATTGCCGGGGGCGTGTTTCTCTGGAGTCTCATGACCACATTGTGCGGCAGGGCCTCGACATATGGCGGTTTGTTCTTGGCGCGCATCGGCGTCGGCATCGGCGAGTCGGCGCTGACGCCGTCAGCCTATTCGATGCTGGCGGATTATTTCCCGCCGGAGAAGCGCGGTCGCGCGCTCGGGCTGTTCGCCATGGGCGTGTATTTCGGTATTGGTCTGTCAATCACGATTGCCGGCCTCGTGATTGGCTTGATTGCCGCGCAACCGACAATCACGCTGCCGCTGCTCGGCGACGTAGGCTCCTGGCAGGTTGCTTTCCTGGTTGTCGGACCACCGGGCCTGCTGGTGGCGCTGTGGGTATTGTCGCTGAAAGAGCCGGCGCGAATCGGCGCCGGCGCGCAACCGGGCCTGCGATTTGGCGACGCATTGGCCTATATGCTTCGGCACTGGCGCTTTTATGCCGCCATCACCGTTGGTGTCGCGCTGCTTACCCTGTTGTTCAATGCCGCGGCATTCTGGCTCCCGGAATTTCTTCGCCGTCGACACGGATTCGACGCCTTGCAGATCGCCTGGACCTACGGGCCGACGATGTTCGTATTCGGGGCCCTTGGCATCGTGAGCGGCGGCTCGGCCGCGGACAGCCTTCGCAAGCGTGGCCGCAGGGACGCTGAATTGCTTACCGGCATGGGCAGTGCCCTTGGCCTGATTCCCTGCACCTGGTTGGTGTTTCAGTCGGGCAGCACGGGCACCGTGCTCGCCGCGATGGCGGCGATGTTGTTCCTCTCGAGCTTTCCCTTCGGCGCCTGTTCTGCCGCTGTGCAACTGGTTACGCCGAACCAGTTTCGCGCGCGTCTGTCAGCGATCTATCTGCTGGTACTCAATATCACCGGAATCGGACTGGGCAGCACCGCCGCGGCCGTACTAACGGACTATCTGTTCGTCGACGAGACCCGCGTGGGTGATTCTGTGACGCTCATCGCCTGTTGTGCAGCGCCGCTCGCGGCGCTCGCATTCGCGGGTGGCCGCCGTGAATATCGACGCATGCAGCTGGGCGGCGCCACCGGCTGACGGCGGCCCGCATGAGGCCGCCGCGCCGGTTTCTCCATCGCCCACTCACAGAGGCCCACTCACAGAGGCCCACTCACGAACTTCGGCGCCTGCTACTCGACCCGCACCGGCACGAACAACTGCGACTTGTCGCGCTGAATGAGCAGTGCAACGGTCTTGCCCGACTTGTCGATCGCGGTCTTCAATTCCGCAACGGACTTGACCGGACGGCTGTTGACCGCCAGCACGACATCGCCTTCGCGAATGCCGGCCCGCAAGGCAGCGCCCGAAACATCCGTAACCACCACGGAGCCGTCCGTCTCGATCTGTCCCTGCTCCTGGGAGTCGAGTTCGCGCACGGCAATGCCGATGCGCGTCTCGCCAGCCGCCGGACCCTCGGCACGTGTCAGCACCGCAGCGCTCTCCTTGCTCTCACCGATCCTGATCTTGATCTCGCGCTCCTTGCGATCGCGCCAGACCCCGAAGGTCGCGTTCTCACCCGGCGCGAGTCTCGCGACCATGACCGGGACCGAGGCCGAGTCTTCAACCGGCTGGCCAGCCACGCCGACGATCACGTCGCCCGCCTTGACGCCCGCCTTGTCGGCAGGACCGTCCTCTTCGACCTGTGTGACCAGTGCGCCGCGCGGCCGGTCGAGCCCGAACGACTCGGCAAGCTGCGCATCGATACCCTGGATGTAGACGCCGATCCGGCCACGACGTACATGCCCGGTCGCCACCAATTGCTTGCGCACGTCATTGGCGATGTCGATGGGGATCGCGAATGAAACACCCATGTAGCCGCCGCTGCGGCTGTAGATCTGGGAATTGATTCCGACGACTTCGCCGCGCAGGTTGAACAACGGTCCGCCCGAGTTGCCTGGATTGACGGCAACGTCGGTCTGGATGAATGGTGTGTAGTTGCTGTCGTTGCCAGGTACCGAGCGGGACAGGCCGCTCACCACACCGGCAGTGACACTGTTCTCAAAGCCGAAAGGCGAACCGATCGCCACCACCCACTCGCCGGGCTTCAGCTTCGTGGCATCGCCGAGGCGCACAACCGGAAGACCCTTGGCTTCGATCTTCACGACGGCGACGTCGGTTTGTTTGTCGACGCCCACCAGCTTGGCCGTGAACTCGCGCCGGTCGGTCAGTTTGACCGTGACTTCATCGGCGTCGTCGACCACGTGGGCGTTGGTGAGGATGTAACCGTCTGAGCTGATGATGAATCCCGAACCCATGCCGCGCATCGGCGGCGCGTCACTGCGCGGTCCCTGGCGCGGCACGCCGAAGCGGCGGAAGAATTCGTAGAACGGATCGTCGGGCGACATCCCGGGCATCTGCACCTGTTGCTGCTTCTGCTCCACCTGGATATTGACGACGGCTGGGCCGACCGCTTCGACCAGTGCGGAGAAGTCCGGCAGACCACTGACCAATGGTGCCGCGCTGGCGGACTGCGCCGCGGCGACTGCGGGCGCCGCTGCGCCACTCTGGCGATCGGCCGTCGAGGCACTTGGTGAGCAACCGGCAAGCAGGCCGGTCAGGGACAATAAGGTCAGGACGCGCCGGGGCGCGGATTGGCAATTGAACATGTGACTCCTGTAATGCAGAAGCGCTGATTGACAAGCCATAGGACCACCTCGACGTTGCAAAGTTCAGACAAGACGGCGCGCGGCGACGACCATGGCCGCTGCCAGCAGCACAACCAGCCAGTTGCCGACCCGGCCGTAGGGCGGCAGCCCCGAGCGCGGCTCTATGTGGCCGCGCAGCACCGTTGGCTGATATTCGGCTGCCTGTGTGCGCACCTTGCCATCGGGGCCGATGATCGCCGATACACCGTCATTTGCGGCGCGTATGAGGTAGCGGCCCGATTCCAGCGCCCGCATGCGGGCGATTTGAAAGTGCTGATAGCGCGCGCTCGAATGCGCGAACCAGGCATCGTTGGTGACGTTCACGAGCGCCGTCACGTCAGCGAACCAGCGCGCCTGGCTGCTGCCGTAGGCGTCTTCGTAACAGATGCTGGCGCCCAGCTTGAGGCCCGCCGCCTGCAACGGCGGCTGGCGCGCGCCCCCGCGAGTGAAATCGGCATAGGGCAGACTCATCA
The DNA here is from genome assembly GCA_041395505.1 of Steroidobacteraceae bacterium. NCBI lineage: Bacteria > Pseudomonadati > Pseudomonadota > Gammaproteobacteria > Steroidobacterales > Steroidobacteraceae > Steroidobacteraceae bacterium. The sequence goes on from JAWLAG010000002.1 coordinate 137,936, forward strand.
GTCGCAACCAGTTGCGGATGAAACCAGGGACCGGGAAGAACTCCGCAAACGGCACGAGATGGTCCTTGTCGTACCACATCAGCTCTTCATCCATGGCGAGCACGCTGTTGTAATAGTTCTCGAGGCGATCATCGGCACGCACCAGCCCCATCACGATCGAAGAGCCGCTGGCACGCGCCTCGCGGTAGACCGAGCCGAGCCATGGCGCGATATGGTTCGCCAGATCCGGTGCGGCTGATTCGGGCCAGACGATCAAGGGTGTCCCGAGCACCTGTGCGTTCAGCTCTCGATAGCGTTTGAGTGAGGCATCGAGGTTGCTGTCGAGCCACTTCTGGTCCTGTGGTATGGCGCCTTGCACGATGGCGACCTCGATCGCAGGTCCTGCGGCGCGGGTCCACGGCCGGCCATGCAATGCGAACGCAGCGCCGATGAGCAACAGGATCACCAGCGTTGCGCTTTGCCGTTCGTGGCCACGACCGAGCACGAGGGTTGCGAGCGCACCCGCGATGACCAGTATGGCGAGCGAAACCAGATAGACACCACCGACGGGCGCCAGCGCCGCAAGCACGGTATCGATCTGCGAATATCCAAGCGACAGCCAGGCGAAGCCGCTCAGGAACCAGCCACGCCACCATTCGATGAGGAGCCACAGCGCGGGAATGCCGAGCATCCAGCGCGCCCAGCCGCGCGCTGGCAACCAGCGCGCGACTGCGAAGCCGAGCGCCGCATGATAAAGCCCCATGATTCCGACCAAACCTGCCATGAGCACGATCGCGAGCCAGATCGGCGCCTGGCCGAAGCCGTGGATGCTGATGTAGAGCCAGTAGGTCCCGATCCCGAAGGTCGCTGCATTGAACAGGAACCCGAGCAAGGCGGCGCGGCGCGGCGATGCGTCCTGCCACAGTAAGATCAGTAGTGCCGGCGTGAGCGGCGCGAGCCACCACCAGGCAAGGGGCGCGAACGCGGCCGAGGTCAGCGCCCCTGCAAACATGGCCAGGGCAAATGCCCACCGGCCTTGCAGGCAGCCGCGCAGCATCGCCTGAAATTGCAGCCGCAGCGTCACTCGCTCTTTGGTTGCACGTCGCCGGGACTGACGACCCGAAGGCTCTGCACCCGGCGACGATCGGCACGGATGACGCGAAATTCGAATCCATCGAGCGAGATGCTCTCGCCGCGTCGCGGCATGCGCCCGAGATGATGCAGAAGCAGGCCCGCCACGGTATCGAATTGCTCGTCGGGAAAGCGGCTGCCGAAATGTTCGTTGAATGTCTCGATGAGGGTCGTGCCGCCCACGATGAACTGGCGCGCGTCCTCCCGCCGAATGTCGCTTTCCTCCTCGACGTCATACTCGTCGTCGATTTCGCCGACGATCTGCTCGAGCGCATCTTCGATCGTGACGAGTCCCGCGACGCCACCATATTCATCGACGACTATCGCCATGTGATTGCGGTTGCGGCGGAATTCCTTCAGCAGCACGTTGACGCGCTTCGATTCGGGCACGAATACTGCCGGGCGCAGGTACTCGCGGATATCGAAACGCGGGGCGCCGCCCTGCCCTGTAAACGCCTGCAGCACGTCCTTGGCGAGCAGTATGCCTGCGATATCGTCCTTGTCATCGTCCGTAACGGGATAGCGCGAATGGCCATGCTCGAGTATGCAGGCGACGATTTCGCCGACCGCTGCGTCGCGCGCGAGACTCACCATCTGCGAGCGCGGCACCATGATGTCGCGCACCTGCAGATCGGCGACACTCAGCACGGCCTCGATCATCTCGAGCGCATCCGCGTCGATGACACCATTGCGCGCAGCCGTCTGCAGATGCTCGAGCAGCGCCTCGCGATCCGGCGTGTCGCCGCGCATGCGCACCGCGAGTCGCCGGAACCATCCCGTGGTGCTTGTCTTGTCGTCGCTCATCTACGGGAACCCAGCACCGGTGGCACGAAGCTCGTTGCGGTACGGGTCGGCGAAACCGAGCCCGCGCAGGATGCGCCGCTCCTGCCGCTCCATGCGCCGCGCTTCGCGTTCGTGACGATGATCAAGGCCGAGCAGGTGCAGGCAACCATGCACGATCAGGTGCGCGAAATGCGCGCGGACGGCCTTTGCCTGCTCGGCCGCCTCCCGCCTGACCAGCACCGTGCATACGGCGAGATCGCCGAGTTGGCCGAGATCCGGGGCCGCGACGGGAAACGCGAGCACATTGGTCGCGCGATCGCGGCCGCGATAACGGCGATTGAGGTCGCGGCTGCTGCGCAGGCTCACGTAACGTACGGCGAGCACCTGGCCGCGGCCACGCGCGCCGAGCGCCGCGCGGGCCCACTTGCAGACACTGGTCGCAGCTGGTTCGTCCGGCGCGCGGCGGCCGCTCACTTCGACGCGCAAGTCACTGGAGGTGCTACTGTTCAGCATCGTATGCACGGACGATACGCTGCACCAGCGGGTGACGCACGACATCCTCGGCCTTGAAAAACGTGAACGCCACGCCCTCGGTCCGCGCCAGCAGGTCGACTGCGTGACGCAGTCCCGAGGCGCGCCCTGCCGGCAGGTCGGTCTGGGTCATATCGCCGGTCACGATCGCCTTCGATCCAAATCCAATGCGCGTGAGGAACATCTTCATTTGTTCGCGAGTCGTGTTCTGTGCCTCGTCGAGGATGATGAATGCATCATTGAGGGTGCGACCCCGCATGAACGCGAGCGGCGCGACTTCGATGACATTGCGCTCGATGTAACGCGCGACGCGGTCGAAACCGATCATCTCGTAGAGCGCATCGTACATCGGCCGCAGATAGGGATCGATCTTCTGGCTCATGTCGCCTGGCAGAAATCCGAGTCGCTCGCCGGCCTCGACCGCAGGGCGCACCAGCACGATGCGCCGCACCCGCTCGCTATGCAGGGCCTCGACCGCCGTGGCGACGGCGAGATAGGTCTTGCCCGTGCCCGCGGGACCTACGCCGAAACAAAGGTCATGGCCGCGGATATTGCGCAAGTAGGATTTCTGGTTGGGGCCCCGGGCGCGGATCAACCCACGCATGACGCGGATATGCTCCTGATCCGCACCGGCGATGCGCGCTTCACGATCGTCCTGGTGGTCGCGAAGCGCGAGGTGCACACGCTCCGGCGTGATCTCCTCCTGCTTGCTAGTGGCATAGAGCTCGCGCAACAGATCTTCGGCCGCATTGGCCCGCGCGCCGCGTACGCGGAAAGTCGCACCCCGGCGATTGAGCTCGACGTCGAGTCGGGTTTCGAGCAGGCGCAGGTTCTCATCGAGCGGGCCGCAGAGATTCGCGAGCCGTGTGTTGTCGGCTGGCTCGAGATCGAACTCCCGCGCGATGACCGCCGGCGGATTCGGCACAGGATCAGGCATGGGCCCGCGCTGGCGCCTCCGGCTCTAGCCAGCGCCCGCGCAACGAATGCGCCCTGGCTGCCGTGATCAATACTTCGGTGAACTTGCCAATGAGCGAGCGTGGTGCGGCGAAATTGACCCAGCGGTTGTTCGCAGTGCGGCCCGCGAGTTCCGTGCTGTCCCGCTTCGCCGGACGCTCGACCAGAATGCGCTCGCGGCTACCGACCATCGCTGCGCTGATGGCGCGCGCATTTTCCTCGAGCTGCTCCTGCAACAGCGCGAGTCTTCGCAGTTTGGTCGCCTGGTCGACATCATCGGGCAGATCGGCCGCGGGCGTGCCGGGGCGCGCACTGTAGAGAAAAGCGAACGACTGGTCGATGTTCGCATCACGAACCAGGCGCAGCGTCGCTGCGAAATCGCTGTCGGTCTCGCCGGGAAACCCGACGATGAAATCGCTGCTGACGCAGATACCGGGGCGCACCGCGCGCAGCCTGCGCAGCTTGTCCTTGAACTCGAGCGCCGTGTAGCCGCGCTTCATGGCCGCAAGCACGCGATCCGATCCTGACTGCACGGGCAGGTGAAGGTGGTTCGCGAGTTTCGGTACGTTGGCGTAGGCTTCGATGAGCGAAGCGCCGAATTCGAGCGGATGCGACGTCGTGAAGCGAATTCGCTCGAGGTCATCGAATGCCGCGATGTGGTGGATCAGGGTGGCAAGATCGACCTGCACGCCGTCCTGCATCGCACCCGCGTAGGCATTGACGTTCTGGCCAAGAAGCGTGATTTCCCGGGCGCCGGCGGCCACGGCACGGCCAACCTCCGCGACCACCGATTCGAATGGCCGACTGACTTCCTCGCCACGCGTATAGGGCACGACGCAAAAGCTGCAATACTTGCTGCAGCCTTCCATGATCGATACGAATTCGCTCGCCCCACGCGCATGCCGGCGCTCCTCGGGCAGGGAATCGAATTTCTCGATGGCCGGGAATGACAGATCGATCTGGGCGCGTCCGGTGCTGCGCAACCGGGCAATCATCTGCGGCAGGCGATGAATCGTCTGCGGGCCTATCACCAGGTCGACCTGCGGCGCACGCCGCAGCAGCTCCTCGCCCTCCTGGCTGGCGACACAACCCGCCACGGCGATTATCACTTCTGGCCGCTTGCGCTTGATGCGCGACCATTCGCCGAGCAGCGAATAGACTTTATCCTCTGCCTTTTCCCGGACCGAGCAGGTGTTGGCGATCAGCAAGTCCGCCGCAGCGATCGACTCCGTCGCGCGCATCTGGCACGCCGTTCCGAGGACGTCCGCCATCCGCGCGGAATCGTACTCGTTCATCTGGCAGCCAAAGGTCTTAATGAAGTAATGAGCAGGCATGTTCGGTAAGGCGAGCCGTGACTTTACCGGTTTTTGCCCGAGCGCGGAAACACCGCCTTGGCGCGGCAGGCGCTTGAATTCTTTATTTTTCAGCTAGTTATGTATCAGAAAGGAATATCGTCGTCGAAATCATCGCGCGCAGGCGGGCTGCCGCCGTCGTCCATGGCCCGCGCCGGCGCCTCGGCCATGGCGGCACCGCCGCCGCCACGCCCGCCGAGCATCTGCATCTCGTTGGCGACGATCTCGGTGGTGTAGCGGTCGTTTCCCTGCTTGTCCTGCCATTTGCGCGTACGCAGGCGGCCCTCGATGTACACCTGCGAGCCCTTGCGCAGGTATTCGCCCGCGATTTCGCCCAGGCGGCCGAACATGGCCACGTTGTGCCATTCGGTGCGTTCCTGGTTCTCGCCGGATTGCTTGTCCCGCCACGACTCGCTGGTGGCGATACGGATGTTCGCGACGGTGGTGCCCGAGGGCATGGTGCGGGTTTCGGGATCGGCGCCCAGGTTGCCGATGAGTATGACTTTGTTGATGCCGCGGGCCATGATCGCTCGCCTCCGTTGTGAAATGAACTGCAAACCGCCGGTTGGGGGGCGGCCATTGTAGTCGCTGGACCCTGCCGCTCCCAGCAGGAATTTGCGCGTAATGGCCCGATTTGGGCGTACCGGGCCCGGGCGGTAAAATGGGCGGTTCGCTCATCGTGAAATGACCCATGGCCCTGATCCGCATCCGCGGTGCCCGCACCCACAACCTGCGCAATATCGACGTCGACCTGCCGCGCGATGCGCTGATCGTCATGACCGGCCTGTCCGGCTCGGGCAAGTCCTCGCTCGCCTTCGATACCCTCTACGCGGAGGGTCAGCGCCGCTACGTGGAATCCCTGTCGGCCTACGCGCGGCAATTCCTGTCGATGATGGACAAGCCCGATGTCGACAGTATCGAGGGTCTGTCACCGGCAATCGCCATCGAGCAGAAGGCCACCTCGCACAACCCGCGCTCGACGGTGGGCACGGTCACCGAAATCTACGACTACCTGCGCCTGCTTTTCGCGCGGGTCGGGATGCCGCGCTGTCCTGACCATGGCACCGATCTTGCGATCCAGACCGTGAGCCAGATGGTCGACCAGATCATGAGTCTGCCGCCAGGCTGCGGTGTGATGGTACTCGCGCCGCTCGTGCGCCAGCGCAAAGGCGCCCACCAGGATGTTTTCGACCAACTCCGCGGCCAGGGCCTCGTGCGGGCGCGCATCGATGGCAAGGTACGCGAGCTCGACGAGCTGCCAAGCCTCGACCCGCGGCGCAAGCACGATATCGATGCCATCATCGACCGTCTGCGGATTCGGGACGACGCACCGAACAGGCTTGCTGAGTCGCTCGAAACCGCATTGCGCCTTGCCGACGGCATGGCCAGCATCGCCGCGCTGCCCGGCGAGGAACCACGTCAGGAGATGCTTTTCTCGGCGCGACACGCTTGTGCAGTCTGCGGCTACAGCGTGCCACCGCTCGAACCGAAACTGTTCTCGTTCAACAACCCTGCAGGTGCCTGCAGCGCCTGCGATGGCATCGGGACAGTCGAGTTCTTCGACCCATCGAAGGTCGTGGCGCAACCGGGTCTGTCACTTGCGGGCGGCGCGGTTCGCGGCTGGGATCGGCGCAACAGCCACTATTTCTCGCTCATCGATTCGCTCGCACGCCACTACCGCTTCGACATCGAGGCGCCCTGGCAGGACCTGCCCGCCGACGTGCAGCGCCTGCTGCTGCATGGCAGCGACGGCGAAGTGATCGAATTTCACTACAGCGATGCGACCGGGCGCCGGCAACGAAAACGCCAACCCTTCGAGGGCATCATGCCCAATCTCGAACGCCGCTACCGGGAAACCGGTTCAAGCGCCGTACGCGATGAACTGGCACGCTATCGCGGCATCAGGGCCTGCGGCGACTGCGGCGGCACGCGGCTCAATCGCATTTCGCGAAACGTCTTCGTTGGTGAGCACAATCTCGCTGCCATCACTGCGATGTCCATCCAGGCTGCGACGCAGTATTTCACTTCGCTCGGCCTTTCGGGATGGCGCCAGACGGTCGCCGAGCGCATCGTCCGCGAAGTCAATGAACGCCTGCGCTTCCTCGGCAACGTCGGCCTCGACTACCTCACGCTCGACCGGCGCGCCGACACGCTCTCCGGCGGCGAAGCGCAGCGCATCCGCCTCGCAAGCCAGATAGGCTCCGGCCTCACGGGCGTCATGTACGTGCTCGATGAGCCGTCGATTGGCCTGCACCAGCGCGACAATGCGCGACTCCTGCAGACGCTCGGCGACCTGCGCGATCTCGGCAATACCGTCATCGTCGTGGAACACGATGAGGACGCCATCCGTCGCGCTGACCATATTGTTGATCTTGGTCCTGGGGCGGGCGTTCACGGCGGCCAGGTCGTGGCCGAAGGCCCGCTTGCGAACATCATTGCCTGTTCCGGTTCGCTGACCGGCGATTACCTCGCGGGCCGGCGCGGCATCGCAGTGCCCGCCAGGCGCAAGTCCCGGCGTGATGGACATGAGCTCGAAATCCGCGGTGCACGCGGCAACAATCTGCAGGCACTCGATGTCAAACTGCCGCTCGGGCTGCTCACCTGTGTGACCGGCGTGTCGGGCTCCGGCAAGTCGACATTGATCATCGACACATTGTTCGCCATCGCCGCGGCCCGCCTGAATGGTGCCAGCAGCCAGCCCGCGCCCTGCCAGGAAATCAGTGGCCTCGAGAAGCTCGACAAGGTCATCGATATCGACCAGAGCCCCATTGGTCGCACGCCGCGCTCGAATCCCGCAACCTATACGGGACTATTCACACCGGTGCGCGAGCTGTTCGCGCAGGTGCCGGAGGCCAGGGCGCGTGGTTACGACGCGGGACGTTTCAGCTTCAACGTCAAGGGCGGACGATGCGAAGCCTGCCAGGGCGATGGCGTCATCAAGGTCGAAATGCATTTCCTGCCCGATGTCTACGTTGCCTGCGATGTCTGCAGTGGGCGTCGCTACAACCGCGAGACACTCGAGATTCGCTATCGCGACCGCAATATCCACGAAGTGCTGGAACTCACCGTGCAGGATGCGCAAACGGTATTCCAGAACGTGCCCGCCATCGCAAGCCGGCTCGCGACGCTGATGGACGTCGGACTCAGCTATCTGCGGCTCGGGCAGAGCGCCACGACGCTCTCGGGCGGTGAGGCCCAGCGTATCAAGCTCGCCAAGGAACTGGCGCGGCGTTCGACCGGCCGCACACTCTACATCCTCGACGAGCCGACGACCGGTTTGCATTTTCACGACGTCGCGCAACTGCTCGGCGTATTGCACCGGCTGCGCGACGAGGGCAACACCGTCGTGGTCATCGAACACAATCTCGATGTGATCAAGACGGCCGACTGGGTCATCGACCTGGGGCCGGAGGGCGGTGTGGCCGGCGGCCGCCTGGTCGGTGCGGGCACTCCCGAAATGCTCGTCGCTACCGCCGGTTCGCATACCGGCACCCATCTGGCACCGTTGCTTTCGGCTGCAGTCGCGAAAAACCGCTAGCTCAATACCCCTGGGCGTTGCCGTCCTTGCGCGATTCGCTCGCGCCGGAGTACACATGCCGGGTCGCGTCGAACATGATCGCCTGGTAGCCGCCAAAATCACCATCGTTGGCAACACGAACCCGATGCCCGCGCCTTTCGAGCTCGGCGACGACCGCCGGATCGAAGCCCTTCTCGAGGACGATCTCGCCGCCATCGGTCATGACTTCTCCCGTCGGTTCGCTCGAACCGTCGTGCCGCAGCCGCGGCGCATCACCCGCCTCCTGCAGGTTCATGCCAAAGTCGATGAGATTGATAAGCACCTGCGCCTGGCCCTGTGGCTGCATCGCGCCGCCCATGACACCGAAGCTGAGCCAGGGCTTGCCGCCTCGCGTCACGAACGCCGGAATGATCGTATGGAACGGCCGCTTGGCCGGCGCGTAAACATTGGCGTGGCCGTCCTGGAGGCTGAACAGCTCACCACGATCCTGCAGGATGAACCCCAGGCCCGGCGGCGTCATGCCCGAACCCATGCCGCGATAATTGCTCTGGATGAGCGACACCATGTTGCCCGCCGCATCGGCAACCGTGAGATAGATCGTGTCACCGCGCAACAGCGCCGCATCGCCCGAGGGGAGCTTGCGCGAGGCATGATCGCGATCGATGAGTTTGCGTCGCTCCGCGGCGTAGTCCTTGGAGATGAGTGCCGCGACTGGTGCCGGCGAGAATCCCGGATCGGCGTAGTAGCGCGCGCGATCCTCGAAGGCAAGCTTCTTCGCCTCGGTGAAAAGGTGCAGGTAGTCGGCACTGCCGTAACCCAATGCCCGCAGGTCATATCCCTCGAGGATGTTCAGTATCTGAAGTGTGGCGATGCCCTGGGTATTGGGCGGCAACTGCCACACCTCGTAGCCGCGGTAGCTCGCGCTCACGGGCTGCACCCATTCGCCATGATGCCCGGCAAAATCCTCGGCATCCAGAAAACCACCCTGCTCGCGCATGTATTTCGCAATGCTCCGCGCAATTGGTCCCTTGTAGAATGCATCGCGGCCAGCGCTGGCGAGCAGCGCGTAGCTGTCGGCGAGCGCCGGATTGCGAAATATCTCGCCCTTTGCGGGCGCGCGGCCACCCGGCATGAAAACATCGGCAAAACCGGCATAGCCTTTGAGGTAGTCCGCGTTGCGCCGCCAGGCATCGGCTATGACTTCGGTCAACGGAAATCCATTGCGCGCATAGCCTATGGCAGGCGCGAGCACATCGCTCATCGGCAGCCGGCCGAAGCGCTCATGCAATGCGAACCAGCCATCCACTGCACCGGGCACCGAGACCGGCAATGGTCCGCGCGGCGGAATCGACTTTGCATCGAGCCTGCGCAGTTCGGCACGCAGCATCTCGAGCGTCAATGCATGCGGCGAGCGGCCGCTGCCGTTGTAGCCGGTCAGCTTGCCGGCATCGGCATCCCAGACAATCGCAAACAGGTCACCGCCGATGCCGCAGCCGGTTGGCTCCATGAGCCCGAGTGCGGCATTGGCTGCGATTGCGGCATCGACCGCCGAACCGCCGCGCTTCAGGATATCGATGGCGATCTGTGTGGCGAGGGGATGACTCGTTGCGGCCATGCCCTGCGGCGCGATCACCTCGGAACGCGTTGCAAATTCTGCCCCGACCGGGCGGTTGCCTGCGATGGTGGGAGCGACGGACATGATGGTCACCACAATGCACAAGTTGAATCGGATCATGGGCTGCGCCTCGGACCGGAAGTGAAATACTGCCGCACTTCGCCGTTCGCGTTCTCTTCGCGGTATTGGCCGCCAGTATAGTCGGCAACGACCCGCCGCCAGAATTGCACGGCGCCGGGATTGCGCAGATATTCCACGATTTCCCAGTTCCCGGCGAAGCGATCGAGCAACAGCCGCACGGCGTTCGCGCCGACGCCGCGCCGCCGGCTCGCGCGAGCAACGAAGAACTCCGCCATCCGGTAGTCGACATTGCGACGCAGCGGATCGGAACTCGCCCGGGCCACCATCGCGAACCCGCAGGGCTCGCCGCTCGCGAGCACGATCATGGGGAAGGCGGCGTTGTCGGCGAACCAACGCGCCAGCTGATCGGCCTCGCTGTGGCCGATCTCGCCAAGCGCGGGAAAGATGCCTGTGTTGAGCGGCGCGAGGTCATCGAGATAGTTGCGGTAGACGCCGGCAATCCAGCGGCGGTCGTTGGCACTGTCGCGTGCATTGCGGATTGTGACGCTCAAGGATCGACCCCATCAAAAGCAATCGGCCCGGGCAGGTGGTTTTGCCAACCTGGCCGGGCCGATCTTGAGCTTCGAAGCTCGGCTGAAGATAAACCCGTTGGGTTTAGTTGCCCTTCAGCTGGTCCGCGGCGTCCTTGGCGGCATCCGCAGCGGCGTCCATCGCATCGCCGGCGGCGTCCTTGGCAGCATCGGCCGCATTGCCGGCGGCATCGCTGGCGGCATCGGCAGCACTGTCCATGGCATCGCCCGCGGCGTCAGCAGCGGAGTTGGCGGCATCGGCAGCGCTATCCATCGCATCGCCCGCGGCTTCGGTCGCCGTGGCAGCAGCTTCGGTGGCCGTGTCGGCCGCGTCGGAAGCGACGCTGGCAGCTTCCTGCCGCGAACAGGCAGTCAGCACGAGCGCCGCGAACAAGGCACTTAGAGCAAGTTTGGTCTTCATGAATCGTGTACCCCAGAGAGCATGTGTGAGTGAGTGCAAATCGCGAACAAAAGCTGTGGCGTTCGTCCGGCGACCATCCTGTCGCGAGGCGCATTTTAAAGCCTGCGCGCAAAATATGAAACAGTTCACAATACGCTGTCGGTCGCTGGCGACAGCTGGCGGCAGGAGGCCCGCTGGCGCGCAAGACCCCATAGAATCAGCGGATTGCCGGCCCGCCCGGCAGCAATATGTCAGCAACGAGCGGAGAGGCTATGCAGCAAAACAACAATCAACTCGGTGCCCTGTATGCCGAGCATCTGGGTGCCCTGCAGGCGCAGATCGCGGCGGATCTCGGGCATTGCGGGCTGCGCGGCCTCCTGCTGCACGCGGGAAGCCTGCAGGTGGCCTTCCAGGATGACAATTACTATCCCTTTCGGGTGAATGCACCCTTCAAGCACTGGCTCCCAGTGCTGGATGCGCCGGATTCGTTCATCTATTTCGAACCCGGCAAGCGGCCGCAGCTGCTGTTTCACCAGCCGGACGACTACTGGTACAAGCAGGCCGCCATACCCGACAGCTACTGGGTGGCGCATTTCGACATAACCGTCATCCGCGATCCTGCGGAGGCGCGCGCCCAGCTGCCGGCAGACCTCTCCTCGGTGGCTTTCGTCGGCGAGCCTTTCGATGCCCTGGTGCAATGGGGCGACCCGGCCGTCAACCCGCCCGACCTCACGCTGCGCATGCACTATCCACGCGCCATGAAATCGCGCTATGAAATCGCCTGCCTGCGTGAAGCCAACCGGATGGGCGCCGTCGCGCACCGCGCAGCGAAACAGGCCTTTCTCGCTGGCGGCAGCGAATTCGACATCCACATGGCCTATCTGGCCGCCTGTGCACAGCGTGAACAGGACCTGCCTTACAACAGCATCATTGCCGAGAATCGCAATGCTGCCGTTTTGCACTACCAGATCCTCGAGCGCGACCGACCGAAACACCTGCACTCACTGCTGATCGACGCCGGTGCCCAGGTCAACGGTTACGCCTGCGATATCACCCGCACCTATTCTTTTTCCGACCGCGAATTTGCCCAGCTGATCGAGCAATTCGATCTGCTGCAACAATCGCTCTGCGCCAGCGTTCGCTCCGGGAGCGACTGGCGCGATATCCACCAATCCGCCCATATGCTGATCGCGGAGTGGCTGCAGGGTGCCGACCTGATTTCGGTCGAGGCCGATGAAGCCGTCGCAAGAGGGTTGAGCAAGGTCTTCTATCCGCATGGCATCGGTCACCTGCTCGGCCTGCAGGTCCACGATGTTGGCGGTACCTTGCGCGACCGAAGCGGCGCCGAGATTCCCCGGCCCGAGGGTGAGGGCGCATTGCGGCTCACGCGGGTACTCGAACCGGGCTTTGTGGTCACCATGGAGCCTGGCGTTTACTTCATCGACAGCCTGCTCGAGCGCGCCCGCAACAGCGCGCTCGCAGCGGCGATCAACTGGTCACGCGTGGAACAGCTCCACCCCTTCGGTGGCATACGCATCGAGGACAACCTTGCCGTGCAGCAGGACGGCAACGAAAACCTCACCCGCGATGCGTTCGCGAAGACCTAGAACCGGCAATGACAAAAGAGAACGGGCCGCTCGCGCGGCCCGTTCCGGGTTCACGAGAACCAGCCCCGTTACTTCTTCGCGAGGAGGTTACGGATTTCCTCCAGCAACACCTCACTCTTCGGCGGCGGCGGCGGCGGTGCCGCCGGGTCGGGCTTCTTCAGTTTGTTGATGCCCTTCAAGGCAATGAACAGCACCAGCGCGATCACGATGAAATCGAACACGGTCTGCATGAACGAACCGTACTTCAGCAGCACTTCATTGCCGTCCGCGCCAGGTCCGAGACTGGTCGCGAGGTCGGTGAAATTCACGCCGCCGATCGCCTTGCCGAGCGGCGGCATGACCACGTCGCCGACGAAAGACGAAACGATCTTGCCGAATGCCCCGCCGACAATGATGCCGACTGCCATGTCGACAACGTTGCCTTTCATGGCAAATTCTTTGAACTCAGATGCCAGACCCATTAGCACTCCCCTTGTTATTTGGTCCCATAGGGTCGGCAGGTGCCGACCCTGGCGCACAGATTAAAGAAGGGCCAGGGCCCGGGCAATCCCCGAGCGGCCGTCGAATGCCTCGGCGCAGGCCGCGAGAGACGCCGCAGCGAGGCGGCGGCCGCCGGTTCAGGTAGCGGCTTTTTTCTTGCGCGCCGCAGCTTTCTTCTTTTTGGGCGCTGCGTCCGCCGCTGCGGCCTTCTTGGCCGGCTTTTTGGCGGTCTTCTTGGCTGCGGCTTTGGTGGTCGCCTTCGGGGCCGCTTGGTCGCCTGCGGCGTCTTCCTTGGCGCTGGCAGCAACCGTGGCAGGGCCATCGACCAGTTGCATCAGCGCCATGGGGGCTGAGTCGCCCGGCCGCGGCAACATGCGCAAAATGCGGGTATACCCCCCCGGTCGCCCGCCAAAGCGGCGCCCCAGGTCCTCGAACAGCTTGGCCACGACCTCGGCATCGCGCAGGCGCGAGAACGCCAGGCGTCGGCGAGCCTCGGAATCGGTCTTCGCCAGCGTTATCAGCGGTTCGACCACGCGGCGCAATTCCTTGGCCTTGGGCAAGGTCGTGCGGATGGTCTCATGCCGCAGCAGAGATACGCTCATGTTGCGCAGCATGGCCCAACGATGCGGGCTATTGCGCGACAGCTGGCGTCCGGATAGTTGATGTCTCATGCGTGCAGGCCCTGTTAGATGAGGTTGCGGTCTTCTTCATGACGCAGACTGAGCGGCGGCCAGCCGTCCAGGCGCATGCCAAGCATCAGGCCGTGGCTTTGCAGCACTTCCTTGATTTCGGTCAATGACTTCTTGCCGAGATTGGGGGTGCGCAGCAGTTCCACCTCGGTGCGCTGCACCAGATCGCCGATGTAGTGGATATTCTCCGCTTTGAGGCAATTGGCGCTGCGCACGGTGAGCTCGAGCTCATCGACCGGCCGCAGCAGGATCGGATCGAACTGCATCTCCGTGACCTTGGCGGTGGTTTCTTCCTCCCCGCGAAGATCGACGAACACTGACAGCTGGTCCTTCAGTATGGCGCCGGCGCGGCGAATCGCCTCTTCGGCATCGATCGTACCGTTCGTCTCGAGGTCCATTACCAGCTTGTCGAGGTCGGTGCGCTGCTCCACGCGCGCGGAGTCGACGCCATAGGTAACGCGCCGCACGGGCGAAAACGAGGCATCGAGCTGCAGGCGACCGATCGGCCGGGACTGTTCCTCGAAGGCTACGCGCTGCGCCGCCGGCCGATAGCCGCGGCCACGCTCGACGCGCAGCAGCATGGACAGTTCACCTGCCTTGGTGAGATTGGCTATCACCAGGTCCGGGTTCACGACTTCGATATCGTGATCGGTCTGGATATCGCCCGCCGTGACCGGTCCCGGGCCTTTCTTGAGCAGGCGCAGCTCCGCCGAATCGCGCGAGTGCATGCGAATCGCCACCGACTTGAGGTTCAGCAGCACGTCGACTACGTCTTCCTGCACACCCTCCATGCTGGTGTACTCGTGCAGTACGCCGTCGATTTCCACCTCGGTGATCGCGGCGCCTGGCATCGACGAGAGCAGCACACGGCGCAATGCATTGCCCAGTGTGTGACCAAATCCGCGCTCCAGCGGTTCGATGGTGATACGCGCCTGGCAATGGCCGACGGGCTGTACCTTGACGACTCGTGGCTTGAGAAATTCTGTGACGGATCCTTGCATTACCGTTGCACCCTATTATTTGTGACACCGCGGCAAAGCCGCAGCAATGCCTTTACTTGGAATACAGCTCGACCACCAGGTTTTCGTTGATATCGGGCAGGATATCCTCGCGCGCCGGAACCGACTTGAAGGTTCCGCGCAGGGCCGACTCATCGACATCCACCCAGTCCGGGCGCCCGACCTGCGCGGCGATCTGCAGCGCGTTCTGGATGCGTAGCTGCTTCTTCGCCTTGTCGCGCAAACCGATTACATCGCCCGCGCGCACCTGATAGCTCGGGATCGTGACGACCGAATCGTTGACCAGCACCGCCTTGTGGCTGACGAGCTGCCGGCCTTCGGCGCGGGTAGCGGCGAAGCCCATGCGGTAGACGACGTTGTCGAGCCGGCATTCGAGCAGCTTCAGCAGGTTCTCGCCCGTCGAGCCCGTGCGCCGTGCCGCCTCGGTGTAGTAATTGCTGAACTGGCGCTCCAGCACGCCATACATGCGGCGCAGTTTCTGCTTCTCGCGCAGCTGCAGGCCATAGTCGGACAGGCGCGTACGCCGCTCGCCCTTGATGCCGCCCGGCGGCACACTCAGCTTGCACTTGCTCTCGAGGGGTTTGACGCCGCTCTTGAGGAAAAGATCTGTGCCCTCGCGTCGCGAGAGCTTGCACTTGGGTCCTACGTATCGTGCCATATGCGAATTCCTCTGCCTCGTCAGCGCTATACGCGGCGGCGCTTGGGTGGCCGACAACCGTTGTGTGGAATGGGCGTGACGTCGGCGATGCTGGTGATCTTCAGGCCGCAGGCATTGAGCGCCCGCACGGCCGACTCGCGGCCAGGGCCCGGTCCGGCGACGCGCACTTCGACGTTCTTCAGGCCATGTTCCTGCGCGGCTGTTCCGGCCTTCTCGGCCGCCACCTGTGCCGCAAACGGCGTGCTCTTGCGCGAACCGCGGAAACCGCAGCCGCCCGAGGTCGCCCAGGACAGGGCGTTGCCCTGACGGTCCGTGATCGTGATGATCGTGTTGTTGAACGATGCATGCACATGGGCGATGCCGTCGAGCACGTTCTTGCGCGCTTTTTTCGGCTTCTTGCCCCCGGCTGCAGTTGCTTGCTTGGTCTCTGCCATGTTTCTCGCCTGTGCTTGTCCTATGCCTTATGCCTTGCCCGGAGGCGCATTGAGTTTGACGGCCTGTTTGCGCGGACCCTTGCGGGTACGCGCATTGGTGCGGGTGCGCTGGCCATTGACCGGCAGGCCGCGCCGATGACGCATGCCGCGGTAGGTTCCAAGGTCCATCAATCGTTTGATGTTCATGGAAACCTCGCGGCGCAGGTCGCCTTCGACCAGTATTTTCTGGATCGTCGAACGCAGGTTGTTCACCTCGACCTCGGTCAGGTCCTTGACCTTGGTCGTGGTTTCCACGTTGGCGATCTGGCAGATCTGCTCAGCGCGCGCGCGGCCAATCCCGTAGATATGTGTCAGCCCGATGAGCACATGCTTGTTCATCGGTATGTTGATGCCGGCAATACGTGCCATAGCTCTTAACCCTGCCGTTGTTTGTGACGCAGATCGCTGCAGATCACGTAAACGACGCGCCGGCGCCGCACGATCTTGCAGTTCTTGCACATCTTTTTAACTGATGGTCGGACTTTCATCGTCTTATCCTCGCGTCCCGCCGGATCCGCCGCGGCCATAGCCGAGCAGATTCGCCTTCTTGATAAGGCCCGGATACTGGTACGACATGGTGTGCGCGGTCAGTTGCGACATGAAGTCCATCACCACGACCACCAGAATCAGCAAAGAAGTGCCGCCGAAAACGAACGGCACGCCCTTGCTGGAAATAAGGAATTCCGGGATGAGACAGACCGCGGCCACGTAGAGTGCACCCCAGAGCGTCAGTCTCGTCAGCACCTTGTCGATGTACTCGCCGGTCTGCTGCCCCGGCCGTATGCCCGGAATGAATGCACCGGACTTCTTGAGATTCTCCGCCGTGTCGCGCGAATTGAAAACGAGCGCCGTATAGAAGAAGCAGAAGAATATAATGAGCGCGCCGTAGATGAGCAGATGCAGCGGCTGCCCGTAACCCAACGCCGCGGAGATCGTCTGCAACACGCCGGCCACCTGGCTCTCGCCGGTGCCCGCAAAGCTCGCGATCGTCGCCGGAAAGAGCAGCAGGCTCGAGGCGAAGATCGGCGGAATGACGCCTGACATGTTCATCTTGAAAGGCAGATGCGTGCTCTGCCCCGCATAAACACGCCGGCCGACCTGGCGCTTGGCGTAATTGACCGGGATCTTGCGCAGAGCCCGTTCGACGTAGACGCAGAATGCGGTCACACCCAGCACGATCAACAACAGCAGCAGCGCGAATGCGCCGGACATTTCGCCGGTGCTGATCTGGTCGATGGTGCGACCGACCGCACCGGGCAGTCCCGCGATGATGCCCGCGAGGATCAGCATGGAAATGCCATTGCCGATACCGCGCTCGGTGATCTGCTCACCGAGCCACATCAGGAACATGGTGCCGGTGGTCATGGTGATGCAGGCCAAGAACAGGAAGCGCGGCCCGGGCGATATCGCCATGCCACCGTTTTGCAGTGCTACCGCCGCCGACAGCGACTGGAACACAGCCAGGGCCACTGTCGCATAGCGCGTGATCTGGGTCAGTTTGCGCCGGCCTGATTCGCCCTCCTTGCGCAACTCCTCCCATGGCGGATACACGTGCGAGACCATCTGGATGATGATCGACGCGGAGATGTATGGCATCACGCCCATGGCGAAAATCGACAGGCGCTCGAGCGCGCCGCCCGAGAACATGTTGACGATGCCGAGTATCGTCGCTGCCTGATCGGCGAAGAACTTCGCGACCTGCGCGGGATCGATGCCCGGCACCGGGATGAATGTGCCGATGCGGTAGACGATCAGTCCGCCCGCCAGGAACAGCAGCCGGCGCCGGACTTCGTCGAAACGACCCGGTTCGCCACCCATCGCTGCCGCCACCGACTTGGAATTCGCCGCTGCCATGACGCTACTTCGCCGCCGCCTCGATCTTGCCGCCGGCCGCCTCGATCGCACTGCGCGCGCCCTTGGTCGCGAGGATGCCGCGCAATGTGACGGCACGCTCGAGCTTGCCCGAGAGTATGACTTTTGCCTGCTCGGCTCTCGCCGGCACGATGTTGCTCGCCTTCAACGCGGCCAGGTCGATCACCTGTGAATCGACCTTGGCGAGTTCATCGAGGCGCACTTCGGCGCGCGTCGATTTCTTCGCGGAGCGAAAGCCGAACTTCGGCAAGCGGCGCTGCACGGGCATCTGGCCGCCTTCGAAGCCGACCTTGTGATAGCCGCCCTTGCGCGCACGCTGGCCCTTCACGCCGCGGCCGGAGGTCTTGCCCTGGCCGCTCGATGCGCCACGACCAACCCGCAGGCGCTTGCGGCGCGCACCCGCGGCACTCTTGATTGTGTTCAATCGCATACTTGCAACTCCAAAGGGGCGCTACTGCCGCTCGACCTTGAGCAAATGCTGGGCGGCGTTGATCATGCCCCGGTTTTCGGCGGTGTCCGCCACCATTACCGACTGGTGACGCCGGCGCAGGCCGAGGCCGCGGGCGCTTGCCGCGATGCCGGCGAGTTGCCCATGCAGGCTCTTCTGCAGCGTCACCTTGATTTGCGCACTCGACTTGGCCATGGCTTCAACCCGTGATTTCTTCCAGTGTCTTGCCGCGCTTCGCGGCGATGTCGCGCGGCGAGCGGATGGCTCCCAGCGCATTGATCGTCGCGCGCACCACATTGATCGGGTTGCGCGAACCATAGCTCTTGGCGAGCACGTTGCGCACGCCCGCGCACTCGAGCACGGCGCGCATCCCACCGCCGGCAATGACGCCGGTTCCGTCCGAAGCAGGCTGCATGAACACGCGGGTCGCACCATGACGGCCCTGAATCGCGTAGAACAATGTGTCGTTACGCAGCGCGACATTGATCAGGCTCTTGCGCGCCTGCGCCATTGCCTTGGATATGGCGACCGGCACCTCGCGTGCCTTGCCGAATCCAAAGCCAACGCGCCCGGCGCCATCGCCCACCACGGTAAGGGCGGTGAAACCGAACTGACGGCCACCCTTGACCACCTTGGCAGTGCGATTGACCGCCACGAGTTTCTCGATGAACTCGTCGCCGCCAGGTGTTTTCTCGACTCGTGCCATGCTTTGCTGCCCCGTTGTCTAAAACTTCAGTCCCGCTTCGCGTGCCGCGTCGGCAAGCGCCTTCACGCGACCATGAAAGCGAAATCCCGACCGGTCGAAAGCGACCGCCTCGATGCCGGCTGCCCGTGCCTTTTCGGCAATCGACCGGCCAACCGCCTTTGCCGCATCGACATTGCCCGTCGCCTTGAGCCCGGTCACGAGCCCCTTGTCGAGCGTCGAGGCCGTCGCGACGACGTGATCCGTACCGGCAGCGAACAGCTGCGCGTATATGTGTCGCGGTGTGCGATGCACGGCAAGCCGCGCCGCGCCCAGCTCGCGAATCTTCGCCCTTGGCTTGGTCGCTCGGCGCATCCGGCGCTGCTTCTTGGTGATTTGCATGTTCCTATCCTGCGCGCAAGTTATTTCTTCTTGCCTTCCTTGAGGGAAATACGCTCGTTGGCATAGCGCACGCCCTTGCCCTTGTACGGTTCCGGCGGTCGCAGCTCGCGAATCTTCGCGGCAACCTGCCCAACGCGCTGCTTGTCGATGCCCTTGACGACGATCTCGGTCTGACTCGGCGCCTCGATGCTGATGCCATCGGGCACCGGGAAGACAACCGGGTGCGAAAATCCGAGTACGAGGTTGAGGTTCTTGCCCTGCACCTGGGCTCGAAATCCGACGCCGACCAGTTCCAGCTTGCGTTCGTAACCCTTCGACACGCCGCGTACGACATTGGCAAGATGCGCGCGGATGGATCCTGCGTGCATGCGCTGCTCGCGCGTGTACTTGAGGGCGAGTTTTTTCTCCTCGGCGATTACACCGACCCCGCCCGACAGCGGCACGGCGATCGTTCCCTTGGCGCCCTTGACCGTCACCTGGCCTGCGGCAACGCTTGCTGTCACGCCCTGGGGCAGTTCAACCGGTTGTTTTGCAATTCGACTCATGCGCTCTCACCTAAGCAGATACATCGTCGTCAGGCGACGATGCACAGCACCTCGCCGCCCTGGCCGATTTCGCGCGCCTGACGGTCCGTCATGACGCCGCGCGGCGTGGATACGATCACCGTGCCCATGCCGCCGAGAATCTTCGGCAGCTCCGTCTTGCCGCGATAAATACGCAGCCCCGGTCGGCTCACCCGCTCCAGGCGGTCTATCACCGGCCGGCCCTCGAAATACTTCAACTCGATCGTCAGTTCGCGCTTCGCGCCATTGTCGGAAGTGCGGAAATCGTTGATATAGCCCTCGTCCTTCAGGACCTTGGCAATGGCGGTCTTGATGCGCGATGCGCTCACCGCGACTTCGGTCTTGCCAGCCATCTGCGCGTTGCGGATGCGGGTCAGAAGATCGGCTATTGGATCGGTCATGCTCATGTCTTGAGTGACTCCTTACCAGCTGGCCTTGGACACGCCAGGAATTTCCCCGCGCATGGCCAATTCGCGGATCTTCGTACGCGACAATCCGAATTTGCGATACACGCCACGCGAACGTCCCGTCAGAGAACAGCGATTGCGGGTACGGATTGGTGACGCGTCACGCGGCAATTTCTGCAACGCAACCTGGGCAACCTCGCGCTCCTGCGGCGAGGACTTCGGACTGCGTATGGTCTCTTTCAGCGCCGCGCGCTTGGCTGCGTACCGCTTGACCGTGCGTGCCCGACGCTTGTCGCGCTCCACCATGTTTGTCTTGGCCATAGTCTCTTGCTACCTCTGCCTGTCTGCCCTGCAGTTGCTGCGCCTTTATTTGCGGAACGGAAAATTGAACGCTTCGAGCAACGCACGACCTGCCTTGTCGTCCGCGGCCGTCGTGGTGATGGTGATGTCCATGCCACGCAGCTGGTCGATCTGGTCGTACTGGATCTCCGGAAAAATGATCTGCTCTTTCACGCCAAGGCTGTAATTGCCCCGGCCATCGAACGAACGCGGCGACAGGCCGCGAAAATCACGCACCCGCGGCAGCGCAATGGTGATCAGCCTGTCGAGGAATTCGTACATGCGCCGGCCGCGCAGCGTCACCTTGCAACCGATCGCAAGTCCGTCGCGCACCTTGAACGACGCGACCGACTTCTTGGCCGTGCATAGCATCGGCTTCTGGCCGGTGATCCTGGTCAAGTCGCCGACGGCGGCATCGATGACCTTGCGGTCTGCAACGGCTTCGCCGACACCCATGTTGACCGTGATCTTGGTAATGCGCGGCACCTGCATCGGATTGCCGCACTTGAGCTCCGAAGTGAGCTTCGGCACCACCTTGTCGCGATAAAATTCCTGCAAACGTGTCATGACTTGGGCCTCAGGCTCCGATCATTTCGCCATTGGACTTGAAGAATCGCACGCGCTTGCCATCCGCAAGGCGCTTGACGCCCACGCGCTCGCTGCGCTTGCCCGACGCATTCCACAATGCCAGCTTGCACAACCTGAGCGGCGCCTCCTTGTCGATGATGCCGCCAGGAGCCGGCGCACCCTGCGCCGTCGGTCGTGGCTTCTGGTGCTTCTTGACGCGGTTGATCCCCTCGACCAGGGCCGTGCCATCGGCCAGCACCTGAAGTACCGTGCCACGTCGTCCCTTGTCGCGGCCCGACAGGACCACTACCTGATCACCCTTGCGAATCTTGCGCATGGTCAGAGCACCTCTGGCGCGAGCGAAATGATTTTCATGAACTGCTGGTTGCGCAGCTCGCGCGTAACCGGTCCGAAAATGCGGGTACCGATCGGCTCGAGCTTGTTGGTGAGCAATACGGCGGCATTGCCGTCGAAGCGAATCAGGGACCCATCCGGACGACGCACACCCTTGCGGGTTCGCACGATCACGGCGTCGTAGACCTCGCCTTTCTTGACTTTGCCACGGGGTATAGCGTCCTTGACGCTGACCTTGATGACGTCACCGACGTTGGCATAACGGCGGCGCGTGCCACCGAGCACCTTGATGCACATCAGGGTTCTTGCGCCGCTGTTATCCGCGGCATTTAGCATCGAGCGCAGTTGAATCATGGGTCACCCGTTCTCACTCAGCCTGTGACTCGAGAACCTGCAGGACCTTCCACGACTTGTGCCGCGACATCGGCCGACACGGCGTGATCGTCACGAGATCGCCTTCGCGAACACTGCCGTTCTCATCGTGCGCAAGGAACTTGGTCGTGCGTCGCACGTACTTGCCATAGCGCGGGTGGCGAATGAGTCGCTCGACCGACACCGCAACCGTCTTGTTCATTTTGTTGCTCACGACGCGTCCGGTCAGGGTCCGCGCCTGGCTGCTGTCATCCGCCATGAGACTTCTCCGCACTTCGTTCACGCAAAATCGTCTTGATCCGCGCGATGTTGCGCCGGACACGGCCAAACTCGTTCGGCTTGACCCCTTGCCCGGCAACCAACTGCATGCGCAGCGAGAACTGCTCGCGGCGCAACTTGAGCAGCTCGTCGTTCAACTGCTCATCCGATCTGTTGCGAATTTCTTTTGCGTCCATCTTTGATTACTTTCTGCGCACGACGACTAAAGGACCTGGCGACGCACGAATCCGGTGCGTACCGAGAGCTTGGCGCCGGCAAGGCGGAATGCTTCGCGTGCCGTCGCCTCGTCTACGCCCTCCATCTCGAACAGCACCTTGCCCGGCTGCACTTTCGCGACCCAGTACTCGACATTGCCCTTGCCGCTGCCCATGCGCACTTCGAGCGGCTTCTTGGTAATCGGTACATCCGGGAACACGCGGATCCAGATCTGGCCGCCACGCTTGACGTAGCGCGCCATGGCACGACGAGCCGCCTCGATTTCGCGCGCGGTCATGCGCGCACGATCGAGCGATTTCAAGCCAAAATCGCCAAAGGCCACGCTGCTGCCGCGGGTCGCAAGTCCCGGGTTGCGACCCTTGAACTGCTTGCGGTATTTGGTTCTCTTTGGTTGCTGCATGTTTGGTCAACTCCGCCGCGTTCAGCCGGCCGGCGCCTCCGCAGGAGCAGCCGGGGCTGCCTGTTCGGCGTTCTCGGTGGCGGCAGCTTCCGCGCTCTCAGCCTCCAGCTTCTCCTCCGCACCGAAAATCTCGCCCTTGAAGATCCACACCTTGATGCCGATCACGCCGTAGGTCGTCTTGGCTTCGGACAGCCCGTAGTCGATGTCGGCGCGGTAGGTATGCAGTGGTATGCGTCCTTCGCGATACCACTCGGTGCGGGCGATTTCAGCGCCATTCAGGCGACCGGACAGGCGCACCTTGATACCGAGCGCGCCGCTGCGCATCGTGCTCATGACGGCGCGACGCATGGCGCGACGGAACATCACGCGTTTTTCGATCTGCTGGGCGATGCTGTCGGCAACCAGCTGCGCATCAAGTTCGGGCTTGCGGATTTCGGAAATGTTCACACGCACGTCGGTAACCGGCATACGCAGCATGCGTGCCGTGTCGACGCGCAATTTCTCTATGTCCTCGCCCTTCTTGCCGATGACGATGCCTGGCCGCGCTGTCTGGATGGTGATGTTGACTTTCTTCGCGGCGCGCTCGATGTTGATGCGGCTGACGGACGCTTCCCTGAGTTTATTCTTGAGAAACTCGCGGACGTCGAAATCGGTCTTGAGGTTGGCAGCATAGTTGCGCGTGTCCGCATACCACTTGCTGGTCCAATCGCGCACGATGCCCAGGCGTATTCCAATCGGGTTTACTTTTTGACCCATCGATCAATCCTTCGCGCCGTCGCTGACGACGATCGTGATATGACTATTGCGCTTCACAACGCGAGTACCGCGGCCCTTGGCGCGAGCGGCGAAACGCTTGTAGACCGGCGCCGTGTCGACCATGACTCGCGACACTTTCAGTTCGTCCACATCGAGATTCTGGTTCTCGGCATTGTTCACGGCCGACCACAGCAGCTTGTGGACGATTCGGGCGCCTTTCTTCGGCATGAACTTGAGGATGTTGAGCGCATTGCTCGCATTCTTGCCGCGCACCGCGTCGGCAACGATGCGGCATTTCTGCGGCGAGATACGCGCGTAACGCAATTTGGCACTGACTTCCATGCGCCTACCCTTCCGAGCTCTTGCGATCGCCCGAGTGCGACTTGAACGTGCGCGTCGGGGCGAATTCACCGAGCTTGTGCCCGACCATGTTCTCGGAGACCAGCACTGGTATGTGCTGCCGGCCGTTGTGCACGGCGAGGGTCAGACCCACCATCTCGGGCGTGATCAATGAGCGTCGCGACCATGTCTTGATCGGCTTGCGGTCATTTTTCGCGGCCGCGGTCTCGACCTTGCGCGCGAGGTGCAGATCGACGAACGGGCCTTTCTTGAGCGAACGTGGCACTTTGCTTCTACCTCAATGCGATCAGCGCGACTTCTTCTTGCGGCGCTGCACGATCATGTTGTTGGTGCGTTTGTTGACGCGCGTTTTCTTGCCCTTGGTCTGCAGGCCCCAGGGGGATACAGGATGCGGATTACCCTGGCCAGGCTTGCCCTCGCCACCGCCGTGCGGGTGATCGACCGGATTCATGGCGACACCACGCACGGTCGGCCTGACGCCGCGCCAGCGCTTGGCACCCGCCTTGCCGAAGCTGCGCAGGTTGTGCTCGTCGTTGCCCACCTCGCCGATGGTCGCGCGGCAATCGATATGGACCTTGCGTACCTCGCCGGACTTCAGTCGCAGATAGGCATGAAGACCCTCGCGCGCAGTGAACTGGGCGCTGTTGCCGGCACTGCGCGCGAGCTGCCCGCCCTTGCCGGGCTTCAACTCGATGTTGTGCACCGTCGTGCCGACTGGCAGATGGCGCAGCGCCATCGCGTTGCCCGCCTTGATGGGCGAGTCGGGACCCGAGCGCAGCTCGTCGCCCGCCGCAACGCCCTTCGGCGCGAGAATGTAGCGGCGCTCGCCGTCGCTGTACTTGAGAAGAGCGATATGCGCCGAGCGGTTCGGATCGTACTCGAGTCGCTCGACGACCGCGCCGATGCTGTCCTTGTCGCGTCGAAAGTCGATCAGGCGGTACTTGTGCCGGATGCCGCCGCCCTGGTGGCGCATGGTGATGCGGCCGACGTTGTTGCGCCCCGAGTGCTTCTTCTTGGGCGCAGTCAGCGGCGCAAACGGTCCGCCCTTGTGCAGGTGCGAACGCGAAATCTTCACGACGAAGCGCGAGCCGGGTGAGGTAGGTTTGAGTTTGATGATGGCCATCTGTCTTTACCTGGCTGGTGGCGCGGCCCTCAGGCCTTGATCCCGTCTTCGTAACTGATGCTCTGGCCTGCGGCCAGGGACACATAGGCTTTCTTCCAGTCCTGCGTTCGGCCCTGAATCTTGCCCATGCGGCGCTTCTTGCCGATCTCGTTCACGACGCGCACGCTGTCGACCTTGACATCGAACATGAGTTCGACCGCCTGCCTGACGTCGGTACGCGTTGCGTCGCGGCGCACACGGAAGGTGTACTGGTTGTTGTTCTGCATCGCGAGTGCCGTTTTTTCCGTCAAGTGCGGCGCGAGCAGTACGGTGGCAAGTTTCTCTCTGGATGGCATCGTGCTTCTCCCGCTCAGTGCACGGTCTTGGCGGAACGCTGCGCGGAATCGGTCAGCCGTTGCTCGAGCACCTTCACCGCGCCGATTGTCATCAACACCTTGTCGTGTGCAATGAGCGCAAGCGGGTTCAATGCACTGACTGGCAGCACATCGACGTGCGGCAGGTTGCGCGCGGCCAGCATCAGCTTCTCATCCTGCGCCTCGATCACGATCAGCACGTTGTCGAGCTGCATGGTCTTCAGGCGCTTCGCGAGCAGCTGGGTCTTCGGCGCATCGACCGACAGGCCATCGGCGACAAGCAAGCGATCCTGCCGTACCAGTTCCGACAACATCGCGCGCAATGCGCCGCGATACATCTTGCGATTGACCTTCTGGGAATAATCGCGAGGCTTCGCCGCGAATGCGCGTCCGCCGCCCACCCAGATCGGGCTGCGCGAGGAACCGGCGCGCGCCTGGCCCGTGCCCTTCTGCGCCCAGGGTTTCTTGCCACCGCCGCGCACTTCCGCACGCGTCTTTTGCGCCTTGGTGCCGGCGCGATAACCGTTGCGGTAGCTGGTGACGACCTGGTGCACCAGGGTTTCGTTGAAACTGGAACCGAAATTGCCATCGGAGACTTCGAGCGTGGCACCGGTGGAGCCGAGAATCTTGAGCTTCATTTGCCTGCGCCTCAATTCTTCTTGGTCGGCGCGACGGTCTTGCGACGCGCGCGCGCAGCAGCCTTCACGGAAGGCCGCACGACGACTTCCGCGCCGGCAGGGCCCGGCACGGCGCCGCGTATCAACAACAGGTTGCGTTCTGCGTCGACTTCGACGACACGCAGATTCTCTGTCGTGCGGCGAACGACGCCCATGTGACCGGACATGCGCTTGCCGGCGAAGACCCTTCCTGGCGTCTGGCGCTGGCCAATGGAGCCCGGCGCGCGATGCGATACGGAGTTGCCGTGAGTCTTGTAGCCGCCGGCGAAGTTGTGCCGTTTCATGGTGCCGGCGAAACCCTTGCCGATCGTCGTGCCCGAAACGTCGACGACCTGGCCTGCAGTGAATTGTCCGGCATTGATCTCGGTGCCGACCGCGAGCTTGTCCGCATCGCCCGCAGCGATGCGAAATTCGATCAGCGCTTTGCCGGGCTCGACATTCGCCTTGGCAAAATGGCCGGCGGCGCCTTTCGACAGCAATTGAGCGCGTCGCGCGCCATAGGTAACCTGTACCGCGCTGTAGCCATCACGATCGGCAGTCTTTACCTGCACGACACGATTGGGGAGCACTTCCACCACCGTTACCGGGATGGTCTCGCCCTCGTCGGTAAAGACGCGCGTCATGCCGCGCTTGCGGCCAATGAGCCCGATTGCCATAAATAGTCATCCTCAACGCGCACACTACGATTGGCATGCGCCACTAACAAAACCCGGGCTTTGAGGCTGATCACGCAAGAACGTCGGACAGGACTGCCCGTCGTTGCTCGAGTGGTCTTGGCAGGGGACATGCCCCGCGCCAACCTCGCCCGATTGCCGCTGCTGCGGCTCTGGATTATCCGCCGCAAACCTGGGGCGGCAGACCCAAAAAGGCCGCGCAGTATAACAGTTGGTCCGGATCTTGCAAGCGGGCCGGACCGACCCACTATCCCAACGTCAGTTGAGCTTGATCTGCACGTCGACGCCAGCCGGGAGCTCGAGCTTCATCAGCGCATCGACCGTCTTGTCGGTCGGGTTGACGATGTCCATGAGCCGTTTGTGGGTGCGCAGTTCGTATTGGTCACGCGCATCCTTGTCGGCATGCGGCGAGATCAGCAGCGTGAAGCGCTCCATCTTGGTCGGCAACGGCACCGGCCCCTGCACGCGCGCGCCCGTACGACGCGCCGTCTCGACGATCTCCCGTGCGGAACTGTCGATCAGGCGGTGATCGAATGCTTTCAATCGTATTCTGATGTTCTGGCTGGCCATGATGTTCGACTCCGCGCTGTTACTGTCGCGCTGACTGACTGATGTTGATTACTTGAGCACCTTGGAGACGACGCCGGCGCCGACCGTGCGGCCGCCCTCGCGGATCGCAAAGCGCAGCCCCTCTTCCATCGCAATCGGCGCAATCAGGTCCACCACCATCTTGATGTTGTCCCCGGGCATCACCATCTCGACCCCCGCAGGCAGCTCGATCGTGCCCGTCACGTCCGTCGTGCGAAAGTAAAACTGCGGCCGATACCCCTTGAAAAACGGCGTGTGCCGACCACCCTCTTCCTTCGTCAGCACGTACACCTCGCACTCGAAGTTCGTGTGCGGCGTGATGCTCCCCGGCTTCGCCAGCACCT
Source organism: Steroidobacteraceae bacterium (assembly GCA_041395505.1). Lineage (NCBI taxonomy): Bacteria > Pseudomonadati > Pseudomonadota > Gammaproteobacteria > Steroidobacterales > Steroidobacteraceae > Steroidobacteraceae bacterium. The sequence continues at coordinate 165,550 of JAWLAG010000002.1, forward strand.
GCCCGCGCTCCACTTCCTCGCGCTTCGTGCCACGCAGCAACACCCCCACGTTATCCCCCGCCTGACCCTCGTCCAGCAGCTTCCTGAACATCTCCACGCCCGTGCAGATCGTCTTCGCCGTCGCCTTCAGTCCAATGATCTCCACCTCGTCATTGACCTTCACGATCCCGCGCTCGATACGTCCCGTCACCACCGTGCCGCGACCCGAAATCGAGAACACATCCTCCACAGGCATCAAAAACGGCTTGTCGATGTCGCGCTCGGGCACAGGAATGTACTTGTCCATCTCCTCCACCAGCTTCACCACCGCAGGCACCCCAATCTCCGAGGTATCCCCCTCCAGCGCCTTCAGCGCCGAGCCAATCACGATCGGCGTCTTCTCACCGGGGAACTTGTACGTCGACAGAAGCTCCCGTACCTCCATCTCAACAAGCTCCAGCAGCTCCTTGTCATCGACCATGTCCGCCTTGTTCATGAACACCACGATGTACGGCACCCCCACCTGCCGCGCCAGCAGAATGTGCTCGCGCGTCTGCGGCATCGGCCCATCCGCCGCCGACACCACCAGAATCGCACCGTCCATCTGCGCCGCACCCGTGATCATGTTCTTCACGTAGTCCGCGTGCCCGGGGCAGTCCACGTGCGCGTAGTGTCGCGCCGCCGACTCGTACTCCACGTGCGCCGTCGATATCGTGATGCCACGCGCCTTCTCCTCAGGCGCCTTGTCAATCTGGTCGTACGCCATGAACGCACCACCATAGGTCTCCGCCATCACCTTCGTCAGCGCCGCCGTCAGCGTCGTCTTACCGTGGTCCACGTGACCTATCGTCCCCACGTTCACGTGCGGCTTCTTGCGCTCAAACTTCTCTTTCGACACGACCTGTACCTCTTGGGCGAAAGTTATTTCTTGATGATGCTATCAGCGATGTTCGGCGGCACTTCCATGTACTTGCCGAATTCCATCGTAAACGTTGCGCGGCCCTGGCTCATCGAGCGGACGTTCGTCGCATAGCCGAACATCTCCGAGAGCGGCACGTCGGCGGTGATGACCTTGCCCGACGGGCCCTCGTCCATGCCGCTGATCTGTCCGCGGCGGCGATTGAGATCGCCGATGACATCGCCCGAGTAATCCTCCGGCGTGACGACTTCGACTTTCATGATGGGCTCGAGCAGCACGGGCTTCGCCTTGCGAAAGCCCTCCTTGAAGCCCATGGAGCCGGCGATCTTGAACGCCATTTCGCTCGAGTCGACGTCATGGTAGGAGCCGTCGAAAATCGTGACCTTGACGTCGACCACCGGGTAGCCCGCAATGACGCCAGTCTCGCAGGCTTCCTTGATGCCCTTGTCCACAGCCGGTATGTACTCGCGCGGCACGACGCCGCCCACGATGCCGTTGACGAATTCATAGCCCTTGCCCGATTCGTTCGGCTCGATCTTGAGCCACACGTGACCGTACTGGCCGCGGCCACCAGACTGGCGGACGAACTTGCCTTCCTGCTCGACGCTCGCGCGGATGGTCTCGCGATACGCCACCTGCGGCTTGCCGACATTGGCCTCGACCTTGAACTCGCGCTTCATGCGATCGACGATGATCTCGAGATGCAGCTCGCCCATGCCGGAAATGATCGTCTGGCCCGATTCCTGGTCCGTATGCACGCGAAACGACGGATCTTCCTTGGCGAGACGCTGCAGCGCGAGGCCCATCTTCTCCTGGTCGGCCTTGGTTTTGGGTTCAACGGCAACCGAGATCACGGGATCGGGGAAGACCATCTTCTCGAGCGTGATGATCTTCTCCTGCGAACACAGCGTGTCGCCGGTGATGACGTCCTTCAGACCCACGGCCGCGGCGATATCGCCGGCGCGGACTTCCTTGATCTCGGTGCGCTCGGAGGCGTGCATCTGCAGGAGGCGCCCGATGCGCTCGGTCTTCGACTTGGTCGGCACGAACACCGTGTCGCCAGAATTCAGGACGCCTGAATAGACGCGGAAGAACGTGAGGTTGCCGACGAAGGGGTCGTTCAGGATCTTGAAGGCCAGCGCCGAAAAAGGCTCATCGTCGCTCGCTTTGCGCCCAGCCGGTTCGCCATCGTCGTCGATGCCTTTGACGTCGGGCATCTCGATGGGTGATGGCATGAACTCGATGACCGCATCGAGGAGCGCTTGTACGCCTTTGTTCTTGAAGGCCGTGCCGCACATGCACAGCACGATCTCGACACGCTTCGCCCGCTCGGCGAGCCCCTTGCGGATCTCTTCCTCGCTGAGCCCGCCTTCCTCGAGGTACTTGTTGAGCAGGGCCTCGTTGGCCTCGGCCGCCGCTTCGATCATTTTCTCGCGATATTCCTCGGCCTCGGCCTTGAGGTTGTCCGGTATGTCGCGATACTCGAATTTCATGCCCTGGGTTTCCATGTCCCAGTAGATCGCTTTCATGCGAATGAGATCGATGACACCTTCGAAGGCATCCTCCGCGCCTATCGGCAGCTGGATGGGAACCGGATTGCCGCGCAACCGGGTCTTGATCTGCTCGACGCAGCGCAGGTAATTGGCGCCCGCCCGGTCCATCTTGTTGACGAAGGCAATGCGCGGCACGTTGTAGCGATTCATCTGCCGCCAGACCGTCTCCGACTGTGGCTGCACACCGGATACGGCACAGAAGAGCGCAACGGCCGAATCGAGTACACGCAGCGAGCGCTCGACTTCGATGGTGAAATCGACGTGACCCGGCGTGTCGATGATGTTGATGCGGTGCTCGTGGAAGTTCTGGTCCATCCCCTTCCAGAAGCAGGTCGTGGCCGCGGAGGTGATCGTGATGCCGCGCTCCTGTTCCTGCTCCATGTAGTCCATGACCGCGGCGCCATCGTGCACTTCACCGATCTTGTGCGATACGCCGGTGTAGAAAAGGATGCGCTCGGTGGTGGTTGTCTTGCCCGCGTCAATGTGCGCAGAGATACCGATGTTGCGATAGCGTTCGATGGGCGTTGAGCGGGGCACGATACGGATCCTGTTAAAGAGTGCTGCGGTCTGCCGGCTTACCAGCGGTAATGGGCGAAGGCCTTGTTGGCATCCGCCATGCGATGCGTGTCCTCGCGCTTGCGCACGGCCGAACCGCGGTTTTCGGCGGCATCGAGGAGTTCGTGCGCCAGCCGGAAAGCCATGGACTTCTCGCTGCGCGCGCGGGCCGCCTCGATGACCCAGCGCATCGCCAGGGTTTGCCGGCGCGGTGCGCGCACTTCGACCGGTACCTGGTAGGTCGCGCCACCGACGCGGCGCGATTTGACTTCGACCATGGGCTTGACGTTGTCGAGAGCCTGCGCGAGCAGCTCGATCGCGGCCTGGTCCTGCTTGCCCGTCTTTTCAGTGATGCGATCGAGCGCACCGTAGACGACTTTCTCGGCTGCGGACTTCTTGCCATTTTGCATGACGACGTTCATGAACTTGGCAAGCATCTCGCTGTTGAATTTCGGGTCCGGCAGAATCTGACGCACCGGAGCGCGCGCACGACGTGACATGGATGTATCCCCTGTTATTTCTTCGGACGCTTGGCGCCGTACTTGGAGCGGCCCTGCTTGCGATCGTTGACACCAGCGCAGTCGAGCGTGCCGCGCACGGTGTGATAACGCACACCCGGCAGGTCCTTGACGCGACCGCCTCGGATCAGCACCACGGAGTGCTCCTGAAGATTGTGTCCTTCGCCGCCGATGTAGGAGGTGACTTCGTAGCCGTTGGTGAGACGTACGCGGCAGACCTTGCGCAGCGCCGAGTTCGGCTTCTTCGGAGTCGTCGTGTACACGCGCGTGCATACGCCGCGCTTCTGTGGTGACGACTGCAATGCCGGCACTTTTGTTTTCTCGATCCGCGTTGCGCGCGGACTGCGTATCAGCTGACCGGTCGTGGCCATTGCCTCTCCAGTAAATCCTAAACTGCCGTGTCGACTCGACGCAGTCGCGACGAAACCCGACACTCGTAAATTCGCGCCAAAGATGAGGCCGGGCCGTTCTGCACGAACGGCCCGGCTACACTTAAGTCCCTGTTTTTAAGACCGGTGCGCCCCGGAGGCCGGTCTGATAAAGGCCGGCGATTCTAGGAATGGAACGCAGGTATGTCAACCGGATGTTGCGACGCAACAACAGACCTGCCTTGCGCGTCATGTCAAATATGGCTGGCAGCACCGGCTGGCAGGCCTAACATCGGGGTTTGACCGAAAGGCTGCGCCGCCGATCCAGACCACAAACCATAAAGAGTCCGACATGCCACTTCGAATGCTTAGATCCTCGTCCCTGCTGCGCCTGGCAGCACCGGTTTGCGCCATGCTGATCGCAACGGGCTGCGGCCGCGGTGAACCCCCATCGGACGGTTCTTCCGCGCAGTGGGCGGCCGCAGAGGCCTACCTGGCCGGCCATCCGGACCTGACGGCCGTGGCGGAAGATCGCAGCAAAGGCCTCCTGACCGCCAAGGACCAGCGTACGGAGCAATATGTGGTCCTCGATGTCGCCCGTCCGGACTCCTGGCCGACTGCCGAGACCAGCGCAACTGCCTCCGCCGAAATTGCGGCACAGACGCAGACGCCCGAGGCCGAGCCATTGCCTGCCGAGACAATGGCCGAGGAAATGGCGACGGCCGAACCTCAGTCCGCCGATGAAGCCACCACGCCGGGGCCGGCCGCGCTGGCCAGCGCAAAACGCAGCGGGAGCGTCATCGAGGGGCCGGGATTTCGCATCGAGAAATTGCCGCGCTCTGCGACCAATGCCAATGCGGGCGTTCAGCGCGTCGGCCCGGGAACCAGCGCCGGCGAGTCGCGCGACGATCAAGGGCGCCTGCTGCGCAGCGAACCCATCGTTTGCCGAAGCGGCGAGTACCTGAAGGTCGATGCGCTGCGGCTCACGGTCCCGAGCGCCGCTGTGGTCGCCCAGCGCGGCTGCACGATCAGAATAAGCAACACTGTGATAAATGCCGGCGGCTTCGCCATCGTTGCCCAGAGCGGCTCGGACGTGACAGTCGAGTCGAGCAGCGTCACGGGTACGACCGGCGCGCTCGAGATGGCCGCCGGGGCGCGGGTTGCCGCCTGGGCCAGCACCTTCGCCGGGGCAGTGAGCCGTCCGGCGGGTAACACGGGTTTTTCGGACCGCGGCGGCAACGTCTGGCAATAGTCCCATTTTCCGGTGGTGCCTTGAACCAATCCGCGGCCACTGATCGTCTTCCCGAGCGTACCTGACCGGTACCCCAGGGTCGTTGGTTTCGCAGCTGCGCAGCGACCGGCCGGTCGGTGTGCAGGAGCGAAAGGACCCGTATGCTCGCCCATCAAAGCCGTTCGAGGCATTCTGCCGCTGTTTTGTGGTTCGGTGGATTCTTCGCCACTATCGCATCGGCACAAAACCTGCCCGTGCCGAACTCCAATGCGACCACGATCGCGCGGCCTGTCGTTGGCCAGCAGGTCCAGCAGGCTGCCCGCCAATTCTGGCCTGTGGTTGCGAGCTTCCGGATCAATGCGGGCGCTGCAATTACAGGCAGCAGGGTAGTCGTTCTTGACATCACGCTCGGTGCCAACGCCGCGCGCGTGACCGAAATGCGTGTGTCCGAATCGCCGCAATTCATCGGGTCCAGCTGGCAACCCTTTCAGAGCCGACCGAGCGCGAATCTCTCGATCGGCAATGGCGAGAAGACGATCTACTTTCAGGTCAGGGCACCGGCTGCGCGTCCCACGGCCGTCAATGGCGGTTTTGACTCTTCGGTCATCGTCTCCGACTCCATCGTGTTCGCCAACCCTCGCCTGATCGGCGTGTCGCTGGCTGACGGCAGGAATTTCACCCAGACCGAGAACGTGTCAATCAAGGTGGACTACGAAGGCAACGCGAACCGGTACCGCGTCGCCGAGAATCCCGAGTTTGCCGGGATCGACGTGGGCTGGCGGGAACTCGGTGGCACCAGGGTCTTCCCCTACCGCATCAGGACGGGACCGAGCGACAAGATCGCGCTGTACGTGCAGATCGCGAACGGCGACGACTATGTCTCCGACGTGTTCAGGCTCCCGGTAAATTACGTCCGTCCGGCAATCTTCGAACCAAACATCGCAGATTTGTTCAACGAGGCGCGCGCCGAGGGCTATGTCTTTCGCGCCGTATCATCCAGTGGCCAGTGGATCTGCAGTATCGAATTCGTGGGCAACACATACGTTGAATTGCGAGCAACGCCCCGCGCCAACGTCGCCGGTCATGGTTGGGCGGGTGATGACACCTGCACGTTCACACTCTTTGGCGGCAAGAGACTTGCGGCACCCTGGCTCATCCAGCGAACTGTGACAACGACCAGTACGGTTGGCGATGCGAACATTCAGGTCATCGACGCTCCCGATGCATCTGGAGGCAATGACCTCGGCACGACGGTCCGTTGGACATTGGGGGAGACCACCCCGATCGTCGGCAGCCTGTACCACCGAGGGATTATTTTTGCGCCTACGCTTAGCGGTCCCGAGAACGGCGACTGGCGCGACGCGTTTGAGTAGGACCTATCTCAGAACTCCGCCCAGCCATGCCACGAGCCAGGCGGCAATGAGCATCGCGACGATGCCCGGTACGATAACGAGTGCATAGCGTGAGCCTCCGGCGCTGATCGCCAGGATCATCTTCGTGAGCGAGTTGCTCGTCAGTGCCAGCAGCACGCCGAGCGCCGCAGTCGGCAGCGCCATTGCGCCGGACGCCGCGAGACCGCCGACGGAGGCTGCCGCGGCATGGGTATCGGCGAGACCGCCGAGCGCTACGCTCAGCAGGGCACCAGCGCTACCGAATTGTTGCGTGGCAATGGCCGCGAGCAGCGTGAGACCCGTCAGCAGCAGCGCAAACAGCACCGCCAACCGCGGCTGGAATGCGCGGCCCGGCAGATCACGCAGGGTTTGCTCGTCACGGACGGCGTGCCACGCAAGTATTCCGGCATAGGCGAGTGCCACGAGTCCCATCGCCACGAGCGCGGGCGTCAGGCGCAGGAGGAGCTGCCGGTCGGCAACCGCGAGGATCATGGCCATCTGGATGACCGTGGCCACCGATGACAGCGTGGCGCCCGCGACGGCGTAGGAACGCAAGGCGGGATTCGACTGCGCGCGCGCGGCCATGGCCGCGATCGTGGCGCTGCTCGAGACGAAGCCACCGAAGAATCCCGCCATGGCGAGTCCGCGCCCCGCTCCAAGAGCGCGCGTCGCAAGATAGCCGGCGGCGTTCAGCAGCAGAATGAGCACGGTCAGTCGACCGATCAGCTGGGGGTTGATCACCTGCCATGGATCGATGCTGCGATCAGGCAACAGCGGCAGGATGACGAGCGCGCTGGCCGCGAGCAATAACCCGTCCATGACCTCGCGATCCGAGAGACGGTTGGCGACGAACTCGTGCATCGCGGCGCGCGCAGCCAGCAGCAGCGCAATGATGACCCCGAGCCCGGCCGCAAGCGCCGGTCGATGCAGTGCCAGCGCGCCGAGAGAGAAAGTTGCCAGCAGGGCCACTTCCGTGGTCAGGCCGCGATCGGTTTGATCGTCCTTCGCATAGCCAATGCTGGTGAGCGCGATCAGTCCCGCCGCCAGGGTCACGAGCAGCAGCGTCGAATCGAGCAGTGCGCCGATGGCACCGAGCAGCGCGCAGATGGTGAAGGTGCGTACACCTGCGATGGCCGCGCCGCCCCTGTCGGCGCGACGTCGTTCGCGCTCGGCGCCGATCATGAGACCGATGCCGAGCGCAACGGCAATTTGCGCGTACGGCAGGCCGTCGGCCGGCAGGGTCACCGCGCTCGAACCGGCGCGTGGCGGCAGGTTGCCACCACCGCGCCAGCCTCAGGGCAAGGCCGCGGTCGGCTAGCCTTCGCTGCGCCCGTCATCGGTCACGGTCGCCTCATCGGCTTCGGCGGTCGCCGTGCCGCCGACGTCCATGAAGCCGCTGCCCGAACCCTGGTTCGCCCGCTGCCGCCGATGGGCATGAGCGGCAAACCCGGTACCGGCCGGAATCAGGCGTCCGACGATGACGTTCTCTTTCAGGCCGCGCAGATCGTCCTTCAGACCGCGCACCGCAGCTTCCGTGAGCACCCGCGTGGTCTCCTGGAACGAAGCCGCCGAGATGAAGGACTCGGTTGCGAGCGAGGCCTTGGTGATACCGAGCAGTACCGGCAGTGTGCCGGCTGGCAGCTTGTTGTCGGCAGTCAGCCTGTCGTTGATGTCGAGCGAGCGCGATCGATCCAATTGCTCGCCACGCAACAGGTTGCTGTCGCCGGTATCGGTCACTTCGACCTTGCGCAGCATCTGGCGGATGATGACCTCGATGTGTTTGTCGTTGATCTTCACGCCCTGCAATCGATAGACATCCTGGATCTCGCGCACAAGATAGTTAGCGAGTGCCACCACGCCCTGCAGGCGCAGGATGTCGTGCGGGTTCGGTTCGCCATCGGCGATGACCTCACCGCGCTCCACCTGCTCGCCTTCGAAGACATTGAGCTGGCGCCACTTCGGGATGAGCTCTTCGTACTTGTCGCCCTCCTCGCCGGTGATTACGAGTCGCCGCTTGCCCTTGGTTTCCTTGCCGAAGCTCACGGTGCCGGACTTCTCGGCCAGAATCGCCGGGTCCTTCGGCTTGCGCGCTTCGAACAGATCCGCCACGCGCGGTAGACCGCCGGTAATGTCACGCGTCTTGGAGGACTCCTGGGGGATGCGCGCGATGACATCGCCGATCGACACCTTCGCGCCGTCTTCGATGGTCACAAAGGCGCCTGACGGCAGCGTATAGACCGCCGGTATGTCGGTGTTGGCGAAGGTCACTTCCTTGCCATTACCGGTCACCAGGCGCACCGTTGGACGAAGTTCCTTGCCGCCACGCTGCTTGGCATCGAGCACCACCGTGCTCGACAGGCCGGTCACCTCATCGACCTGCGAGGTCACGGTCACGCCGTCGATGAAGTCATGGAACTTGACGTTGCCCGCCACTTCCGTGATCACCGGATGGGTATGCGGATCCCAGGTCGCGACAACCTGGCCGGCAGACAGCTGGCTGCCTTCCTTCGCGGAAATCGTCGCGCCGTAGGGAATCTTGTAACGCTCGCGCTCGCGGCCGAATTCATCGACGACACCGAGTTCGCCGGAGCGCGACACAGCGACCAGGTAGCCCTTCTCGTGCTGCACGGTCTTGACGTTGTGGAAGCGCAGCGTGCCGGCATTTCGTACCTCCACACTGCTCGCCGCCGCTGCCCGCGAGGCTGCGCCGCCGATATGGAAGGTACGCATGGTCAGCTGCGTGCCCGGCTCGCCGATCGATTGCGCAGCGATCACGCCGACTGCTTCGCCGATATTGATGATGTGTCCGCGCGCCAGGTCGCGACCATAGCAATTGCTGCACACACCATAGCGGGTGGCGCAGGTGATCGGCGAACGGACGCGCACCTCGTCGATGCTCTCGCGCTCGAGCAACCTCACCAGCGCTTCATCGAGCAGCGTGCCGCGTTCGATGAGGAGCTTCTCCGTGCCGGGTTTCAGCACGTCGTCGGCAAGCACCCGGCCAAGCACACGTTCGCCGAGACCTTCCACGACGTCGCCACCTTCGACCAGTGGCGTCACGACGAGGCCGTCATCCGTACCGCAATCGGTCTCGGTCACAACCAGATCCTGGGCGACGTCGACCAGGCGCCGGGTGAGATAACCCGAGTTGGCGGTTTTCAACGCCGTATCGGCGAGGCCCTTGCGCGCGCCGTGTGTCGAGATGAAGTACTGCAGGACGTTGAGGCCTTCACGGAAGTTTGCCGTGATGGGCGTTTCGATGATCGAGCCATCGGGTTTCGCCATCAGGCCGCGCATGCCCGCAAGCTGCCGGATCTGCGCCGCCGAGCCGCGCGCGCCGGAGTCGGCCATCATGAAGATCGAGTTGAAGGATTTCTGGCGGTGTTTGGCGCCACTTGTGTCCTCGACATCTTCGCTGCCGAGCTTTTCCATCATGGCTTTGGCGACCTGGTCATTGGCCCGCGACCAGATATCGACCACCTTGTTGTAGCGCTCGCCATTGGTCACGAGGCCCGAGGCATACTGGTCCTGGATCTCCTTGACCTCGCGATCGGCGGCAGCAACCAGCTTGGTCTTCTGCTCCGGGATCACGATATCGTCGATGCCGAAGGAAACACCGGCCCGGGTCGCGTAATGGAAACCCGTGTACATCAGCTTGTCGGCGAACATGACCGTTTCCTTCAAGCCCAGTATGCGATAGCAGGCGTTGATGGTGGCCGAGATGGCCTTCTTGGTCATATCCTGGTTGATGAGGTCGATCGACAATCCGCGTGGCAGGATTTCGGACAACAGCGCGCGACCGACAGTCGTGTCGACCACTCGCGTGGACGTGATGTCATCGCTCCCCTGGCGGACAGTCTCGCGGATCCGCACCTTGATGCGCGCCTGCAGATGCACCTTGCGGTTCTCATAGGCGCGATGCACCTCGGCGACATCCACGTACATCGAACCCTCGCCCGTGGCGCCGATGCGCTCGCGGGTCATGAAATAGAGGCCGAGTACGACGTCCTGCGACGGGACGATGATCGGATCGCCGTTCGCGGGCGAGAGGATGTTGTTCGAGCTCATCATCAATGCGCGGGCTTCGAGCTGTGCCTCGAGCGACAGCGGCACGTGGACAGCCATCTGGTCGCCGTCGAAGTCGGCGTTGAATGCCGTGCAGACGAGCGGGTGCAGCTGGATGGCTTTGCCCTCGATGAGCACCGGCTCGAAAGCCTGGATGCCGAGCCGGTGCAGTGTCGGCGCGCGATTCAACAGCACCGGGTGTTCGCGGATGACTTCCTCGAGGATGTCCCACACTTCCGGCCCTTCGCGCTCGACCAGGCGCTTGGCGGCCTTGATCGTCGAGGCCTCGCCGCGCAGTTGCAGCTTGTGGAATATGAAGGGCTTGAACAGCTCGAGTGCCATTTTCTTCGGCAGGCCGCACTGGTGCAGGCGCAGCGTCGGACCCACCACGATGACCGAGCGGCCCGAGTAATCGACGCGCTTGCCTAGCAGGTTCTGGCGGAATCGCCCCTGCTTGCCCTTGATCATGTCAGCGAGGGACTTCAGCGGCCGGCGATTGGTGCCCGTAATGGCGCGGCCACGCCGGCCATTGTCGAGCAACGCATCGACTGCTTCCTGCAACATGCGCTTTTCGTTGCGCACGATGATGTCCGGAGCATTCAGCTCGAGCAGGCGGCGCAAACGATTGTTGCGGTTGATGACTCGCCGATAAAGGTCGTTGAGGTCCGAGGTCGCGAAGCGGCCGCCATCGAGCGGAACCAGCGGCCGCAAATCCGGCGGCAGTACCGGCAGGACGGTCATGACCATCCACTCCGGCTTGTTGCCGGATTCGATGAACGATTCGAGTAGCTTCAACCGCTTCGAAAGTCGTTTCAGCTTGGTCTCGGAGTTGGTGCCCGCCATTTCCTCGCGAACCTTCACCACTTCGACCTGCAGATCGATGCTATGCAGCAGCTCGTGCACGGCCTCGGCGCCCATGCGCGCGTCGAACTCATCGCCATGCTGCTCGATGGCTTCCAGGTACATTTCGTCCGTCAGCAGCTGCCCGCGCTGCAGATCGGTCATGCCCGGATCGATTACGACGAATGCCTCGAAGTAGAGCACGCGCTCGATTTCGCGCAGCGTCATGTCGAGCATCAGACCGATGCGCGACGGGAGCGACTTCAGGAACCAGATGTGCGCGACGGGGCTCGCGAGGTCGATGTGCCCCATGCGCTCGCGACGCACCTTCGATTGCGTGACTTCGACGCCGCACTTCTCGCACACGACGCCGCGATGCTTCAGGCGCTTGTACTTGCCGCACAGGCACTCGTAGTCCTTGACTGGCCCGAAGATCTTTGCGCAGAAAAGACCATCGCGCTCGGGCTTGAAGGTACGGTAGTTGATTGTCTCCGGCTTCTTCACCTCGCCATAGGACCAGGTGCGGATCACATCCGGAGAAGCCAGGCCGATCTTGATCGAATCGAAATGTTCGACCGGCGCGTGCTGCTTGAATAGCTTGAGTAGATCTTTCATGTTCGCACCACCTGACTGTTAGTCTTGTTCGAGATCCATGCTGATTGCCAGCGAGCGGATCTCCTTGACCAGAACGTTGAACGACTCCGGCATGCCGGCGTCCATCTCGTGATTGCCATCGACGATGTTCTTGTACATCTTCGTGCGGCCGTTCACGTCGTCGGACTTGACCGTGAGCATTTCCTGCAGGGTGTAGGCGGCGCCATAGGCTTCGAGCGCCCAGACTTCCATTTCGCCGAAGCGTTGTCCACCGAACTGCGCCTTGCCACCAAGAGGCTGCTGCGTAACCAGGCTGTATGGCCCGGTCGAGCGCGCGTGCATCTTGTCGTCGACCAGATGGTTGAGCTTCAACATGTACATGTAGCCAACCGTCACCTGCCGCTCGAAACGCTCACCGGTGCGGCCGTCGAACAACCAGGCCTGGCCGTTCGCCGGCAGGTCCGCGAGCGCCAGCAGGTTCTTGATGTCTTTCTCGTTCGCACCATCGAACACGGGCGTTGCAATTGGTACGCCACGCGCAAGATTGCCCGCGAGCTCCGCAACCTCCCTGCCGTCGAGCCCATCGAGCGCCTCGTGCTGCCCGCCCGAGTCGTTGTAGACGCGTTGCAGGAAGCCGCGTAGCTCCGCTTCGCTCGCCTGTGCCTCGAGCATGCGCCCGATCTTGAGGCCGAGTCCCTTGGCCGCCCAGCCAAGGTGCGTCTCTAGCACCTGACCGACGTTCATTCGCGAGGGCACGCCGAGGGGATTCAGCACGATGTCGATAGGCGTGCCGTCCTCGAGGTAGGGCATGTCCTCGACCGGGACGATGCTCGAGATCACGCCCTTGTTGCCGTGCCGACCCGCCATCTTGTCGCCCGGTTGCACACGACGCTTCACGGCGAGGTATACCTTCACCATCTTGAGCACGCCGGGGGCAAGATCATCGCCCGCGGTGATCTTCGCCTTCTTCTCGTCGAAGCGCTTGTCGAAGGCCTTGCGCTGGGCCTTCAGCCGATCGGCAGTCGCTTCGAGTTGCGAATTGGCCTCTTCATTCTCAAGGCGAATCTCGAACCACTCCTCGCGCGGCAGTTCGTCGATGTACTCGACGGTTATTTTGGTGCCCGCCTTCAGTTTGCGCGGACCACCGGCTGCGACCTTGCCGATCAGGGTGCTGCGCACGCGCTGGTACATATCCTCTTCGAGGATGCGCTGCTGGTCGTTGAGATCCTTGCGGACACGCTCGATTTCGGCCTTTTCGATGGCCATCGCACGGCTGTCCTTCTCTACGCCATCGCGCGTAAATACACGCACGTCGATCACCGTGCCATCCATGCCAGGAGGCACGCGAAGCGAGGTGTCTTTCACATCGGAGGCCTTCTCGCCAAATATTGCGCGCAGCAGCTTCTCTTCCGGCGTCAGCTGCGTCTCACCCTTGGGTGTGACCTTGCCGACCAGAATGTCGCCTGCGCGAACCTCGGCACCGATGAAGGCGATGCCCGCATCGTCTAGCTTGGCAAGCGCCGTATCGCCGACATTGGGTATGTCCGCCGTGATTTCCTCCGGACCGAGCTTGGTGTCACGCGCGATACAGGAGAGCTCTTCGATGTGAATGGTGGTGAAGCGATCCTCCTGGACCACCCGCTCCGAGATCAGGATCGAGTCCTCGAAGTTGTAACCGTTCCAGGGCATGAACGCGACCAGCAGGTTCTGTCCAAGTGCAAGCTCGCCAAGATGCGTCGATGGCCCGTCAGCCAGCACGTCGCCGCGCGCAATCTTGTCACCGGCGCGCACCAGCGGACGCTGGTTGATGCAGGTGTTCTGGTTCGAGCGCGTGTACTTGGTGAGGTTGTAGATGTCGACACCAGGCTCTGCCGCAGTCGTTTCCGCATCATTCACCCGCACCACGATGCGAGATGCGTCGACGGAGTCGACGACGCCGCCACGGGTACCGATCACGGTCACACCCGAATCGATCGCCACCGGCCGCTCCATGCCGGTTCCGACCAGCGGCGCCTCCGAGCGCAGCGTCGGCACAGCCTGCCGTTGCATGTTCGAACCCATCAGCGCGCGGTTCGCGTCATCGTGCTCGAGGAAGGGGATGAGCGAGGCCGCCACCGAGACGATCTGCTTGGGGCTCACGTCCATGTAGTTGATCTGCTCGCGCGGCATCAACGTGAACTCGCTCTGGTAGCGACAGGAAATCAGCTCATCGGCGAAGCCGCCATCGGCGGTCAGGCGCGCATTGGCCTGGGCGATTGCGAATTCGCCTTCCTCGATCGCGGACAGATAGTCGATCTGGTTGGTCACGCGCCCATTCTCGACTCGACGGTAGGGCGTCTCGAGAAAACCGAAGTCATTGGTACGCGCATAGACCGCGAGCGAATTGATCAGGCCGATGTTCGGGCCTTCCGGTGTTTCGATCGGGCACACACGACCATAGTGCGTGGGATGCACGTCACGCACTTCGAAACCGGCGCGCTCGCGTGTCAGGCCGCCCGGTCCAAGAGCCGACACGCGCCGCTTGTGAGTCACCTCCGACAGCGGGTTGTTCTGGTCCATGAACTGCGAGAGCTGCGAGGAGCCGAAGAATTCCTTGACGGCTGCTGCGACCGGCTTGGCGTTGATCATCTCCTGCGGCATGAGCGGCTCGCTCTCCGCGACGGTCAGACGCTCCTTCACGGCGCGCTCGACCCGCACCAGGCCGACGCGGAACGCGTTCTCGGCCATTTCACCCACCGAACGCACGCGGCGATTGCCCAGATGGTCGATATCGTCGACCACGCCATTGCCATTGCGAATGTCGATCAGCACGCGCAGCACGTCGAGGATGTCTTCCTTGGACAGCACGCCGCCGCCCTCGGCATCCTTGCGGCCGACGCGACGGTTGAATTTCATTCGCCCGACTCCGGAGAGATCGTAGCGCTCGCCGTTGAAGAACAAATTCGCGAAGAGGTTCTCGGCAGCGTCCTTGGTCGGAGGCTCGCCCGGGCGCATCATGCGGTAGATCTCCACCAGCGCTTCGAGGCGCGTGCTGGTCGGATCGATGCGCAGCGTGTCGGAAATGTAGGCACCGCGATCGAGATCGTTCACATACAGCGTGCCGACTTCGCTGATGCCCGCCTCAACGAGTTTCTCGACCGAGGTCGCGGTCAGGACTTCGTTGGCCTTCGCCAGTATCTCCCCGGTTTCGGTGTTGACCACGTCGTGCGCGAGAATCTTGCCGTAGATGTATTCGCGCGGCACGTTGAGGCGCTTGACGCCTGCGTCTTCGAGCTGGCGCACATGACGCGCCGTTACGCGCCGGCCGGCTTCGACGACCACGTTGTCGCCAATACGGATTTCGAACATGGCGTTCTCGCCGCGCAAACGCTGCGGCACCAGCTCGAGTGAAATCTGCTCCTTCGACAGATAGAAGACGTTTTTCTCGAAAAAGGTATCGAGGACTTCGCCTTCGCTCATGCCGAGCGCGCGCAGGATAATTGTCACCGGGAGTTTCCGGCGGCGGTCTATGCGTGCGAAGACACAGTCCTTGGGATCGAACTCGAAATCGAGCCAGGAGCCGCGGTAGGGAATGATTCGTGCGGAGAAGAGGAGCTTTCCCGATGAGTGCGACTTGCCGCGGTCGTGGTCGAAGAACACGCCCGGGCTGCGGTGCAGCTGCGAAACGATGACGCGCTCGGTGCCGTTGACGATGAAAGTGCCATTGTCGGTCATCAGCGGCAGCTCGCCGAGATAGACCTCCTGTTCGCGCACGTCCTTGACCGGCTTCTTCGCGCCGGTGGCTTCCTTGTCGAGGACGATGAGCCGCACCTTCACGCGCAGCGGCGCCGCATAGGTCAGGCCGCGCAGCTGGCATTCCTTGACGTCGAACGGTGGCTCGCCGAGCCGATAGCTGACGTACTCGAGCGTTGCGTTGCCAGAATAGCTGGTGATCGGAAACACGCTCTTGAAGGCAGCATGCAGGCCACCTTCCTCGCGGTGCTCATCGGGCCGGTCCGATTGCAGGAACTGCCGGTAGGAGTTGAGCTGAATCTCCAGCAGGTATGGGGTTTGCAGAATGCTCGGCTGCCGTCCGAAATTCTTCCGGATGCGCTTCTTTTCTGTGAATGAATAACTCATGTGCTTGACCTCTGATACCTGCTCACCGCCACGGCAGCGCGCAACGGGCCGTTGCCGACCCGCTGCGCGCACGCATCACGCTATCGTGCTGACGCACCGTGTTACTTGACTTCGACCTTGGCGCCGGCTTCTTCGAGCTTCTTCTTCATCGAGTCCGAATCAGCCTTGTTGACGCCTTCCTTGACTGTCGAAGGCGCGCCCTCGACCAGATCCTTGGCTTCTTTCAAGCCAAGGCCGGTGAGCTCACGCACGACCTTGATGACACCGACCTTCTTGTCCGCCGGATACTCCTTGAGCACGACGGTGAATTCGGTCTTCTCTTCGGCCGGGGCCGCACCCGCACCCGCTGCGGCGGCACCAACCGCGGCGACCGCCACGGGCGCTGCGGCCGTCACGTTGAATTTCTTCTCCATGTCGGCGATGAGGTCCACGACCTCAAGCACGCTCATCTTGGAAATTGCCTCGAGGATATCGTCCTTAGAAACTGCCATTTTTGTCTCCTGAAAATTCTCTCAATCCTGTCTGCGCTGGCTTTCGCTCAGGCAGCCTGTTTTTGATCGCGCACTGCGGCGATGGTACGAACCAGCTTGGTATGCGGTGCTGCCAGCGTGCGCACGAACTTCTCGATCGGTGCTTTCATCACCGCGAGTAGCAACGACAACGCCTGCTCACGGGTCGGCAGATTCGCCAACCTGTCGATATCCTCGCCAGGCATGACCTGGTCGCCCAGAGCGACCAGTCTTGCGACGAGTTTATCGTTGGCTTTGGCGAAGTCCTTGACCACGCGCGCCGGAGCGCCCGGATCGTCCTTCGAGAAAGCCAGCAGCAACGGACCCTTCAGCTGTTTGCCCATTGCCTCGAACGAAGTGCCGACTATCGCGCGCCGGGCCAGCGAGTTTTTCACGACTCGCATGTACACACCGGCGGCACGTGCCTGCGCCCGCAGTTCGGTCAACTGCGCGACCGAAAGCCCACGGTACTCGGCGGCAACAAGAGACTGCGCTGCTGCCGCAACCTCTGCTACTTCCGCGACCATGGCTTTCTTGTCTTCGAGACTAAGTGCCATCTTCTACTCCTGTTCCTGAAGATCACATTCGAGGCAGCGATCCATCGCCGCCCCACCCTTCATCTGACAGTGACCTTCAGGCGAGGACGTCCTCGCCCAAGCGGTACACCATCTGCGCAGGCGATCATTAAGGATCCCGGTGGACCCGCCTGCGGTCTTGGATGGAACCGGGCGCAGCCTTGCGGCTGATCCCGGCCCGCATCGAATCTGAAATGCCCGCTATGCAGCGAGACTCGACTGATCGATCACGACGCCCGGACCCATGGTCGAGGAGACGGTGACCCGCTTCAGGTAAATTCCCTTGGCCGCCGACGGCTTGGCCTTGCGCAGGTCCGCCAGCAGGGCATTGAGATTGTCGCGAAGCGCTGCGACTTCGAAGCTTGCCTTGCCGATTGTGCAATGCACGATACCGGCCTTGTCGACGCGATAGCGCACCTGGCCCGCCTTCGCGTTCTTGACCGCACCGGCCACATCCGGCGTCACCGTGCCGACCTTCGGATTCGGCATCAGGCCCCGGGGACCGAGAATCTGGCCGAGCTGGCCCACGACCCGCATGGCATCGGGGCTCGCTACCACCACGTCGAAATTGATCTCGCCGGCTTTGACTTTCTCCGCCAGGTCTTCGAGACCGACGATATCGGCGCCAGCGGCTCGTGCCGCGTCCTGGTTCTTGCCACCCGTGAAAACGGCAACGCGCACGGTCTTGCCCGTGCCATGCGGCATGACAGTCGAGCCGCGCACCTGCTGGTCCGATTTGCTCGCATCGATACCGAGGTTCACGGCGACATCGACGGTTTCGTCGAACTTCGCCTTGGCGAATTCCTTGATGAGCTGCAGCGCTTCGTCGATCGGATACTGCTTGCCCGGCGTGAGCCGATCGCCCCAGGTCTTGGCCCGTTTGATAACCGCCGCCATGTCAGAGTCCCTCCACATCGACGCCCATGCTGCGCGCGCTGCCTGCGATGGTGCGCACCGCGGCATCGAGATCGGCGGCAGTCAGGTCGGGCTGCTTGGTCTTGGCAATCTCCTCGAGCTGTTTGCGGGTGATCTTGCCGACCTTGCTGGTATTTGGCGTGCCGCTGCCCTTCGGGATGCCGATCGCTTTTGCAATCAGGACCGACGCCGGCGGCGTCTTCATGATGAAGGTGAAGCTGCGATCCGCGTACACCGTGATCACGACCGGAATCGGCAATCCCTTCTCGAGCTTCTGCGTCGCAGCGTTGAACTGTTTGCAGAACTCCATGATGTTCACACCCTGCTGGCCGAGTGCCGGACCTATCGGTGGCGAGGGGTTTGCGGCCCCCGCAGGCACCTGCAGCTTGACGTAACCTTGTACTTTCTTCGCCATCTGTCCTCATCTCCTGGGTCCAAGCGCAGCCGTACCCATCAGTTGGCTGCTCCCCATGCGCTTCCTTGCCGCTACGCCGTGCGCATCCGTCGCCCGGCGATACACCTGACTTTTGCCGACGGCCGGACCGTCAGCCTTTTTCTACTTGCGAAAAATCGAGTTCCACCGGCGTCGAGCGGCCAAGGATCTGCACGGCCACCTGCAACCGGTTCTTTTCATAGTTGACGTTCTCGACGACGCCGTTGAAGTCGTTGAACGGGCCGTTGATCACCCGCACCACTTCACCGGGTTCGAACAACACCTTCGGACGCGGTTTGTCGACGCCTTCCTCGACGCGCCTCAGGATCTGGTTCGCTTCGCGCTCGGTAATCGGCGCCGGCTTGTCCGGCGTGCCGCCGATGAAGCCGAGCACCTTGGGCACGTCGCGCACCAGGTGCCAGGTGTCTTCCGACATGTCCATTTGCACCAGTACGTACCCGGGATAGAACTTGCGTTCGCTTTTCTTCTTCTTGCCCTCGCGCATCTCGACGACTTCCTCGGTAGGCACGAGTATTTCGCCGAATTTGTCATTGAGCCCCGCGCGCTCGATGCGCTCCTTGAGTGCCTCGGCAACCCGGTG
This sequence comes from Steroidobacteraceae bacterium, assembly GCA_041395505.1. Lineage (NCBI taxonomy): Bacteria > Pseudomonadati > Pseudomonadota > Gammaproteobacteria > Steroidobacterales > Steroidobacteraceae > Steroidobacteraceae bacterium. Next base: position 184,715 of record JAWLAG010000002.1, read on the forward strand.
CTCGAAGTTCGAGTAGGCATGTACGACGTACCAGCGCAGCGCCATGTCAACCTTCCTGCCCGGTCGCGAGACGGGTCAATGCGGCAAGCCCCAGGTCCAGCGCCCAGAAGAAGATCGCCAGAATGATCACGAACACGAATACGAGCGCAGTCGTCTTCAGTGTCTCGTCGCGGGTTGGCCAGACGATCTTGCGCAACTCGATGCGCGAGTCGAGCGCGAATTTCCACATATCCCGGCCATGTTGCGACCAGGCGAAGAGCAGTGCACCGAGCGCGAGCCCCGCCGCGAATGCGAGCCAACGCATCCAATCCGCGGCATTGCCCTTCAGCATGTAGAAGGCGACCAAGCCGCCAAGTGCCGCCAGCACGGCGACGCCCAGCTTGAATGACTCGCCCTGCGGCGCCGCCTGTGTCTTGTCTGTGTCTGTCATACGCTACCGCTGGCAGGCCAGGAGGGAATCGAACCCCCAACCTGCGGTTTTGGAGACCGCCGCTCTGCCAATTGAGCTACTGGCCTGTGTGTACGGTTTTACTTGAGCACCTTGGAGACGACGCCGGCGCCGACCGTGCGGCCGCCCTCGCGGATCGCAAAGCGCAGCCCCTCTTCCATCGCAATCGGCGCAATCAGGTCCACCACCATCTTGATGTTGTCCCCAGGCATCACCATCTCGACCCCCGCAGGCAGCTCGATCGTGCCCGTCACGTCCGTCGTGCGAAAGTAAAACTGCGGCCGATACCCCTTGAAAAACGGCGTGTGCCGACCACCCTCTTCCTTCGTCAGCACGTACACCTCGCACTCGAAGTTCGTGTGCGGCGTGATGCTCCCCGGCTTCGCCAGCACCTGCCCGCGCTCCACTTCCTCGCGCTTCGTGCCACGCAGCAACACCCCCACGTTATCCCCCGCCTGACCCTCGTCCAGCAGCTTCCTGAACATCTCCACGCCCGTGCAGATCGTCTTCGCCGTCGCCTTCAGTCCAATGATCTCCACCTCGTCATTGACCTTCACGATCCCGCGCTCGATACGTCCCGTCACCACCGTGCCGCGACCCGAAATCGAGAACACATCCTCCACAGGCATCAAAAACGGCTTGTCGATGTCGCGCTCGGGCACAGGAATGTACTTGTCCATCTCCTCCACCAGCTTCACCACCGCAGGCACCCCAATCTCCGAGGTATCCCCCTCCAGCGCCTTCAGCGCCGAGCCAATCACGATCGGCGTCTTCTCACCGGGGAACTTGTACGTCGACAGAAGCTCCCGTACCTCCATCTCAACAAGCTCCAGCAGCTCCTTGTCATCGACCATGTCCGCCTTGTTCATGAACACCACGATGTACGGCACCCCCACCTGCCGCGCCAGCAGAATGTGCTCGCGCGTCTGCGGCATCGGCCCATCCGCCGCCGACACCACCAGAATCGCACCGTCCATCTGCGCCGCACCCGTGATCATGTTCTTCACGTAGTCCGCGTGCCCGGGGCAGTCCACGTGCGCGTAGTGTCGCGCCGCCGACTCGTACTCCACGTGCGCCGTCGATATCGTGATGCCACGCGCCTTCTCCTCAGGCGCCTTGTCAATCTGGTCGTACGCCATGAACGCACCACCATAGGTCTCCGCCATCACCTTCGTCAGCGCCGCCGTCAGCGTCGTCTTACCGTGGTCCACGTGACCTATCGTCCCCACGTTCACGTGCGGCTTCTTGCGCTCAAACTTCTCTTTCGACATGCCCTACGGCCTCCGGCCTATGCTGTGGTGCGCAGCGCTGCAGCAACTGCGCAAACTGTTTTTCTAAAACCCCAAAACAACCGACTCATGCTCATGGAGCCCACGACCGGGATTGAACCGGTGACCTCGTCCTTACCAAGGACGTGCTCTACCAACTGAGCTACGTGGGCTCACGCGGATCTGGAGCGGGTGATGGGAATCGAACCCACACCATCAGCTTGGAAGGCTGAGGTTCTACCATTGAACTACACCCGCTGATGGCGCACGAGGGCGTCGCCTCGCGACACACTCGCCCACTTCCACCAGCCCGCACGAAAAGGCCCGAACCCCTGAGCCCCATGGTGGAGGGGGTAGGATTCGAACCTACGTAGGCGTAAGCCGGCAGATTTACAGTCTGCTCCCGTTGGCCGCTTGGGTACCCCTCCGCCCGAAATCGAGCCGCGTATTCTGATTTCGCGTCCGGGGGGTGTCAACGGCACTGGCAAGATTTTTGCTTGGGCCGGCTCCCGGGGCACTCCTTATACTATATGCCGCCGGGCCCGGGCTGCGGCGGGCCTCGACCGCGGCGCAGCGCCGCCGGCGCCGCCTGATCGCGCAGCTGCTCGCAAAGCGCTTTCGTCGCCAGGCGCCAGGTTCCGGGCGCCAGATCCTCCGGCAAATGCGCGGCACCAAAAGCGATGCGCTTCAGGCGGCTGACCTCGAAACCCACCGCTTCCCACAGGCGGCGTACCTCGCGGTTGCGACCCTCGTGCAGTGCGACTTCGAACCAGGCGTGCCCCGCCGATCTGCCGCGCACCTGCAAATCATCGAACCGCGCGGGGCCGTCGTCCAGGGGCACGCCGGCCAGAAGCCGCGCGCGGACTGCGGCATCGGGCTGCCCGCGTACGCGCACGAGATAACGGCGCGGAATTTCCCGCGATGGATGGGCAAGGCCATGCGCGATCTCGCCATCGTCGGTAAAGAGCATCAGTCCGGAAGTGTGCGCATCGAGCCTGCCCACCGCGATCCAGCGGCCCTCTGCAAGCGGCGGCAGACGATCGAAAACCGTAGCACGACCTTCGGGGTCGCGCCGCGTGCTCACCTCGCCCACGGGCTTGTGATAGAGCAGCACGCGACCGGGACCGCTTGCGGCGGTGATGGCAATTTCGCGGCCATCGATCTGCAGGCGGTCGCCGGGCTGGGCACGATCGCCGAGCGTGACACTGCGGCCATTTCGCGTGACCCGGCCATCACGTATCCATTGCTCGATCTCCCGCCGCGAACCACAGCCGCTTGCGGCCAGGAGCTTCTGCACGCGCTCGCCCTGCACCCGAGCCTCGTTCATCTCACCGGCAACGCGATGCGCCGGAAAAGCTCGTTGCGATCGTTGGCGTCGCGCAGCTGTTGCGCGCGATTGACCAGCCGTGGCGTCAGGTGCTCGCCGAACAGCGCCAGGAAATCATAGGTGAACCTGCGCAGCACAGTGCCCTGGCGAAACCCCACCCAGGTCGTATGGATTGGAAACAGGTGAGCGGCATCGATCACCGCAAGATCAGCATCCACCTGCGCCTCGAGGGCGACACTCGCGACGATGCCGACCCCCAGCCCGAGCCTGACATAGGTCTTGATGACATCCGCATCACGCGCCGTGATCGCCACCCTGGGGCGCAGGCCGTGGCGCGCGAATATCTCGTGCAGCGACGACGGCCCGGAAAAACTGAATACATAGGTAATCAAGGGGTGCCGCGCGAGCTCGGTGATGGAGAGCTTGCCGACCTTGGTCAATGGATGACGCCGCGGCACGATGACATGGCGTTGCCAGCGATAGACCGGCAGCAGCACCAGTCCGCCGAAAAGCCCCTCCGAACCCGTGGCTATGGCGAGTTGCGCACGGTCGGTCGCAACCAGGTCCGCGATTTGTTCGGAGGTACCCTGGTGCAGATGCAGCTCGACCTCCGGATAGCGGCGGCGAAATGCCTTGACGATGGGCGGCAACACATAGCGCGCCTGGGTGTGCGTCGTGGCGATGGAGAGCTTCCCGGACATATCGCCCTTGAGATCCGCCGTCATCACGCGCAGGGCGTCGATTTCATCGATGGCGCGAGCAGCGATCTCGAGTGCGCGCTCACCGGCCGGCGTTATATGTGCGAGCGAGCGTCCCTGGCGCGCAAATATTTCGCAGCCAAGCTCGGTCTCGAGTGCTTTCAGTGCGCGGCTGATCGCCGGCTGGGACGTGCCGAGTACCTGGGCGGCCTGGGTGACCGACAGTTCGTTGCGGGCGATCGCCAGCGCGTAACGCAGATGTTGTATATTCATCGCTATATATTCAGCCCAGATCATTATAACATTCTTGTTATAACGACATGGCCCGGCCGACCTCGACCACCACACCCATGAGGACTAAGGTCAAACCATGATTTACGCCAACATACTGGGCACGATCGGCCGCACGCCGGTCGTGCGCATCAATCGTCTCGCACCGGACGGCATCGACATGTACGTCAAGTGCGAGTTCTTCAATCCGCTGGCGAGCGTGAAGGACCGACTGGCCATCGCCATCATCGACGATGCCGAGAAATCCGGCGCCTTGAAGCCAGGCCAGACCGTCGTCGAAGCAACCTCCGGCAATACCGGGATCGCGCTCGCCATGGTCTGCGCCGCCAAGGGCTATCCCTTCGTCGCGGTAATGGTCGAAACCTTCTCGGTCGAGCGGCGCAAGATCATGCGCATGCTCGGCGCCAAGGTCATCCTCACGCCGGCCGCGGAACGCGGCTCCGGCATGGTGAAGAAGGCCGCCGAGCTCGCCGCGAAGCACGGCTGGTTCCTGGCGCGCCAGTTCGAGAACCCGGCCAATCCTGCCTATCATCGCAATACCACCGGCCCGGAGATTCTCAGCGACTTCGCCGGGAGGCGACTCGATGTGTTCGTCACCGGCTGGGGCACGGGAGGCACGCTCACCGGCGCGGGTGAGATCATTCGCAAGGCACGCCCCGACGTGAAGATCGTAGCCACCGAGCCCGAGAATGCGGCATTGCTGAGCGGCAAGGCCTTCACGCCGCACAAGATCCAGGGCTGGACCCCTGACTTCGTGCCGGCCGTGCTGAACCGCGATGTGGCGCATGAAATCCTGCCGGTCAGCGATGGCGAGGCGATCGACGCGGCCCGCGCATTGGCGCGGCAGGAAGGTATCTTCTGCGGCATCTCGAGTGGCGGCACCTTCGCGGCAGCCCTCAAGGTCGCAAGAAAGTCGGCCGCAGGTACCGTCATTCTGGCCATGCTGCCGGATACGGCTGAGCGCTATCTGTCGACACCGCTGTTCGAGGGCATCAACGACGGCGCCGATCCGGAACCGTGACGCCGGCAATGCCGCGGCGCAAGGAAGGCAACGACGCGCGTCAGTACGCCCGTTTACCGGATCCCTTTGCCATGCACGGCGGCGGCGTACTCAAGGACGCGACGCTGGCCTATGAAACCTGGGGCGCGCTGAATGCCGCACAGGACAACGCCATCCTGCTCTTTACGGGGCTCTCGCCATCGGCGCACGCCGCCTCGTCGGCTGCTGATCGGGAGGACGGCTGGTGGGAGTCGATCATCGGGCCTTCGCTTGCGATCGACACCGACCGCTATTTCGTCATTTGCGTCAATTCCCTGGGAAGTTGCTTCGGCTCCACGGGACCGGCGTCGATCGATCCCCGGACAGGTCAGCGCTATGGGCTCAATTTTCCGCAACTGGCCGTCGAGGACATCGCGAACGCTGCCTGGCATGTGACTCGAGGCCTTGGCATACAGCAGCTCGATACGGTGATGGGACCGTCGCTTGGCGGCATGGCCTGTCTTGCTTATCTGGCACTGCATCCCGACGGCGCCAGGCGCCTCATCAGCATCTCGGGCAGCGCCGCCGCATCACCCTTTGCCATTGCATTGCGATCGGTACAGCGCGAAGCCATCACCCGCGATCCCGACTGGCAGCACGGCAGCTACGCGCCGGGCCGCCCGCCACACAATGGCCTCATCCTGGCCCGCAAGATGGGCACCATCACCTACCGGTCAAGGGCCGAATGGGAGAATCGCTTCGCACGCCAGCCCGGGCGCCAAGCGAAGCGCGTCGGCCAGCGCAATGGCTTTGCCGGCGAGTTCATGGTCGAGGACTATCTCGACGCGCAGTCACTGCGCTTCGCCGAGCGCTTCGACGCCAATTGTTATCTGTACCTGTCACGGGCGATGGACAGGTTCGATCTCGCGGCGCATGGCAAGAACCTGCCGGAGATCTTTGCGCGCAGCAGCATGACGAAGGCGCTGGTCATCGGTGTCAGCAGCGACATCCTGTTTCCGATCGAGGAACAGCAACGCATCGCCGCTGCGATCACCGCGGGCGGCCGCGAATGCGAAATGATCGCCATGCCCTCCCTGCAGGGCCACGACGCGTTTCTGGTCGACATCGAGCGCTTCGCTGGCGCCCTCGGCAATTTCCTGCGCTAGCAGTCCGTCATCTGGCGCCCGCCAGGCTCACCCGTGGCAGTAGCGGCGGCAGCGGGCATTGCAGCGTCAGGCAGATCGCGCGCAGCAGCTCAGCCTCTGCGACCGAAAGCGTATCATCGTGGGCGATGGTCAGCACCAGCGCCTCGATGAGCATCTCTTTCGCGAACGGATCGAGCCGGCGCAAACGCAGCAGCGCCTGCTCGGCGAGCGGCGGCCAGTTGCGCGGCGGCTGGAACGGCGGTCGTTGGCGCGGTAACAGGCGCGCGATACCGGCCTCGTAGGCCCGGCGCGCATCATCGCGGTTGCTCGCGCCCTGCTCGGCCAGCACCGCGAACAGGACCGCGAGATCACCGCTGACGTCGCCAAGGCGCAAGCGACCATGCGGCACCGTGGCGCCGAGTTCGTCGGCAAGGGTCAGCTGAAGGACTGTCGACAGCGAGAATTCGAATACGCTGATGCTGCCGTCCGCCATGATCAGATCGTGAAGCGCATGCTGCAACCGCTCGCGCGCCGTGCGTGGCAAACGGCGTAGCGCCGGAAAGGCGAGCGTTATCACCGGCAGGCGCATGAAGGCCGGCAACCGTGCACCGGCGGCCGCCGCCGCCGCAATTGCCGCGATGGCCCCATCGTCGAAATGTCCCGCGAGGGCATGCAACTGCGCGCCGCGACGCCCGGCATCGCTATCCAGCAACATGCCAAGCAACAGGGTTTGAGCCTCGATGGGCAGCGTCAGCGAGCGCGCGAGATCGATCGGCAGGGCATGGCGCAATTCGTCCGCGCGTTCGATATGCACCGTCTGTGGATCGCCGACCTGATCGGCGATCAGCTCCGCGCGGGCTGCCACCGGTGCCGCAATGCTCGCTACCGCGCCTGCCAGCGCGGACGCAGCCGCCGGCGCTGCGGGCTTTTCCACGGCGGCAGTGCCAGCGTCCCGTGCGGTGGCGAACTCCATGCGTGCGCGCTCGATCTCCGCGGGATCAAAACCCGGATCGAGCGCGCGGATGCGCTCGATGAGCGGCGGGTGCGTGGCGAACATCCGCGAAAGTCCCGGCGCAAACAGCATGTGCGCGACTTCCTCCGCCGCCGGAGTCGCAAGCCGCGCGCCTGCGCTCGAGGCGCCTATTTTCACCAACGCCTGCTTCAATCCCTGCGTGTCGCGCGTAAATTGCACCGCGGACGCGTCCGCCAGGCGCTCCCGTTGCCGTGATACGGCCGCCTGCAAGATGCGCGCAAACAACAGGCCGATCTGGCCCACCACGACCAGAGCGAGTGCGACTACGAGGATTGCGGCGGTTGACTTGCCGTTGCGCGAGCGGTGCGATACGCGCAACACCGTACGGCCAACGATGACGAGCGCCAGCAGGCCGAACAGCCAGCCCAGCATGCGGATATTCAGTTGCATGTCGCCATTGAGGATATGGCTGAATTCGTGGGCGATAACCCCCTGCAGCTCGTCGCGCCGCAGCCGCTCGAGCGCGCCCTGCGTCACGGCGATGGCTGCGTTCGCCGGCGTGTGTCCGGCGGCAAAGGCATTGATGCCCGGTTCATCGACCAGTACGAAAATCTCGGGCATGGGCACACCGGCGGCAATCGACATTTCCTCGACGATGTTGAGCAGGCGCTGCTGCAGGGGATCCGCGACGCCTCGCTCCACGCGCGTACCGCCGAGGCTCGTCGCAACGACCGATCCGCCGGCACGCAAGGTCATGGTCTTGTAGAGGCTCGCGCCGAACATCACCGCCGCGATCAGCAGCACGATGACGATGGCGGCACCCGGGCTCGCCGCCATGAACCGAAGCGGCGCCGGATCAGGCAAGGTGACGACACCGAGCGGATCGCCAATCGTCGCGCCGAGTACAGAGAAGATCACCAACGACAGCGCCGCCGTGACGGCCAGCATCGAGAGGATGAACGCCACGAGCAGTCGGCGCGTGCTGCGCCGGGCGGCAGACTGGCGCTCGTAGAAGTTCAACGTAGTGATCCGTTACTGGCGCCGGGGCCGGGCCGGATCCGGGATCGTGCCCGGTTCAGCCAAAGCTGACCTTGGGTGCTTCGCGCGCTTCGGGTTTGCCGATGTCGAGCAATTCCGCGGGTTTGAAACTGAACATGCCGGCGATGAAGTTGGTCGGAAACATTTCTCGCTGGTTGTTGTAGTTCATGACCGCATCGTTGTAGGCCTGGCGGGCGAACGCCACCTTGTTCTCGGTCGAGGTCAGTTCTTCGGACAGCTGCATCATGTTCTGGTTCGCCTTGAGGTCGGGATAGGCCTCGGCGAGCGCAAACAGCCGGCCGAGGGCGCCGCTCAAGGCCCCTTCGGCACCCGCAAGTTGCGCAAGCGCCGCCGGATCACCGGGATTGGCGGATGCGCTCTTGAGACCGGCAACAGCCGAATTGCGCGCGCGAATAACGGCCTCGAGGGTCTCGCGCTCGTGCTTGAGGTAACCCTTGGCGGTCTCGACCAGGTTCGGGATGAGGTCGTAGCGGCGCGTCAGTTGCACATCGATCTGCGCGAAGGCATTGCGAAAGGCATTGCGTGCCGCAATCAGCCGGTTGTAGGCGCCGACGATGAACAACACAAAACCGACGATCAAGAGAATGACTATCCAGCCTAGCATCGTGATGACTCCCGTTACTTTCGTGATCGTCGCGCGACCTTGCCACGACGCGTTGTCTTGCTGCTTTTCCTGCCGGGTGGACGCTGCCGTCGCTTCGGCCCGGCGCGCAGGCCCGCGATGCGCGCGCCGAATGCGCCCGGCCTGCGGCCTGCAGCTGCGCGTGCACGCGCGGAATTCGCGCTGGCGTCGGCGATGTCCTCCGCCAGGATGCGAAACAGACTATCAATGAACTCCTTGCGCAGCGCACCGAGCCGCGCCTCCGCAGCGGCGTCGAACTCGTAGGAATCGACAGCGCCTGCTGCCAGACTGCCCTGCTCGACGCCAATGGCCTCGAGCGCGGCCAGGCGTTCGCGCAACACCCATACTTCGCTCGCCAGTGTCACCGTCATGTTGAGCAGCTTGTCGACGGCAGGGTCGGCGAAGAAAAATGGCCGTCCACCGCGAATATTGCGCGCCAGTGCTTCGCTCATCGCCAGGCTCCGAAACAGTACCAGCGTATGCCTTCAGCCAGCCTCCCGGTCTTGTCGCTGTCGACGTTGTCCTGGTGGGTCAACGACTCGCGCCACACCTCCTCGCCATACCAGCCTATCGAGGGAATCACGTACTGCAGATAGTTCTCCGGCTTGAACCCCGCGCGGCGGCACAACTGTGCCGGGTCGAGGTCGCGAAACGGTTTGTAGTACGGCTCGTTGTTGTAGTAGCTGTCCCAGTCCAGGTAGAAGGACTCGTACGGGCCAAGCTGTGAATTCGGCGGCAGCTCCATGTGCAGCATCAATCCGCCGGGCCGCAACAACCGGTGTGCTTCACCGAGAACGCGATCGATACCTTTGCGCGGTACTTCGTGCAGGAACATCGACGAGAAAACCAGATCGAAGCTGCCATCCGGAAATTCGACTCGTTCCGCATTCATTTGATGGAAATGGATGCGGCGCCCCTGCGCACGGGCACGTGCCAGGCCATAGCGCAGGCAGGGCGCCGCTACGTCGATGGCGTGGACTTCGGCTTGCGGATAAACGTCGTGCCAGGGACCGGTGTTGTGGCCGATGGTGCAGCCCATATCGAGAATACGCTGCGGCTTGAACGTCGGGTGCTTGGCCTGGATGAAGCGCGCAATCGACTGGCCGATGTCATCCAGGTTCTGCCCCATCAGGCCAAAGGAGAATACCGCCAGCCCGTTGTCGTACAGTGCACCCGCCGTAAGGTCATCCGCGCCATACTCGCGATCGTAATTGCCGGGCATGAGGTGCACGTCGATGGCGCTTACCGAGCGCGGCACCTCGAAGCCGTCCTTGATCTCGAGTGACCCGTCAGGGTTCTTCGCCGCGATTTCGGTGGCGCGCGACTTGAGATCCGCACGCTGGCGCTCAAGCGGCGGGATCACCGATTGCCAGACCATGTCCTGCGCTGTGACCCGCAGACTTGAATAGAAGCGAAAAATCTCATCGCTCCGAATTGCCTGATGCACTTGCGGACCACTGCGCGGGGCGTGGCCCTTGGCGCGCTTGAAATCGGGTTCGACGCGCGCATCGTAGACCGCGCGCATGCCATTCGCGAGATCGTTCAGGACGTAATTGCGCAGCCCGGAGACGAAGTTCATCCGGCCTTTTTCGTCGCGGGATTTGTCCAGTTTCAGTTGATGTTTCAGCTCGAGCACGACCCACCTCCAGCCTGGATGCCATCTCATCGGGATACGTCTGCCGGATTATGGCGCATTCGCAGCCCCTCTGCAGGCGGCTCGCCGCAAGCGATCAGGTCGGGCGCCACAGGGGTCGCCGGCGCGCGGATCCTGTCGCTGCCAGTTATGTCGAACCCGGGGTGAGACGGGCTTCACAGTCCGCCGCCTGTCATCCACCGGGATCGGCCACTGGTCAGCGCGCCGTGCCTGCCGCTTGCCAATTCCCGAGGATAGACGCCATGAAACGACCGGCACAGGGCTTTACGCTCATGGAACTGATGGTGGTGTTGGCGATCGCCGCGACCGTGCTCGCGATCGGCGCGCCCAGTTTCGGTGAATTTCGCCGCAACAACCGCCTGACGGGTATCGCCAATGACTACCTTGGCTCACTGCTGCTCGCGCGCACCGAAGCGATCAAGCAGCAGACCAACGTGGCGGTCTGCGCCTCGCTCAATCCGGCCTCGGCCGCCGCGACCTGCTCCGCCGCCGCGAACTTCACCGGCTGGATCGTCTTCGTCGATACGAACAACGACTGCCAGCGCAATGGCGCCGACGTGATTCTGCGCGGCGACGGCCCGATCGACCCCAATGTCAACGCACCGTCGAATGGCGCGTGCATCTCCTTCAGCGCCAACGGCTTCACGCAACCCATCGTCGGCGGCTTTGTGCGCGCGGACCGGAATCTGTTCTGCGATGACCGCGGCAAGGCCCTGCAGGCCGGCACGGCGCTGTCCGCCGCGCGCGGCATCATGACCTGGCCGACCGGCCGCTCGCTGATCACACGCGAGACCGGTGCGGCGGGTCCGCAAAACCTCAATGACGCGGCCTGGGGGGCCTGCCCATGAAGTCGTTTTACGCGCAACGCGGCATCACCATGGTCGAGGCCATGGTCGCCCTCCTGGTTCTCTCCTTCGGCATGCTGGGCGTTGCAGGTCTTTACGTCGAGACACTGCAGGCAAACCGCACGGCGGTCTATCGCACCCAGGCGGTGTACCTGATCAATGACATGGCTGATCGCATTCGCGCCAATCGTCGCGGCCGCGGTGCGTATGCGGTTGCGGCGGGCACCCCGGTGGTGGCCGGCGTCAACTGCGTCGTCGCCGCCAATTGCAGTGAAGTGCAACTCGCCGACAGTGATATCGCGATCTGGCAGGCGCGCGTGGCCGAGTTGCTGCCACGCGATGCCGGTGGTGCCAACGCAACGACACAGATCCAGTTCGCGGCTGGTGCCAACCTCAACAGCGCCGACACCTACCGTCTGAGTGTCAGCTGGACCGAACCCGGTGAGCCCAATCCGCTCACGGCCAACATGACCATGCAACTGATTCCGGGGTCCGCTCTATGATGCGCTTGAGCCCACGCGCCGCTCGCGGCCTGTCGATGATCGAATTGCTGATCGCGCTGGCGATTGGTTCGCTGATCATCGTCGGCGCGGTATTCGTCTATTCGCAGAGCCGCACCAGTTACCGTCTGAATGAAACAACTGCGCGCTTGCAGGAAAACGCGCGTTACGTATTCTCGCGCATCGAATCGGACATCCAGCTGGCCGGCTATTACGGTTACAGCAACAAGTACAGCGACATCCGCCTGGTCGACAATGCCGGCAACGAAACCGCCCTGGCGCAGGCGCAGCAGGGCGATCCCACGGTTCCGGGTCTGCCCGGGTACACGCACTGGTGCGGCAACAATTTCCTGGTCGATCTCATGGCGACCGTGCAGGGCATCAACAATGCGCCGGCCGGCGCTCTGCAGTTTGGTCCCGCGCCGACCAACATGGGCGCAGCCCCGGGCGGCTGTGGACTCGGCGGCAATGGCAATGTCGGCGGCACCGATGCACTCGTGATCCGCCGCCTCGACGTCGCTGCGCTTGCGGCACCGACCGCGGGTGTCTTGCAGGCCTTCGTCAACCGCACCAAGTCGAGCAGCCAGCGTATCTTCTTCAACGGCGTCGCGCCCGGTGCACTGGTGCCCAATGTGGCCGAGATCCGCGACGTCGTCGGGCGGGCACTGTACGTGTCGCGCGACTCCGACGGTCGCCCCAACTATCCGGCACTTCGCGCCAAGGCGACGGTTGCCGGCGCGGCGGCGATTACCGATGCCGAGATCCTGCCCGGCGTCGAGGACATGCAGGTTCAGTTCGGCATCGACACCGGCGATTACGACAACGACGGCCTGCCTGACATCGACGACGATGCCAATGGCATACCGGACGTCGTCAACGGTCTCGCGACACGCTACGTCGACCCGGACAGCGCGCTCCTGCCCGGCGCCCAGGTCGTCTCGGTACGCATCTGGCTGCGCCTGCGCTCCGAGCAACCCGAAGTGGGCTACACCGACACGCGCAACTACCAGTACGCCGGCGTCAACTACACACCGGCGGCTGCCGAGGCCGGGTTCCGCCGCATCCTGGTCTCGCGCACCATCCAGCTGCGCAACTCGCGGCTGCTGTGAGTATCAGGACAATGAACAAAACGAACCTGCACACCCAACAACGTGGCGCGGCGCTGGTGATCGGCCTCGTGCTGCTGGTCATACTGACCCTGCTGGCCGTAACCGGCATGAACACCGCCAGCACCGAACTCGTCATGGCGGGCAACGAGCAGTACCGCCAGAACGCCTTCCAGGCTTCGGAAACCGGCATCGAGCAGGCCATGATGGTGCTCTCGACCTTGCCGCAGACGGCGGTGCCAACCGTCGTCGCGCCGGTCGTCATCGCTGGCACGACGGATGAGTACACGACCACCACCACTTACCGCGGCGAGGACTCGGATATCCCCGGATTCAGCGCCGGCAAGTTCATTGGCTTTCATTACGAAATCGACAGCACCGGCACGTCGCGGCGCAATGCCACCGCCGCGCACGAACAGGGTTCGTTCGTGATCGCTGGTGGCGCTGGCGGCTCTGTGATCACCCAGATCGGCGGTGGCCTGTGATTCCGAATTTTCAAGGAGCTAAGGTTATGTTCACGCGCATTGTTGCATTCGCCTTGATCGCCTTGCTGCCCGCGGGTTTCGCGGCGGCACAGAACAAGATTCTGGCCATCAATGAAGTTGCCATCGAGACGGGCATTCAATCACTCAGCCTGCCGGTGACCGAGTCAGGCTCACTGCTGGTTGCACCCTGCCCGGGCTGCGCCGCCATCAGCCTGCAGGCGAGCACGGCGACCGTGTGGATCGTCAACGGCCGGCGCGTTACCTTGGCCGAGTTCAAGAGCGCCACCGGTAATCACGGCGACAGCAGCGTGACCGTGTTCTATCCGCCGGATGCGACCAACCTGTTGCGCGTCGTCACCTACCTGCGCCAGGCGCCGTAAACAACCGAATTTCATCGAGGACAGCCCCATGAGCACTATTTCACGTTCGTTGACGGCGCTGGCAGCGGGTACGCTGCTGTGCATTGGCGCGGTGAGCCCGGCCATCGCGGACGATACCGAAATCTTCATCAGCCAGATCAACTCGGCCGGAGTCCGGCCGAACATCCTGTTCGTGATCGACACCTCGGGGAGCATGGGTTCGACCATCACGCTCGCCAAGCCGCCCTATGATGCTGCCACCGTCTACCCGGGCGCATGCAGCACCGGCCGCGTCTATTGGTCCACCGGCAGTGGCAATCCGCCGACCTGCGGTACGAGCCGCTACATCGACGCAGCTTACAACGCTTGCGGCGCCGCCGAAGCGGCCTTGAACAGCGGTGGCTTCTGGTTCGGTCGGGCAGCGCAGTTTTATCCCAGCGGCGGCGGCGGTGCGAGCGCCTATCGTTGGCGGGATTTGTCCTCGAGCGAGCACACCAGCTACGTCGAATGCCAGAACGACTGGGGCGTACATGGCGTCAACGCCGCCGCGGTGGCCAAATACCCGAAGGATCGCGATCCGTCGAACCCCTGGACGACCAATCCCGGCGACAGCCGCATCCTCAGCTGGTCGTCGCGCAACGACTTCACGCTCTATTCCGGCAACTACGTCAACTGGTACCGCTGGTCGGGACCGGCTACCTCGCTGACCCGTCTGCAGGCCGTGCAGTCGGTCGCTTCGCAGATCGCCAATACCGTCAATGGCGTGAACCTCGGCCTGATGCGTTTCTCCGACAACGGTGGATTTTTCTGTACCGACAACGCCGCCCAGGGCGGCATGGTCACCAAGGAAATGGTGGACGTGAACGGCACGGGCAATCGCGCAAGCCTGGTGGCGACCATCAATTCCTACAACGCGGGTGGCTGCACGCCGTTGTCCGAGACCCTGTACGAAGCAGGTCAGTACTATGCCGGCAACGCAGTGGACTACGGCAATACATCGGCACCGTCTTTGAGCGTCGCCGCGTCGCGCAGCTCGACGAATGCCAACCAGTACCAATCACCCATCCAGTACAAGTGCCAGAAGAACTACATCGTGCTCCTGACCGACGGCCTGCCGACGGCCGATACCAACGCCGACGCCAAGATCCAGGCGCTCGTCGACAAAGGCAGTCCGGCGGAGAGTTTCGCCTCGCTGGTCGGCAGTTGCGATGGCACGGGCGATGGCCGCTGTCTCGACGACATGGCGGAGTACCTGTTCAAAGGCGACCACTCCCCATTGGCGGGAAGGCAGAACATCACGACCTACACCGTCGGCATGGGTCCGGGCATTCCTGCGGGCACCAACTTCCTTGACAGCGTCGCCACACGCGGCGGCGGCAAGAACTACACCATTGCCGACGACGTCACGGAGCTCACCGATACGCTGCAGAAGGTCTTCAGTGACATTCTCTCGAACAGCACGACGTTCACGACTCCCACGGTTGCGGTCAACGCCTTCAACCGTGCCCAGACGCAGAACGACCTGTTCGTTTCGGTGTTTCGTCCGGCGAGCGAGCTGCGCTGGCCCGGCAACATCAAGAAATACAAGCTGGTGGGCGGCAAGATCGTCGACGTGAACAACGCCGATGCGATCGATCCCGGCACGGGCTTCTTCCAGAACAATGCCCAGAGCTACTGGTCGCCCTCGCCCGATGGACCCAATGTCGAGCCCGGCGGCGCCGCCAACCTCATCGACAATCCGTCGGCGCGCAATCTGCTGACCCAGGTCGTGAGCGGCGGCCCCATGGTGGCCTTCAACACGAGCAATGCCGCCATCACGGATGCCATGCTCGGCATCACCGGTCCCGCGCCATTGCGAGACGATCTCATTCTCTGGGCGCGCGGCCAGGACATCAAGGACAGGGACGTGGATGGTGATACCACCGAGCCGCGCCGCACCATGGGCGATCCGCTCCACGGCAAGCCCGCCATCGTGACCTATGGTGGCACCACAGGCAGCCCCGATCCGGATGACACCGTGATCTTCGCTCCCGACAACGACGGCTATCTGCATGCGATCGATGTACGTGAAACCTCGCCGACGGAGGGTCGCGAACTCTGGGCCTTCGTACCCTACGAGATGCTCGGGCGCATGGCCTCGCTGTTCGACAACCCCTCGGCCGTCAATCGCACCTATGGACTCGACGGCGACATCAAGGTGCTCAAGTTCGACGTGAACAACGACGGCATCGTCGATCCATCAGCGGGCGACAAGGTCTATCTGTACTTCGGCCTGCGTCGCGGCGGCAAGCGCTACTACGCGCTCGATGTCACCGACCGCAATAATCCGGTCATGCTCTTCACCAAGAGCAATGCGGAATTGCCGGGCCTCGGCGAGTCCTGGTCGCCGCCGATCATTTCGCGAGTCAATGTGGCCGGTGCCGCCCAGAACGGAGAGAAGCTGGTCCTCATCTTCGGCGGTGGTTATGACGCCGCCCAGGACAGCGGCGCCTACGGCACCGACGTCGAAGGCCATCGCATCTTCATGATCGATGCCAAGACCGGTGCGTTGCTGTGGTTTGGCGGCGCCAACACCGGGTCGACGGTTCCGCCCGTGGGTCCGTCCATGGCCGTGTTCCCGAAAATGGAGAACGCCATCACCGGGCGCATCAACGTGCTCGATACCAATGGCGATAACTATGCCGACCGCATGTACGCGGCCGACCTCGGCGGCCGGGTGCACCGCTTCGATATATGGAACGGCAATCCGGCCAATACCCTGGTAACGGGCGGCGTCATGGCGGAATTCGGTGCAGCGGGCATGGCCTCGCCAACGACGGCCGACACGCGCCGTTTCTACAATGGGCCCGACGTCGCGCTGGTGCAATTGCGCGGTGCCGACCCGTATTACAACATCGCGATCGGCAGCGGCTACCGCGGGCATCCGCTCGAGCTCAACAACCACGACATGTTCTTTTCGTTCCGCGACAAGACACCGTTCGCGCGCTTCACGCAGGCGCAGTACAACAGCTTCGTACCGGTGAAACCCGTCGACCTCGTGGACATCACGCCCAACATCAATTCGAGCGTCGTCCCGGCAACGGCCCGGGGATGGCGCCTTGACATGACGCTGAACGGCGGCTGGGTGGGCGAGAAGATCCTGGCGGAATCGGTCACAGTGAACGGCGTCATCCTGTTCCCGACTTACCAGCCGACACCGGCGTCATTGGCCGACCCCTGCGTGCCGTCGACCGGTCGCAACCGTGTCTACGCCCTGCGCATCGGTAATGGTCGCCCGGCACTCGACTTCAACGACGATGGTGTCAACGACCCGTCGGATGATCTATCGCAGTCGGGTATCGTCGGCGACGTCAGTGTTGGCATCATCCGCGACAGCAGCCTGGGTAACGGCGGTGGTGGTGGCGGCGGCGGTACGCCGACCGTTTGCATCGCCGGCGTCGAAGTGCTCAAGAAATGCGTGGGCGTCGGTGGTACCGTGCGCTCTTATTGGCACAGCAACGGCCGATAGGCCGTTGACTGGCCGGCGCCGGAAAAGGATGATCCCATGACTATGATCAACAGCTACCGCAGACGACAGCGCGGCGTCACGCTCATGGAATTGCTTACGGTCGTGGTCGTGCTCGGCATACTCGCGACCATCGCGATTCCGAGCTATCGCAGCTATCTGCTTCGCTCGCAGCGTACCGATGGCACGACCACGCTGTTGCGGGTGCGTTCGGCGCAGGAGAAGTTCTACCTCCAGAACAACGCCTATTCGAACGACATGGGGCCCGCACCTGCCGGCCTGGGTATCGCCGGCGCCGCGGGCGCCTGCGCGAACTCCGAGGGCGGCAAATACCAGGTGTGCATCGCGTTCAACGGCGGCAATCCCAACACCTTCATCGCAACCGCGGCGCCCACGGCTGCCGGTGGCCAGGGCGCCGACACCAAGTGCACTTCGTTCACCATCAACGAAACCGGCACCAAGGGCAGCACCGGCACGGCGACGACGGCGGAGTGCTGGCGCTGAAGGGTCACTGATTCGCAGCGGGCCGTGGCCGAACGGTCTCGTTTGCCATCGGCACATATCGCGCTGATTTGCATCTTGCCGGCGAGGCGGGCATTGCCGACACTGTGCGGGTGGCATCCCAGGCGCACGTCGCTCCCCTGATCTTGTTGGCGATTGCCGCATTGTTCGGTGGCTGCACGCCGCGCCCTCCCGAAGCGAGCCCGGCAGCGGGTGCCCGCGAGGGCTTGCGCCTCGCCACCTGGAACCTCGAGTGGTTCCTGCGCCCCGAGGATTTTCACAAACTCAAAGCCAGCTGCACTTCACGCGAGCAGCCGCCGCCGCGCAGTCGACCGAGCATTCCCTGTGATGTCGCCTATGGCATGGAGCGAAGCAGCAGCGACATCAAGACGCTCGCGGACTACGCCAAGCGCCTCGGCGCCGACGTGATCGCCCTGCAGGAAGTCGATGGCCCGGCCGCCGCCGCATTGCTTTTTGCTCCTGAGGATTATGACTTCTGCTTTACGGGTCGACGCCATGTGCAGAACAATGGCTTCGCGGTCAGGCGCAGCGTTGCTCATCGCTGTGGACCCGACCTCAGAGAATTGTCGCTAGGCGACAGCGTGCGACGTGGCAAGGAACTGGTATTGTTCCCGGGCGAGCCCGACGAGACCCGGCTGCTCGCGGTTCATCTCAAATCAGGCTGCGCGCGCAACGCGCCCGACGATCACCGCGACGCCTGCCGCGCCCTACGCCGCCAAATGGCCATCCTCGAACGATGGATCGATACCCAGGCCGCCGCAGGCCGGCGTTTCGCCGTGCTTGGGGATTTCAATCGCGATTTCGTCCATGAGCCGCGGCGCAACGGATTCTGGACCGAGCTCGACGATTCCGCCCCGCCCGAGGCCGACCTCAGCTTGCTGGCCGACCATGTGGAATTTCGCAACTGCGCGCCGCAACAGGCATTTTCGGGCTATATCGACCACATAATCCTCAGCCGATCGCTTGCCATGCGGGAGATCGAGGGCTCGTTCCGCCGCCCAACCTACACGATTACCGACTTTTCACGTCGCCGGCTCTCGGATCATTGCCCGGTGGCGATCAGTCTGTCACTCGGTCATTAAGTTCACTCGCTATTGGCCTCGCGCGGCCAGCATGCATAATGGCGCCTTGGGGACGGGCAAAAAATGAAAAAGAACCAGCCGAGCGACAAATCGGCGAACGTCGAACGGCGTTTGCACACCCGGCATCGCGCCAAGACCACGGTCTACATCAACGTCATCGGCGGCCAGAAGCGATTGTGCAAGGCAATCAATCTGAGTGCGACAGGCGTTTTCATCGAGACCAGCAATCTCGGTTTGCGTAAGGGTCAGAAGGTAGAGCTGTCCTTCGCCATCAATCTGGGCAAGGTCACAAAGATCCACAAGCGCAGTGCGGTCGTCGCTCATGTGTCCCGCGGCGGCACCGGCCTGATGATGGACGCCTACGCGACGCGCTAATTCCCGTTCAGCGCCGCCAGGGAATGGCATCGACGACGGGCGTCGCGATGTCCTCGGGGCGAGCCACGTTGATGTGTGGCAGCACTTCGCTTGCAAAGAGTTCCAGGCTCTCCCATGACATCTCGGCGTGCGTGCCGGGCTTGTTGATGCGCAGGCACAGATAGCTGCCTTCCGGGAGTTTGCCCGCAAGTTCGATGCACTGCTCGGGCGTTACCACCGCATACGCGGGACTCGACCTGACGATGGCAACGTCGGTCAGCTCCTCAGGCGTCGCCGCATAACTGATCCGGGCATTTCCGGCCTCGGCGGCCCACTTCCCGTAGTAGTTGATCTCATGCAGAAAAGAAGGTCCGAGCACCGACCAGGCTTTCTCCGGGTCGCGCGTGACATGGACGTATAGCGGCATCGTCGGGCGGCGCACGGGGCCGGGCTTGCGGCCGAGCTTGACGCACTCCTCCCTGTAGAGGGCGACGAGTTTGTGATCGCCGTCCGCCGGCGCGAAACCGTCGCAAAAGCGAGCGGCGCGTTTCGCCGAAGCGGCCACAGCGCCGCCACCCAATACGGGCGGCCGCTCGCCCCGATACGGACCCGGTCGTACACGACCGCGCCGGCCATCGAATTCAAACGCTTCGCCCGCCATGGCCGAGATATAGATAGGTAATTTCTGATCGGCAATCCTACCCCGTTCACGGCTCGAGACACCGAACATCTCGAACTCGTGCGCGACGTAACCGATGCCGGTAACGACTTCGGTACGGCCTTTGGACACCAGGCTCAACATGATGTGATCTTCAGCCACGCGGATCGGGTCATGCAGCGGCAGCAACAGGCAACCGATGACGATGCGGGTATTCTCCGTGACGGCGGCGATCGCCGACGCCAGGACCAGCGGCGACGATATGAAAAGCGAGTCGTGGTGCTCCGACAGCCAGACTTCGCTGAGGCCTTTGCGGTCGGCCCAGGCCAGCTGTTCGAGGGAGAGTTGATACAGGGAATCGTCGTGCAGCTCGGGCGGCAGCAACATGTCGACTTGAATGCGCCAGGAGATCATGGTTCTGTCGTCCGCAAATGCATGAAGCGCCACGAGCGGGTCCCTGGTGCTGGCACCGTGACTCGAACACGGGACCTGCCGCTTACAAGGCGGCTGCTCTACCAACTGAGCTATGCCAGCAAGGATCAAAGACCCGACAAATATTCTAAGCGATGGCCCCAGCCATCGCGACCGTGTTGCTCAGGATGCGGCAGCGGGCGCGCAGGATTCGAGCCGCAACGCTCCTTGACCTGCCGCGAACGCGCCGAGATTGCGCTCGGCTTCGCCCTCCTCGACCTGCAATTCGAGCCAGTACTGCGGGACATCGCGCGTCTGATCGCTGATCAGCGGTTTGAAGCCGATACGCTGCACGACCTGCGCACGCCGCGCCGCACGATCGCGTTCGCTAAAAAGGCCCACCGAGACGCGGCGCTCGAGGTCTCCCTCGTGGAACGGTATCGCCACTGCGTCGCCGAGGCCGCCCTGGCGCAGGCGGGCGATGATGCGCGCCTGTCCCTGCGCACTGGCGATATTGCCGACATAGACGAGAAACCCGGCCGTGGTCTGCGCCTGTCGCGTGGTCACACTGGGGCTGTAGCCGCCCGGTTCGAGAAGTTTCACCGCCTGGCCGGCTTCGCCCTCGTCACGAAATGGTCCGAGGGCCAGACAGCGCCTCTGCACAGGCGCAATCGGTACTTCGCTTCGCAACTTGAGCGCCGGCAGTTGCTCGGCGCCAAGAAGTGTGCCGTGCTCGGTTGACGGCGCACTCAACCAGTGAGTCCAGGCGAACACCGCGAGATTGGCCAGCAGCAGCACGGCGATGAGCAGTCGCATCAACGCATGTTACTCGAAGTGGCTGGCATTGGCCCGCGTCGCCAGCACCAGCAGGCCGCGCAGCACCAGGTCCTCAACCCTCTGCGTGTCAAGGCTCAACAGGACTTGCAGCTCACCACTGTCGCCGCCCGTGAGCACGACCCGGGGCCGTTGACCGAGATCGCGCAGGGCATTCTGATGACAGCGCTCGATCAAGGCGACGAGCGCAAGATGCGCACCACGATCGATCGCCGTCGCCGTGTCCCGACCCCAGGCATCGCCGTTCGACAGACCCGTACCACGCGCGCGCTTCGCAATACCGGCGGTCCTGCCATGGAGGCTCGAACGCATCATGGCGGCGCCCGGCACGATCAATCCACCGCGGTGCTTTCGGTATTGGTCGATGAGATCGATGGTGAGCGCGGTACCAGCATCGACGACCAGACAGCCTGTGCGCCGCGATTCAACGTGCGCCGCTGCCAGCACAGCGAGCCAACGGTCGACGCCGAGTCGCCAGGGTTGCGCGTAACCGCAGCGCACGCCAGCGGCACTGGCCCTCACGCGTGCAAACTCGGCTCGCTGCCCAAAGGCGCTGTAGATGGCGCGTGCCAAGGCGCGATTGCGCTCCGCCGAGGCCACGCTGCTGATCAATATGCGATCGAAGCGCGTCGCGAACTGCGCGCGCAGCCACTTCGCGCTCGCTCGTGCCGAGTCGCCGGCGACTTCGCGGTAACGCTGACGCGATATCCTGCCGGCGCGCCAGGATGCGCACTTCAGGCGTGAATTGCCGGCATCGATCAGGAGCCAGGCTGTCATGGCTGCACTCGCACACTGACATCGCCGGACAATAGCGCGCGAGTGGCGCCGTCGGCCGTGGCTAGCAGCAACTGACCTGTATCGTCGACACCCATCGCTTTCCCGACTGAAACGTCATCGCCGTTATACACGCGTACTTCCCGGCCAAACAACGCATCGGCGCCGCGCCACTCGGTGGCGAAGCCCCCAAATCCCGCACGCTCGAACTCGAGCAATGCACAAATGACCTCGCCGATGATCCGGCCGGCGAGTTGATTGCGATCCACGTCGATAAGGCCGAGATCATGGGCGAGATCCGCTGCACGGGTGCCAGCATCGATCAGGGCTTGTCGTTGTGCGTCCGCGAGCGCGATGTTGATCCCAATGCCAATCACGACCTGCGCACAACCGCCTGCCTCTGCACGCATCTCGAGCAGTATGCCGCCGAGCTTGGCGCCTCGGACCTGAAGATCATTGGGCCACTTGAGCATGACGTCCCGGGCGCCGAACGTGCCCAGGGCGCGCCGAGAGGCGATACCGATCGCAAGGCTTAGACTGCCCGGCATGGGCGGCATGCTCGAGAACTGCCAGGCAATCGACAGGCTCAGTGATCCTCCCAGGCTGCTTTGCCAGCTGCGTTGCTGGCGGCCTCGCCCTGCTGTTTGAATTTCGGCCAACAGCACGCTTGCCCGTTGTGATTGCCGCGGCAATTCGCCAAGCAGGACGGTGTTGGTTGATTCCACCTGCCATCTGACCGCGAGAGCGGCGACATGGGGTTGCCAGCAATCTGGAATCGAAGCCTCGATGGTTTGAGAGGCGAGAGCTGTTACCGGACGGGCAAGCGCGTAGCCGCGATGGCGTACGCCCGTCACCCCGGCGCCGGAGGCGCGGAGCTGGCGGATCGCTTTCCAGACCGCACTGCGGCTGACTCCCAATTCCCGGGCCAGGGATTCGCCCGAAACCTGTCCGCCGCCCGCAAGGCGCCGAAAGATCCGTTCGGGCAGATTCACTGCGAGCGCCTGCCGAAGAGCCACAACTTCTGCGCACGCGGTTCGCGCCGGGTTCGCATGCGCCGAAGATTCGTCCGATGACACCAGAGAATAAGGAGCGCTGCAGCGATCGCGAAACCGGGCAGCGAGCTGTTTGCCGGCCCCGACGCCAATACCGCGAGCGGAACCAGACTCGCGCTCGCCACCATCGAACCCAGGCTGACGAAACCAGTAAGAGTCACTACGATGAGCCAGACAAGCAGAAATTTCCACAGCAGGCCGATCGACAGCGCAGCCAGGGCGCCCACGAGCGGCGCCACGCCTTTGCCACCGCGAAAACCAAAATAGACGGGCCAGACGTGACCTGCGATGGCGGCGAATCCGCAGGCCGCGGGTAACCACTCGCCCCGCGTCATCGCCGCAACATCCGGCAACGGCAGCTGCGGCAGCCACCGCACGGCGAGCCAGGCCTTGCCGACATCGATCAACATCACGCCGAGGGCGAACCATTTCCCCTGGGTACGCAGTGCATTCGTACCGCCCGCGTTACCCGAGCCCATGCCCCGTATGTCGACGCCGCGCAGCAGGCCGAGTACCAGGCTGCCCACGATGGAACCGATCAGATAGGCGAGCAGCAGGTACGCGATCCAGTGCATCACGCCTGTACCGGTCCGGGTAGGAAATTCTCGGCGAGCATGCAGCGTAAACCGCCGCCACCTACGGTTTCGATGCAATCGAGGGGCACGATCATCACCGCGTCGACCTGGCCGCGCAGCAAGGCGTATCGATTCTCATCGAACGCATCGCGGGCCCTTGCCGACATGGCAAGGATACACACATCGCCAAGCCCCTCCTCCCAACTGGCCAGCTCGAGGATGTTGGCGGCGAATCGGGTCACCGCGTCGCGATCGATCGGCACGACGACGCGCCCGCCGCCGGCGAGGTCCTGCAACAGCTTGTCGCGCTGGCTTGCCGCGACTGCTTCTGCGCACACAACCACGAAGTGAGTACCGATCGATAACATGACATTGGTGTGATAGTACGGGAACCCACGCGCGTCGACGGCATCGAATGCGACGACCTCGTAGCCGAGTTCGTCGCCCCAGCGCCGCGCCAATGTCTCGTGACTGCGCCCGGATCGACACATATACGCTTTCCTGCCAGGGTGATCCAACACCAGCGAACCGGTACCTTCGAGGAACTCGCCGTCGCATTCATGGGGCGACAGATCGACCACACGGCGAATCGCGAAACCGCACCGGGACACGAGCGTATCGAGGATGTCCCTGCGACGCTCTAGCCTGCGATTGGCCGCAAGCAACGGGTAAAGCACGGCTGTACCGTCAGCGTGCAGGCTAAGCCAGTTGTTCGGGAATACCGCATCCGGACGCACAGGCGGCGTTGCGTCGTCGAACTGATCGACGCGGATGCCCTCGGCCCGAAGTGCGGCGACGAGCAGATCGAACTCGTTGCGCGCAAGAGCGACATGGTCTGCCGCAGTCGACGCCGCCGGAGGCTGCTGCAGCGCATTGCTCGCAGCCGTTTCACTGTTGAAGCCAAAAGCGGCCGGGCGAACCATCACCACGGCAGCTGCTGTCTGAGATTCTCCCAAGAGAGCGTCCCGGGTTGCGCCGCAACTGCGGCACCGGTCGCGATTTTATCTCAATGCCGGGCCTTGTCCGCGCGGCGCGTGCGAGCGGCTAGATGAGGCCGCCCAACCAACCCAGCAGCTCACCGAGCCGACGACCGGCCGCGCTTGACTCGAATCCGTAGTGGAAACGGACTTTGACCGGCAGGCCATGGATACTCTGCCGGTCATTGAGTGCCTGCAGCTGCTCGAGCCTGAGGACGACCGTCATCGGCCTGACCCCGAATTGATCCACGAGGTCCGGCGGCATGCGTCGCGTGAGCTTCGGCACCTCGGCAATACGTGCATCGATGGTGGCGCCATCGGGAAAGCGGATGGTCGCACGACTGCCCACTGCCAGTTCCGCCGCATATTCGGGCGCCACGTAGGCGATGATGGCCGCGCTGTCGCTGCTGCCCACCGTGAAAAGCGTCTGGCCCTGGGCAACAAATTCGCCGGCGGTTGCGAACGCATCGAGCACGCGCCCGGGTTGAGTGGCAACTACGGTTGCATCCGCTACGCCGCTGGCGCCGCTTTGGGCCGCAACGACGCCTGCGCGCCTCGATGCACCAACGAACTCGGCCAGCGCCGTGCGCGCGCTCAGCCAGGCCGACTCGGCCTGATCCACGGCGTATTGCGCTTCATTTCTCTCCGCAGCCGTCGCCGCGCCCGCGGCAAGCAGATCATCGATTCGACGCCGGCGGTCACGCTGGTAATCGAGCATCCGGACGCGCAGTGCAAGCTCCTGCTCGAGCAATTCCCTTGCCTTGCCCTCGACTGACGGTGCATCGCTCCCGGTGTCCACTCGCAGGCTGACGGCGGCGGCGCCCGGCGCGGCAACTCGAGCGAGCACCTGCCCGGCAATGACAGCATCGCCGACGTTCGCATTCAATTCGCTGACCTGTCCTGCCAGAGGTGCGCGTGCTTCATATTGCTCGAGCACCACCGTGCCCGGTGCCTGCCGGGTAAGCGTCGTGCCGATGACACCGACGACCAGATACACAACCGGCGAAAGTACGACCGCAAGTATCGCCCACCAGCGCCAGCGAGCGAGATTGCGCCGTGCCGCGCCGTAGTTCACCTTGAGGCCGCCAATCTCGCCCGGATCCGTGCGCGCGGCGCGATGGAAAGCAATTTTCATGGGTCACCCGGTCGTTGTGCAAACATCCCGAATTCACCTGGCTCGGGCTGCAGAACGAGACCATGGAACTGCGGCCCTCTGAGTGACGATTCGATGCGCTCCAGGCGAGCCCTCTGCTCCTGCTGAGCGAGGAACCCGAGGCTTTCATCTCGTCCCAGGCTGCGCTCGAGTGACAAGGCCACGCGATAACGCAGCTGCGGCAAGGACGAGAGTGCGTCGCGTACGATCGCAACCACCCGTTCGGGATTGGCAACATAGGTCATCAGCGTCGTCTCGACATCGAGATCCTGTAGCGCGTTGCCAAATGGTCGTCTTGAATTGGCGCGTCCCAGCTGCACCTGCAGCTGACGCGGATGCACGCTCAACCCAAGCGGCCAGGGAGAGCGCCGCTTCGCCTCCCGCAGCGTCTCCAGAAGCTCCTCGAGCAGTTTCTCCTCGCTGCCATGGCGAGCATCCAGTTGGGTGGTCTCGAGATCGAGATGCAAAGCATCAAAATCGAACACCGCCAGGTCCCCGATGGTCCGCAATAGTGCCGGCCGACCCTTGGTGAGCAGCCAGGTGGGTTCGCCAAGCAGCAATTCGACGGCGTAGCCTTGCTCGCGCAGCTTCGCGATGCGAGCGGCGAGAGCGGCTGGATTGACGCGCGCTTCGCGCAGCTCCCGGGCATTGAGCGACAACAACACCCGATCGATACCGAGCGCTCCGTGCTGCGACCGCCCGGACGGCGCGACCGAGGCCAAGCGTTCCGCGTCGTGCCACAGGTAGATGGCGCGGAGCGACTCCACCTTGGCAGCACAGAGTCCCGATTCCGCAGCGTCGATCTGCATGAGCATCGTCTCGACCTCTGCATCGAGTGCGGCGCGCGCGGCAGCGTAACGACCGATCCGTGCCTGCAGCAATTGCTCCTGGGTATCGCCTGCGAGCCGTGCTGCGCGCAGTTCGCGCTCGCGTACGGCACTCTCTGCCGCCGCAAGACGGCTGCCGGCAAATGCGACCAGTCGCCGGGACGCATCCTGGCGCTGTGCCAGCCGGAGGCGAGCCGAGTCAATCTCGGCAAGCCGTGCTTCGCGGCGATACTGCAATGCCTGGGCTTCAGCCGCATCCGCGCGAGCCAGCGCCCTCCGTTGCTGGAGCGCGCCGAGCGGCATATTGAAGGTGAAAGCGATATTGGCCGTGCCCGCATCGCGCGCCGATCCCTGATCGGTGATTCGATTGGCATTGATGCGCAGGGTCGTCTCGACCTGATCCAGGGCGTTCCGTTCCGGCCACTCGCTTCGCAACGCCAGGGCACGATCGAGATATTGAAGCTCCGGGTCGACGCCGGCGTCCCCGCCATGGCACAACTCGACTGGCGCCGGCCGCATCACTGAAATTGCGGCAGCTGGAAGAGCGGTGAGAGCCGCAATCTGCCCTGCGCCCGACTGCACCTCCATCTGCGCAGTGACAGCATCGCGCTCGGCCATGACGAACGCACTCTGAAACTCAAGCCGATCGGACTCGAGCAACAGCGCCGAGCGCGTCCTTTCCGCAAGCACCGGTAGCGCGCGCAGCCGCAGCGCCAGCAGTTCATTTGCCAGATTCACTCGTTGCGTCGCCGCCCAGGCGTTGACATAGGCAACGCGCAGTTCGCGTAACATCCGGCGTTGCGCTTGCGCCAGATCGAAATCCGCTTGCGCCTGCGCCAGTTCATTTGACAGGCGTTCACGAATGTAGCTGCGTCTGCTCGCCAGCACTGGTATGCGCAGTCCAATGTCGGCGCCGAGCAGATCGATGTCACGAACCCGGTCGATGTCGACGATTTCGCTGCCATGGGTGTAGGCCGAACCGCCGACCAGCGAAATCCCGCCCAACATGCTCCCCGCTTCGAGTCGCGCCGTCCTCGCGCGATGCAACGCGAGTTGTGCGCTCGCCAGTGCCGACTGCGGCAACATCTGTTCGAGATCGGAAAGCCGCAGGGGCGGCGCCGCCAGCGCAATCGCACTGGCACCCGACATCACCGTGAGCAGCCAAATGCTACGCATTAGCAACCTCAGAAGCGCGTCTTGCGCAACACCCACCACGGCGCCATGGAAGAATCAAGGTGGGTCCGATTCAACATTTCCGAGAGCGTCGCGATACCGTTCCAGCTGCGGGTGATAAACGCAAACGCAGGAAATACCAGCAACACCCAGGCGAAACCCAGGTCGTAGCGTTTGCGTTCCGAGAACAGCAGCAGGTACTCGAGATACATGGCGGCAGCCAGCAACAAATAGAACAGATAGATGAATGCAAGAACACCAATGACGTAGGCCGCCGGATACGCGAAGAACACCCAGACCATGTATCCGATCACCAGAAACGGCAAGGCGATCTGGAAGAAGAGACCCGTCCACAGCAAGGCGATGAAATTCGGCCAACCCAACAGTCCCGGGCGCAGCGCATGTCGGTATTTGCGCAAGTACAGGTAGGAAAGGTCGCCGTCCCAGCGCAGGCGCTGATTGAGAAACCCCCCCAGCGTCTCCGGTGAATCGGTATGCCCAATGGCGCGTGGCTCGAAACGGATGCGCAGCTGCGGATGGCGGGCGAAGTACTTCTTGATGCGCAGAGTCAGATCCAGGTCTTCGGCCGTACCGCTGTCCCAGCCGCCGATATGCGCGATGAAACTTCGCCGAAACGCACCGAAGGCGCCAGAGATATTGTTGACCACGTTGAGTTGATCGAGTCCGGCGCGGCTCAGGTGAATCGACAGCATGTACTCGAGCGCCTGCAGTCGCGTAACCAGGGTCTTGCGGGCATTTCGTACACGCAGGTTGCCGGACACGGCGACGACATTCGGGTTCGCGAAATGCCGAGCCATGTTTCCTACCATGTCATTGTCGAATGACGTATCGCCATCGAGCGCCATGACGATTTCACCTCGTGCGAGTGCGAGACCTTGATTGAGGCTCGATACGCGCCCGCCTCTTTGCGTCTTCGGCACGACTTCCAGCCGACGCTTTGGATCGCGATTGATGGCAGGTGCTTCGCGCAGCAATACCTCGAGCGTGTGGCGGTTTTGCCTGGCCCCATCAACGATGGCGAACATCTCGATACGCCCTGGATAGAGCTGCCCGGCAAGCGAACGCACGGTCTTGCGCACGTCCTCGCCTTCTGAATAGCAGGTGATCACGCAACTGACCAGTGGGTGATAGAGCGCGTCACGGCGGCGAAAGCGATTCTTCACGAAATAGCGAACCCCTCCCAGCATGACGATGACCTGCGCCGGCAGCTCGAACACGAATACAAAGGGGAAAAACTTCAGCGCAACGTCGATCCAGTCGGAATCGACGGCGTTATGAATGAGCTGCTGCAGGGTAAACAGCGCTTGCGAGAACTCCTGCCAGAGCATCATGCACTCACTCGCTCGCGCATAGCCTGCATGACTGCGGCAGCGTCCTGGTGATTGTCCTTGCCATCGCGCGATGCATGTGCGCGCGCGGATATCTGCAGCCGTCCGAGCGCCGGATCGGTGATCTGCTCGGGGAGCTTCAATACTCGACTCAACAGGATCTGCACGCCTTCCGGTGGCGTTTGCGGCAGCAACAACCAGCAGTACTGCTCGTCGGCGCGCATCAGCAGGTCTGTCGTACGCAGAAGCTCGCGCAAACGAGCCGCGAAGTTGTCCAGCATCTGCGCGACCCGTACGCGTGGCAACTGCACCAGCAATTCGCGTACGTTCTCGAACTTCAGCAGGACAAGCCCGAACTGTACCTCCGCGTGGCGCCGCGACAGCCCGATCTGCCAATTGAGTGTTTGCTCGAAATACGCCGGATGTGCGCAATTGAGCTCGTCGATGAGCCCGAACAGGTCGCCGACGTTGCCGGTGCGCACCGCAAGCTGGCCGGCGTTCGAAAGCTCAAAGGTGTGAAAGCGCTTTTCGTGCAGATCCTCGGTCGCCGACAGTCGCAGGCAGTTAAGACAACTCGCCTTGACGACGGGCTCCAGGAAACGTGCACCACAGGCACGACAACCGAAAGTCTCGAGCGCGCGGTCGTAGTCGACTCCTATGTGCCGCAGTCTGGAATTGCAATTGCCGCATTCCAGGCCATCGGTAGTGCGGAACTCCTCGTTTCGAGCCACATGACCGCAGGTATAGCAGTGCAGGAATATCTCTTCATCGATCTCGATCGAATCGCATTGCGCACACAGGTCGACGAATGCGAGCTGCGCCTGATCGCAGCCCGGGCAGTAGCGTAGTCGATGGACGAGCTTTTTTGCCTGCAGGAGACCCCGGCGCCGGAGCGGCTCACTCCACGCGAAACCGTCCACGCCCTGCGGCGCCAATGCATCGAGCACCGGGTAGTGGCAGATTTGCGGATGGTGCCAATCGCTGACGGGCGTCAGCTCCCGCGACGGGCGGGTCTGCAGGAAAGCAAGCAAGCGGTGCTCTGGCTCAGCCAGCAACTCGGCGGGCAATTGCGCAACAGCGTCCGTAATACGCTCAGCCTCCGCGAACATGGCAGTCTCATCGGCGCAGATGCCGTCGGCGAGCATGGCGCATACAGGTCCAAAATTCTCGACCAGGAAAATCGGCAGCAGCGACGCGGAGCGCTCGCTGCGAAGCAGGTGCAACCACTGTTCGCCCTGGGCACGGGATTGGGGATCGAGTAGCACGACGGGGCTCTCAGCACTCATCGCAAGTAGCTCACCGAGCGACTGGTATTCGATGGCAGTGCCGGAATGTATCGTTTCGCGCGCCCGCGGTCCGAGCGTGGCGACTTGCCTGTCGGGCTGTCTATTCAGTGTGGCCAGGGTCATGGCGGCGGTTCGGGTAGCTTCAGTTGCACAGGGCGGTTAACGGCGCAAAACCGGCAGAACTGAAGCACGGCGGATTGGCCACGGAGCCATGCCAGCGTGGCGCGCGCCGATGCGATCGCAATGTGCGCGAGATCACAATCCACTCTCGACATGCCTGCAGGCCGGGGATTTGACTAAAGACCCGCGCCGCGATGCCGCTCTAGTGCGCATACAGCGATTTTCTTGTGGAGCGCATGCGATGACTACGGTCAACACCCAGGTACAGACAGCGATGGTGCCGGTACTGCATCAGGACATCATCCGGCAGCCTGCAGCGACCTGCGCCAGTTGTAACGACGATGCCGCAGCAGGAACCCTCTCCGGCAATCTATCCTCCAGCGTGAGTACAACTGCGAGTCTCGACGCGGCCGTCCATGCCGCCGATCAGGTCCAGGCGGACCAGGGCGCGAATCTCATCGCCATGGCCGTACGCAGCGCTGTACAGCAGAAAGCATCGCTGTCTTTTCGCACGCAGGAAGGCGATCTGGTCAAGATCCGGCTGGTGAGCTCTTCGGTTACCGAAGCCGACTATCAGAGTGACGGCGAAACCGGTGACAGCCTCTCGTTCAGCACCGACAGCAGCACGCGTCTCGCGCTTCGTATCAAGGGTGATATCAACAACGACGAGCAGGCGGCCATACAGGCGGTGCTCGACAAGGTCGCTAGCCTGAGTGCCAGCTTCTTCAGTGGCGACGTGGCCGGAGCGTTCGCGGCCGCCGCGGATCTGCAGATCGATCCGGCCCAGCTGGCATCGTTTGCGCTGAAACTTCGCTACCGGGAGCAGACCTCCGTGGAAGCGCAATTCAATGACGCCGCCGTTGCCACGGAACCCGCGCCTGCCAATACGGCGACGCCCTCGAGCGTTACGGCGACCTACCAGAAGCCCGTGGTCAATTACCACCCCGTCGCTTCGAGCGCCGTTGCCGATGCCACGCCTGCCGCAAGCGCAAATTCAGCGCCTTCGAGCGCTGCCGCTGCGCCCGCCGCCGACGCCGCAGCCGCCCCCGATGCGACAAACGCGAATTCACCGGTCGAGCCCGCACCGACGGCTGCCGACACGACGCGCGATACCGCGACGGCGCCGAATGTTCAACAGATATTCGCGGCGATCACGAATTTTCTCGCAAATCTCTTCGACTCCCTGCAGATCGGCGCACCGGCCCAGACCAACGCGGCGCCTGCCGAGACCTCCGGCACGACCGGCAACGTCGAGCTCAATGCGCGCTTCAAACTCGAATTCTTCTTCCGCGTCGTACAGCGAATTGCGGAGGAACCTGAGGATGCGCCGGTGGTCGACGAGCCTGTCTCGAGCGAAGATCCGGTCCAAACAACGGACGAAAAGCCTGCACCCAACAAGGAACAGACGGCTGCTGCAATCGACATGCTGGGTGCAGTCGTCGATGCGACGCTGACGGCGTTGGTCGAGGCCGAGCCGTCGGCAGACCTCGACTCAAACAGCGCGGGCGCAGCTGCGCGCCGCTACCACGAGTCGCAGAGCGTCAGCAACGAGGCGAAACTCGCCATCAACCTGCACGCGTAATAGCGACGATCCAGGCGACGATCAGCACGGATATTGCGGCGATACCACAGGCAAGCTGCGCTGCCCCACCAGCGCAGGCGCGCCGCAGTGAATTGAGTGGCAGTGATCCGGCCGTCGCACCTGCCAGGAACCCCGTCAGGTGCGCGAGGACATCCGTGCTCTCGTCACCCGTACCGGTGTAGGCCAGCAGGACCACGCCCGCGACGACAGGCGCCACGCGGTAGGCCCAGATGCGTCGCGAGGTGCTGCGTTCACGCCACGAAAAAACCGACGTCAGCCCGAGCGCCGCGAAAATCGCCGTCGAGGCACCTACGGCGCGGTGTCCGGCCGGCGCAAGCCAGGCATCGGCGCAATTGCCTGCGGCACCAGCCAACAGGATGAGCAACCATGCCGCACCGGGACCAAAAAAGCGTCCGGCGATGAACCCGAATACACCTCCGAAGCCGATGTTCGCAATCAAATGCTCGAAGTCGACATGCAAGGTGAGCGCCGTCAGGCATCGCCACCATTGCCCTGCAACGACGCGATCGACCTCTAGCCGGCCGGCCGCATACCAGTTGCCGCCGAAGCTGCCGCGAACCGCGAGGTTGGTAACGAAAACCAGCACGAAGGCATAGATGCCGACTGCAAACAGCGACGCATTGCGCCATGGCAGGTGCATCGCGGGCTCGGCCGCCGGGCGTTGCGCGCGACGCTCATTGCTGTATTGAGCGAGTTCCCTGCTCGCCTCCTCGTATCGCCCCGTCGCCACAAGCAAGACGTATGCACCATCGAGATGCGCGATGTTGGCGTCGATGCCACGCGCGAGCAAAACGAGGCGGTACTCCTCGGCGAGATCCGCATCCCCGGTGCGTCCCAATTCGACGCTTGCTTCGCTCATGCACTTTTTTGCGTGGCGAATGTACGTGGGTAACGACCCATGGTCAGCAGCAGGACCGCGCCCATGAAGAAAAATGCGGAAGCAACGAACAGTATGAGTCGATAGCTGCCGGTCATGTCATAGACACGGCCAAAAAGCCACGGGGAAATCCCCGAGGCCAGGCCAAAGCCGGAATACTGCACGCCGTAGATCCGCCCGTAATGACGTAGGCCGAAATAGCGCGCGGTCAGGAAGGCGACGAGATCCGTTTCTGCGCCGGCCGCCAGGCCAATGCACGCAGCGCAGAAATAGGCGACATCAGCCGATACCTGCGCTTGTGCGAGCAGGACGCAGGCGAGCGCTGGCAGAACCAGCATTGGAAATGTGATTCCGGGCGCCCACCAGTGATCGATCAGATAGCCGGCGATCAGTCGCCCTGCGACGACGGACAGTCCAATGACGCCCGCGATGCGCGCCGCATGCGCGGCGCTGAACCCGTGATCTGCCAAGAGCGGCTGGAAGTTGGTAATCGATCCGCCAACGCCGACCGCAACCACAAACACGGAAAACGCGAGAACCCAGAAGCGATAACTGCGCGCAGCCTCGGCGAGGGTGAAACCCTCGTCACGCGGATCCCCTTGTTCGGCATGACCGGCGATGCGGGGTGGTTCCCTGAACCAGGCCAGTGCGAAAGGCAGCGCAAGCCCGAGCGGCAGCAAGGCGACAAAGGCATAAGCCCAGCGCCATCCGACCTGGCCGATCAACCAGGTTGCAAGTGTCGGCAGAAACATGCCGGTCAGACCGGTGCCCAATAGCGTGGCCGCGAGTGCAATACCCCGTTTGCGCTGAAACCAGGCATTGACAGCCCTTGTCCAGGTGACAGGCGTTGATCCGCCACCTAACGCGCCATTGATGAACCACAGCAGGTAGAACACGGGCAGCGACGCGGGCGTGAGCCCGATAGTGGCAAAGCACACGCCAAAGAGTATCAAGGTGCCGATTGCCACCCGGCGCACGCCCATGCGATCCGCCAATGCGCCGACGAACGGGACCGTCAGGACCACTGCGACCGTGAACCACATGATGGCGAGCTGCATCTCGCCGCGACCCCAGCCGAACTCCTGCGTGACCGGCAGGGTAAACGAGCCGAGGGAGTTGAATGGCACGGGCGATGCGCCGCAGGCCACGCCGAGGGACGAAGCAACCAGCACCCGCCAGCCTCGGGCAAATTCTCCCCGCGACGCCTGGTTGTCTGACATGCACGACCCCCATTTCGAGCGGCCGGCATGGACCGCCGCCCTATTTTGCCTCAAGTGCGCCATGGTGCCGTCAGAGTCTGTCGTCGCCCGGACAGGCCACGGGTCTGCAATAGCGCCATGG
Organism: Steroidobacteraceae bacterium; assembly: GCA_041395505.1. Lineage (NCBI taxonomy): Bacteria > Pseudomonadati > Pseudomonadota > Gammaproteobacteria > Steroidobacterales > Steroidobacteraceae > Steroidobacteraceae bacterium. The sequence goes on from JAWLAG010000002.1 coordinate 218,947, forward strand.
AGGGCTGAAACATGACTCGGACTGCATTGATCGGTCTTGTCGCGCTACTGGGTAGCGCAGGATTTTCGCCCGCATGGGCGCTGCACGCCGACGAAGCCAGCTCCGGCACCCTGCTCATGCTCTACGACGAAGCGACGGAACCGAGCGCGGCGCTTCGACTCAGCAGCGAAATTCGTGCGAGCGTAGTCGGGAATCTGGTGCGCGTTACCCTCGTGCAGCGCTTTCGCAATGACGACGACCGGTGGGCCGAGGGCCTGTATGTTTATCCGCTCGCAGCAACCGCGGCCGTCGATACGCTGCGTATGCGCATCGGTCAGCGTGAGATACGCGGCGAGATACGCAGCAAGGACGTCGCTCGCGCGGAGTACCGCCAGGCGAAGGCACAAGGCCAGACCACCGTACTGGCCGAGCAGGACCGGCCCAACATGTTCACGACCCAGGTCGCGAACATCGAACCACATGGGCAGGTCCAAATCGAGATCGGTTATCTAGATACCGTAGCGCCGCGCGATGGCGAGTACCGTCTGCATATTCCGCTCGCGATCACCCCGCGCTATGCGCCCGTCGGCCAGGACAACCGGGCGCCCGATTCGCCGTCTCGCGAGCTCGTCGAAGGCAGTGCGCAGGAATTGACCATCGGCATCGATTTCGCGCCGGGCTTTGCGCCGGCGGACCTTCGCAGCCTCAATCACCCCTTGACGAGTGACATGCATGACGGTATCGGCGAACTTCGCGTCGCCGGCCGCAACCTGCCGATGGATCGGGACTTCGAACTGGTATGGCGGGCGGCGCAGGATGATGCGATCAGCGCTGCCGCCTTCAGTGAACAGTTCGGGGGTGAGCGGTTCACTCTCCTCACGCTGACGCCGCCAGTCGATCCGTCGGCCCGGGTTCCAGCCCGGGACGTCGTTTTCATCGTCGACACCTCGGGTTCGATGGGCGGGCCTTCCATCGATCAGGCTCGGGCCGCACTGCAAATGGCGATTCGGCGTCTTCGCCCTGAGGATCGCTTCAATATCATCCGCTTCGCCGACGATGCCGAAGCACTCTATATGACTTTGCAGCCGGCCAATTCACTGCATGTCGGGGAAGCACAGCGGTTCATCGCCGCCTTGACAGCCGATGGCGGCACGGAGATGCGTGACGCGCTCGCGATGGCCCTCGCCATGTCGGGTCAGAATCCGCTGCAGCAAATCGTATTCATCACCGACGGCAGCGTCAGCAACGAACAGGATCTGCTCGGCATGGTCGAGAACCGGCTGGGCAAACGACGATTGTTCACCGTCGGAATCGGCGCCGCACCCAATTCCTGGTTCATGCGCGAAGCAGCGATAGCAGGACACGGCAGTTTTGTGTTCATCGCTGACAGTGCGCAGATTGCCGAGCGCATGAGCAGCCTGTTCGAGAAACTCGAGCACCCGGCATTGCGTGAACTCGCTTTGCAATTTCCGGATGGCGGCGACTACGAACTTGCGGCGCCACTGCCGGGAGACCTGTATGCCGGCGATCCGCTGATGATCGTCCTGCGCCACCACGGCATCATCGATCGACCGTTGCTATTGAGCGGCAGTGACGCCAATGGCTACTTCAGCACGCAATTCGCCGTACGCGAACTGGCTCATCCGAGCGGCATCGGCAAACTGTGGGCGCGCGAACGCATCGCCTCACTCGAACGCTCGCGACTTCGAGCCGACCTTTCCTTGGATGCACGCGCGGCAATCGATCGGGACATCACGGTGGCAGCACTGCGTCATGGCCTTGTGACACGCCTTACGAGTCTCGTCGCCGTCGACAAGACGCCGGCACGCCGGCCAGGCGAGGCGCTTGCGCAGCGGCAACTGCCGACGGTCGCGCCACGTGGCAGCTTCTGGGCGCGCGAGGCTGGCATGCCGAGCACTGCCACCGGCTCGCCGCTGATGATTGCCGTTGGCATGCTGCTGTTGCTGCTCGCTGCGGCGCGATACTACGTGGTGTCGGTCCGCGCCCTGCCCGCGGTGTCGTCGCCATGAACGCGGGCGCCATCAAGCTGCGCTCAGTGCTGCTACTCGCGTTGCCCGGCATCGGCCTTTTGGGCAACGGCGGCTGGATCCAGGCAAAAGCCTGGTTGGCTCAGCGCCTGATCGAGCGAAGCTGGCTGCAGGCACGCAACGGTGTGATCGCACCGCGTCCCTGGCCATGGGCCGACACGACCGCGATTGCACGGCTCGCGCTACCCCGCATCGGCACACATCGCCTGATCCTGGAAGGCGCGAGCGGCCGCAACCTGGCATTCGCGCCCACCCACGACGCCGCCAGTGTTCTTCCCGGCGAGCTCGGCAACAGCATCATCGCCGGCCACCGCGATACCCATTTCGCATTCTTGCAGGAGGTTGCCGTCGGTGATTCGCTCGAAGTCGAGCGGGTTGACGGGCAGCATTTCTCGTTCAGGGTGACCAGCACCCGCATCGTCCACGTGGACAAGGCGCGCATCCTTCTCGATGCCGATCAGCCGATGCTTACGCTCGTGACTTGCTATCCATTCAATGCGCTGCTGCCCGGTGGCCCGCTGCGTTTCATCGTCGTGGCCGAGCTGCGCGACCGATCAGCCGGTCTTCAGGCGTACGCCCCGCGCGCAGACTGAAACGCTCTTCGAACAACGCCCGGCGGCTGCCGGCGCGATACCAGGTGACCAGCATCGGAACCCTTGCAGCGCGAAACAACCCGAGTTGCGGACAACGCCGGTGGGTTTCCTTGGCCAGGTCGCGGATCCGGGCCACCGACTCCCTGGTGCGAAGCGTGAGATCGAAATTCAGTTGCTGGTACTTCGGCTGCAGGTGCAGGTCGAAGAAGAAACCGCGGATATCGATCAGCGAACGCAGCTTGGTCTTCAGATTGGCGTAGCGAAATTTCTGGTCGCGCGCCACCACCGCAATCGTGATCGACGTGCACCCTGCCAGCGCCGCAAGCTGGGCATGTACCGGTGTCCAGCCACGCGACCGGCCGCGTAGATCGGGTGGGTCGCCGATATCGAAGCCTTCAGGTTCGTCGAACATGATCGACGGCTGGCCGTCGAAGTACGCCTCGACACGCATTTGTTCATACGATCGTGTCGTCACATCCGAAATGCCGATGTACTCGGGGTAGGTGGCTTTCTCACGCATCGAGATTCACTCCTTCAGATCGGCAATCGCTCGCCGAGCAATCGCCCGAAAGTAAGCGCCGGTGTCAACATCATGCCTGCGGCAAATGCCTTGCCCATGGTTGCACCGCTGCCGAGTATTTCCCCGGCTGCGTACAGATTCTCGACCGCATCGCCGCCGCCGCGCAGAACCCGCAACTGTGCGTCCACGGTCACGCCAACGACGGATGTCGCCGAGTGGCCCTGGTGCCGTATGGCATAGAACGGCCCTCGCGAAATCGCATGCGGCGCGTGGCGGCGTCCGAGGGGATCCCTGCCACCGGCCACCACCTTGTTATACGCGGCGATCGTGGCGGCAAGGCCGTGGGCATCGATACCGGTGGCCTGTGCCAGGGCGTCTACGCTCGATGCCGAGGAAAACATGGGATGCCGATTGCAGGCAGCGCGCAGTTGCTCGCGGCTCCAGCCTTTGATCCCCGGCGGCGCCGCGCGAAGAATGGCTTCGTCGAACACGATCCAGTAGCGCAATTCACTCTGCCCGAGCAGGGACTGCTCGCGTCGCAACAGATCGGGCTCGTCCTCGCGGACGAAACGCTCGCCGAGCTGGTTGACCCAGATTTCCCACGGCGGGCGATCCTGTGGCACCGTGTTGAACCGCGCATATACCTTGGCCGGATAATGCTCATCGGCGAGGATCGAGCCGAATCCGGAGCGGTATTTTTCGCGGCCGCGCAGATAACCGCCTACCGACGTCGCGAGCGCAAGGCCGTCGCCCTGCGAGTGGACATAGGCGGAACCGGCATAATTGGGATAGCCGCACAGTTGTCGAAACAGACTGCCGTTGGCGGCATACCCGCCACAGGTCAGCAGCACGTTGCGCGCGTGAAATTCCTGCGCCCTGCCCTCGCGCAGCACGCTCGCGCCGCGCACGGCGCCGTTGTCATCCACCAATAGTTGAGTCACCCGGCTATCGAGCGCCAGGCGGATGCGCCCATCGGCCAGCAAAGGCTCGATCTCGCGCAGGACGACCTGGAGGATGGATCGGCCCGCATCGGCACCCCAAAGGTAACGGCGACGGCTGTAGGCCGGTCGGCCGGGAGACGCTCCGGTGACCGGGTGTCCGGGTAATGGCGTGAAGCCCGCGCTGAGCAACCAATCGATCGTCGCCCCGGCATTGTCGGCAACGAGGCGCGCGATGTCGGGATCCGCCGTACCCAGGGTGACGCGCATGATGTCGTCATAGTGCAACTCGGGCGTATCCTCGATACCAAGTGTTCGTTGCAGACGTGTACCGGCACCGCTGATCTGTCCCTGTGCAATCTGCAAGGTGCCGCCGATGACCGGTGCCGCATCCACCAATTGCACGGAAGCACCACGGCGCGATGCGAAGATGGCGGCCGGCAAGCCCGCCGTGCCGGCGCCGATGATCAGATAATCCGTCGCGTTCGGCCTGGGCTCGTTTGCTCTATGGCCGAAAGCGGGCGCTGCGACCGTGGTCGCCGCCGTGCCCAGCAGGAAATCGCGTCGTCGCAACGGCATCAGCGTCGTTCTTCGATCAGCTCGATGAGTTCGCCGGCCGGGCCGCGTGTGGTCGCGCTGCGCGCGCCTGCATAGAGTTTCCCCGGCAGCACTGCCGGCGGCCGCAGCCAGGTGACAGGCACTGCATCGAGATCCGCGACAGCAAAGCTGGTCACGGCGATGCCGGGCGGCAGGCGCCCGCGCGGCGCCTTGCGCGCAATGGTGTCAGCCGGATAGCCGTCGAATTCCAGCATGTTCCCCGGATCGCGCAATGCCATCACGGCAAGGGGATACTGGTAGTCGGCACCACGTCCCTGAGCGCGCTGCACCACGCCGATGGGCGTCGGCCTCACCTTGCCTGGCTGCAATCCGAAAGTACTGGCATACCAGCCAAGCATGGCGTCGATGTCGCTGCCAGCCAGCACCATGATGAATATGCGACCGACTTCGCCGCCGGGTAGCGGCAATCGCGACTTGCTGCGATCGCCGGTTTCGGCCGTAAGATACAACACCTCGCGCGAAGGTCCCTTCACCTGAAAGGCGTGGATACTCGGCAGACTGTTGAGCGGCGCGGGCTCGCCAATGACTTCGAAAGGCGCCGCTCCCAAACGCCCACGCAATGCCTGCGGCTGGTCGACGATGATCTCGATGCTGTTCCATCCCCAGGTCGTCATCGGACGGAAGCCGCCAGGCGGCTTCATGGCAATGAAGCGAATGCAGACATCGGGCGCGGCGTCCGGGCTCATCAACATGAATGGCAGGCCGGTCATGCGCGGCGCACCCAGGCTGCGCGCAACCGCCGCCGGCAGCCGGCCACGCTCGCGGACCTGATACCCGAGCCAGGCACGATAGTGCCGCTCGGTCTGCACGAGGTCGGCAGCCAGCACGGTCGCGGCACGGATTCTCAGCAGGCTGGGCTCGCCGGCGCGCGCAGCCGTACCGATTGAACAGAAGAACGCACAGCCCAGGACCAGCAGGAGACGCCGCGGCGGCGTCCGCAATCCGGCAGGTGGAGCCATTCCCGTCATCGCCAGCCTCCCGAGGTTCGCGCAGGTGGAAATTCATTATACTCATAGGATGATCCGCGAAGCGCCAAGACACAGGCCCGGTACGCCCCGGTGAGCGAGCGCAGGAGCCCGGCCGAAGTTCAGCTGCCGCGCCTGAGCAAAGGCAAGCGGCCGGCGTTTTTCGCGGATCCGGACCTCGATCAAATCATGACCTTCGTGCTGGAACTGACCACCGAAGTCGGCGCGCTGCGCGAACGTCTGGATACCGTCGAACGGCTTCTCGATGCCAAGGGCACCGTGACGCGAGCGGACATCGAATCCTACGAAGCGCCCGCCGCCGTCGAGTCGGAAAGGGCAGCGTGGCGCGACGCCTATATCAAACGCGTCCTGCGCATGCACCAGAGGCGTTGAGGGCCGTGACCCGTTACCCAGGAATCGATGGACGGGTGGCGATCGTCACCGGCGCGGGACGCAGGCAGGGTCTCGGCGCGGCCATTGCGATGCGCCTTGCGCAATGCGGTGCGCGCCTTGTCGTGCACGATCTCGGCGAACTGGCCGGTGAACTTGCGCCCGAGCACGGCATCGGCAGAATCGAGGAACTCCATGCAGTACGCGACGAGCTTCGCGCTGCGGGCGCCGAAGCGAGTGCATGTACCGGCAACATGCTGAGCGAAGCCGACGTCAAAGGTTTGATCGATCACGCTGTCGCTAGGTTTGGTCGCATCGATATCCTCGTCAATAACGCCGGGGTGGGTTATCTGTTTGGCCCGCTGGTCGAGCTCACGCAAGCGCAATGGGACCAGGTGCTCGGCGTGAATCTGCGCGGCTGTTTTTTCGCCATCAAGCATGCCGCAGCGCAGATGCAGCGGCAAAGCAGCGACAGCGATTGGGGCGCCGGGCGCATCGTTTCGATTGCCTCGAAAGCGGCCAAATCCGCCTCGGCGCTCACATCCGCCTACAGTGCGTCCAAACACGGGCTCATCGGCTTGACGAGATCGGCGGCGATCGAGCTCGGCCCGCAGCGGATCACCGTCAACGCGATCTGCCCGAATCATGTCACCACCGGCCTGGGAGCCTGGCAGAATCAGTTCATGTCGAGCGCGCGCGGCCAGAACGTCGATGAATACCTGGCAGCGATGCGCGCGCGAATTCCTCTCGGACGCGTGGGCCTTGCAAGTGATACGGCCAATGCCTGTGCCTTCCTGTGCTCGAGCGAGGCAAGCTACGTGACCGGCGAAGCCATGAATGTCTCGGGCGGTGAGGAGTACCATTGACCATGCGGCGGCTCCCCGCATTGACCATCGACGACGCGAGAGAATTGATGTCCGCCTGCCGAAACGCTGCGCAGGCTGGCGGCTGGCAGGTGAGCATCGTCATTGTCGACAGCGCCGGCGCTGTTCTTCTTGCCGAACGGTTGCAGTCCCGCGGCTTCACAATGGAAGTCGCCCTTGGCAAGGCCAGGACCGCGGCCAAGTTGCAGCAGCCGAGCGGCGCCATCGCCGCGCGCATCAAGGACATGCCGGGCCTCATGGCGCTCGACATCGTGCCGCTGCAAGGTGCCCTGCCCCTCGTTGCCGGCGATCATTGTGTCGGCGCAATCGGTGTCTCGGGCGTGGCCGCCGCAGACGATGAGAAGATCGCCGCTGCCGGTGTAGCGGTATTCGCCAGATTGAGCGGAGTGTGATGCGCATGAACATCGAACGATGCTTTCGCCCGACCCACGACGAACGAGCGCGACAGAAGATGATCAGCATGCTCCGCAAGCACGCGATCATCGATATGCGCCAGGACCTGCGCATGGACTATGAGCAACGCATCGCGCCGACGATTGCGGACAAGGTCAACGAACCAAGTCAGTGGCGAGCGATCCGGCACGCCATGGAATCAGAACCCAGTTACCGCTTTTATTCTTCGATTCGCTACAATGCCCAGGAAATGTGCTACCAGTCGGTGCAACCGGCGGTCGAGCGCGGCCTTGGGGAAATGATCGAAATGGCGCGTCAGCTGGCGAAATCGCCGCCAGCCGGCAGTTCGCTACGCCTCAACCCGCACCTGCAGGTCCCGCGCTATGTTTCGGCACTCGATGTGCACCTGGCGCCGGGCTGCTTCCACTCCGAATTCACGGCTGATGACGTCGCCCAGGGCGCGGTCATCGCGCAGGGCGGCAAGGTATTTACCGGCCAGCACCCCTATCGCAAGCGGCCCGGCGTGGTTGGTGAATCCGTCGCGAACTGGCTCGGCGAGAAGTATCCCGGATTCAAGCCGCGCAGGATTCTCGATCTTGGCACGACCAGCGGCAAGAATCTCCTCCCCTATCACGCCGTATTTCCACAAGCCGAGCTGTACGGCATTGACGTCGGGGCCCCGGTATTGCGCTACGGACTGGCACTGGCGGCCGCCGAGGGTGTGCCCGTGCATTTCAGCCAGCAGAATGCCGAACACACGGATTTCCCGGACGGCTTTTTCGACTTGATCGTCTCCTCATTCTTCTTTCATGAAGTTGCACTCAAGTCGACGCGGCAAATCCTCGTGGAATGCAGACGGCTGCTGAGTGCTGGCGGTGCCATGGTACATATGGAATTGCCGAACGAAGCGGCAGTCAGCAGCTACGAGAACTTCTTCTGGAACTGGGATACCGAGAACAACAACGAACCGCACTACACCGTATTCCGGGAGCAGCTGCCGCAGGAGCTTTGTACCGCGGCGGGTTTTCCCGCCGACAGGTGCTTTGCCCACACCATCGCCGACTACGCGACCGCGGGAGTCGAGCGCTTCGCGAAAATTGCCCGCGGCGAGCTCGCCGCACCAGGTCACGGCAGCGGTGGCTGGTTCGTGTTTGGAGTCGCGCCGGCACCAACGACACAGTTGCGCCCCAGCGACTTGGCCCGATAGAGCGCCGCGTCAGCATCACCCAGGATGGCCTCGACGCTTGCGCGGCCACCCGAGTAGGTGGCAACGCCGATGCTGATCGTGACCTGGCGTTTCTCCCAGCTGCCGTTGGCGACGGCTGCGCGAAATCTCTCGGCAAGACCCATGGCACCGCTTTTCTCGGTGACCGGCAGGATGATGGCAAACTCTTCGCCACCGTAGCGCGCCACGGTATCGCTCTTGCGAACGCTGTCGCGCAGGAGACTCGCCACCTGCACGAGCGCGAGATCGCCCGCGGGATGGCCGAACTCGTCGTTGTAGCTCTTGAAGTGATCGACGTCGAGCAGCATCAAGGACAGGTGTTGGCCATAGCGCGAGGCCTGTGCCAGGGCCTGTTCGAACTGCATGTCGAATGCGCGCCGATTGGCAAGTCCCGTCAGCTCGTCCGTCAGACTCTGGGTCTTGAACCGCTCGTTGCGTACCGTGAGGGTTTCCTGTCGGTCCTCCAGCAATTTCTGGTAGGTTTCGAGAAATTTCCGATGCTGCTCGTGCTCGGCCATGGATGCAAAGGACTCCAGTTGCGCGGCGATCTGTCCGGCGACAACCTGCATCACATCGACCATGTTGCGCGCGTCGCTGCGCGTCTTGGAATCGAGCGCGAGCACGGCACCGATTTCATCGCCGACTCCGCTCAGCAATGGCGCGATCATCGCGAATCTCGCGCCGAGGGACCTGCAATCGATGCCGCTCACGCGTAGTTCATCGTGCAGCAGCAGGTCCGGTATGATCAGCAGCTCGCCGCTTCGTCGCAACCCGCTGTCCGAAAGCCGGCTGCAGGCGTCCCAGTCGCAGGCCGCAATGCCAAATGATCCGCGCACCCAGCGCTCGCCGTGATGGGAGAAGCACACGAGCATGGTCGGAACGGCGCAGGCGCGGGCAGCGATGAACGCCATGTCGTCGAACTGGCTCTCGGCCATGCGTTCGACGACCGCGATCCAGCCCACGCCGTGGCGTCGCGAATCGTCCGGGTCGACATCATTGAGTAATCTGGCTGCGTCCATGGTGCACGGGCCCGCGGCGTGACCACCCGCCGGGGTATCCCTATTGATCGGCCGGCACGCCGGACCCTTGAGGCGCAGCGACTGGAAACCCGGCCATTTCCGCAACGGCCTGCCGATGTGCTAAAAACAAGACGATGATCACATTCTGGCGACAGGACGGGTCGGGTCTGCACCGGACATCGTCGGAGAATGACCTGGCGGCGCCCTCCAGCCCGACGCCCGGCGACCCAACCTGGGCCTGGATAGCGCTCGACAGCGAGCCGGCCGAGCACGAGGCGGCAATCATGCGCAGACAGCTGAATGCACACCCCGAAGCGGTCCGGGATGCGCAACGCCAGCGTCACCCGCCCAAATTCGAGGACTTTGGCGACTATTCGTTCATATTGCTCAAAGAGCTGCAGCCAGGTGAGTTCAACGGTGACTTTACGACGTCGCAGCTGGCGATATTCGTCTCGGCGACGAAGATACTGACGCGTCACAACGGCCGCTCCATGGCCTGCGAGCAATTGGCACGGGAACTCAAGGACACGGAACATCCGACGCCGGTCGACGCCTGGCGCTTGGCCCTACGGCTTTGCCGCATTGTTGCCGACGGCTTTCTCGAGCGATTGATGAAACTCGAGTCACGCCTCGATGCAATCGAGGATCAAATCGAGCACGAACCGCGCGATGCGCTCCTCAGCGAACTCAGCAGCCAGAAGCTTGAACTGCGCCGGCTGCGCAGGACCTGTGTTTATCATGCGCAATTGTTCAGCGGCCTGCGCCAACTACCGCCCACTGCGCTGGTCATGCCGGACTCGGCACCGGCGCTTAACGATGTTTCGGAGCAAATGGAAAGGACAGCGAGCCTCGCCACGCTCTATCACGACCTTGTGGGCGATCTGACCGAGTCCTATCTGTCCATGGCTGCTCACAGGCTCAATGGAATCATGAAGGTCCTCACGATCGTCACGACGATTTTCGTGCCACTCGGTTTTCTCGCCGGTATTTACGGCATGAACTTTACGCACATGCCGGAGCTGGCCTCGCGCTATGGTTACTACCTGCTGCTCGGTTTCATGGCGGTGGTGGCAACTACGCTGCTGTGGCTGTTCCGCCGCCGCAAATGGCTTTGAGCGCGAACCAAACCGCCTGCAAACATGCCGCCGCGACCATCGGCCGGTGCGCGTCAGAAGGCGGCTCGGCCGGGATGCAGGACAGGCTCTATACGGTCAGCGCATCGGCACGGCGCTTGCGCTCATGCGCTTTCAATTGGCGTTTGCGTAACCGGATAGACTGCGGCGTAACTTCGACCAGCTCATCGTCCTCGATGAACTCGACAGCCAGTTCCAGAGTCAGCGGCACCGGCGGCGTGAGCAATATGTTCTCGTCCTTGCCAGCAGCGCGAATGTTCGTAAGTTTCTTCTCGCGCACCGGATTGACGACCAGATCGTTTTCGCGACTGTGGATGCCGATGATCATGCCCTCGTACACCGCATCCGAAGGACTGACGAACAGCCGACCACGCTCCTGCAGGGCAAAAAGCGAGTAGCCGGTCGCAGCACCTTGCTCGTTGCTGACCAGCACGCCATTGCGCCGACCGGGAATATCGCCCTTCACCGCATCATAGCCATCGAATATATGACTGCTGAGGCCGTTGCCACGCGTCAACGTCATGAATTCGCTCTGAAAGCCGATGAGCCCGCGTGCCGGAATGCGGTATTCAAGGCGCACCCTTCCCGAATTGCGGCCGTTGCGGTCCGGTTCGATCACCATGTCCATCAGCTCACCGCGTCGTTCACCGAGCGACGCCATCACATCGCCCTGATGCTCGGCATCGATGTCGACCGTCAGGGCTTCGTAGGGTTCCAGGGCCTGGCCATTCTCGATACGCTGCAGGACCTGCGGTTTGCCGACAGCGAGTTCGTAACCCTCGCGGCGCATGTTTTCTATGAGGATGGTCAGGTGGAGCTCGCCGCGGCCGGCGACGCGAAACACGTCAGTGTCGGCGGTCATCTCGACGCGAAGCGCAACATTGCTCTCGAGTTCACGAAGGAGGCGATCGCGAATCTGCCGGCTCGTGACGAACTTGCCCTCGCGACCGGTGAAGGGAGAACTGTTGACCTGAAATGTCATCGCCAACGTGGGCTCATCGACCTTGATCGGTGGCAGCCCCTGCGGCTGCGCTGGATCGCACAGGGTGAGGCCGATGTCGACCTTCTCGATGCCGGTCACTGCCACGATATCTCCAGCACTCGCTTCGGCAACCGGCTCGCGTTCGAGTCCTCGAAAGCGAAGCACCTGGCCGATGCGTCCGCTGCCACGGTCGTCATCGCCGTATAGCAGCTGCACGGTAGCGCCAGGGCGCAACACGCCGCGCCGCATACGACCTATACCGATTCGGCCAACATAGCTGTTGTAGTCCAGCGTGGAGATCTGCAATTGCAGCGGCATATCGCGATCGGCGCTCGGCGCCGGCACGTGTCGCAGGATTGCCTCGAACAAAGGCGCCATGTCAGTGCCTGGCCGTGTCGAATCGGGGCTTGCCCATCCCTGCAATGCCGATGCATAGACGATAGGAAAATCGAGCTGCTGATCCGAGGCGCCAAGCTTGTCGAACAGATCGAACGTCCGGTCAACGACCCAGTCGGCGCGTGCGCCTGGCCGATCGACCTTGTTGACGACGACAATCGCCCGCAGTCCGAGCGCAAGGGCCTTGCGCGTTACGAATCGGGTCTGTGGCATCGGTCCTTCGACCGCATCGACAAGCAGAATGACGCCATCGACCATCGAAAGCACGCGCTCGACCTCGCCTCCGAAATCGGCATGCCCCGGGGTGTCCACGATGTTGATGCGCGTGCCGCGATATTCGATCGCGCAATTCTTGGACAGGATGGTGATTCCACGTTCGCGCTCGAGCGCGTTCGAATCCATGACGCGCTCGGTGACTTTCTCGTGCGCAGCGAACGTGCCGGACTGCCTGAGAAAACAATCGACCAGGGTCGTCTTGCCATGATCGACATGGGCGATGATGGCGATGTTGCGAATATTGGGCTGCACGATCGGGATAGGCCGAAAAAAGGCCGCGCAGATTACCAGACCGCCTGCACGCTCGCCAGCGGCAAACTCCTGCGGACGCCGGACACAGGCCGGGAGGCCTGGGTCGGGTCAGTGCAGGCGGCCGTCCTCGGCGGCGGGCTGCTGGCGCGCCGTCTCGAGCAGTGCCTTTAGGGCCTCGGCCCACTTCGCCGCGGCGCGCCGCACCGACTGGTCATTATCGAGCGCGGTCGTCAGTTCCAGCCAGTTCGACTCGGGGTCGCGTCGTCGGTCGCGAATGCGCGCCAGCAGTTCGCCCGTTACCGAGTCGCGAAGCTCGGCGTTGAGCGTCATTTCACCCGTGGTCAGCGTGTATTGGCGCACGATTCCCGGCCGCGACACATCGGGCGCATTGATGTAGAGGTCTTCGACCGCAACCCGCACGCTGAGCACGTCGGGCCCGGGATGGTCGACGACCTCGTACCGACCGTCATTTTGCAGCACTTTGCGGAATTCCTTGGCGAGAACGCGGGCCAGCCGCTCGCGCAATTGCAGATTTTCACGATCCGATACCTTCACGCCCGCTGGACGGGGATCCCAAGTCTTGCTGAATGCTACTTCCATCGGCTCGAGCACCAGCTGGCGGTACTGGGCCAGCGATACGCCGGGCCGCATCCGCAATGACTGCAGGCCGCTCGCACGCCTCGGCTCGAGGCCGTCATCACTTCCTGCGGATTGAGGTGCCTGTGCCAAGGCAATGCCTGCGAGGCAGGCGATGCCTGCCGTCATGGAGACGATTCTCGATACCCTCATGGTCGACGCTCCTCATGCCTCGATGCAACATGTTGACATATCAGGCCGATTGCGTCTGGCGTGCCGCATCGCACAGAAACCGCCAGCCGGTTCGCCGACCTCTTGCAACGACGTGCACAATCGGCAATCCTGAATACCGGTTCTGACTGCCACCAGGCGCAGCGGTTCCGCGAGCGTGCCATTTCAGACTCGGCGAGGCGACATGCAACGGTGCACCCGGCGTCAATTCACAACCCTGGCAGCGAGCCTCGGGGTCGCTGCCGTATCGGCCCGCTCGGCGTTCGCGACGATTGCGACCGCGCTCCCGGGGGAACAGCGACTGCAACTGCTCAATGTGCACACGGGCGAGGAGTGTCATTTCTGTTTTGCCCGTGATGGCTCGTACGATACGGCCGGCCTTCGCGGCCTGGCACATTTTCTTCGCGATTTTCGCACTGGCGAGGAGCATGAAATCGACCCGCGTCTTTATGAGCTGCTGCATAGCCTGGCCGTTGCTTGTGAGCGCGAGCCGCGCTTTGAAGTCATCTCGGGCTATCGCTCTGCGGCCACCAACGCGATGCTGGGCGCGCGCTCCACGGGTGTTGCAAAACAGAGCCTGCATATGTCCGGGCAGGCGATCGACATCCGGCTCAAGGATGCCAGCATCGAGAAGGTGCGCGATATCGCCCTGGGGTTTCAGCTAGGCGGTGTTGGCTACTATCGACGCTCCAATTTCGTACACCTCGACACGGGCCGTGTCCGCAGCTGGGCCGGCTGATTCGGCTCATCGCGTCACGGTGCATCGCGCACAGTACGCGCAAGCCTCGAATCCAATCCGTAAATATCGGGAAAAAACGCCACCCCGTCCGCACCCGCCTGTGCTGTCAGGTACATCGCATGGAACCTGAGTGGCCGTTCGAGCCGCAGGTTGATCGTTTCCTCCGCTGCCATGACCTCACGGATACGGCCTGCCGGCCATTCGGCGCCGCCGCTTCGCAGGCCATGGCCTAGCACGAATTGCGCCAGGGCGGAGGGTTCGGCGAGTCGCAGACAGCCATGGCTATATGCGCGGCAGGCCGTATCGAACAGATCCTTCGCCGGCGTATCGTGCAGATAGACACCATAGTCGTTCGGCATGCGGAATTTGATGCGACCAAGCGCATTGCCCGCGCCTGGTCGCTGCCGCAGACGCATCGAGCCGTTGGCAACGGCCACTAGTGCCGCGCCGCGGGCGGGCGATGTCCGCCCATCGACCGTTACAGCCTCGAATCCGTTGCGCGTCAAATAGCCCGGGTGGGCTCGTTCCAGCGGCAACAGCTCCCGCGTGGCAATCGAGACCGGTACGTCCCAGAATGGATTGAATATCACCTCGGTGATCACCGCCGAGAATTGCGGAGTGCGCCAGCGCTCATCGTCCTGGCCAATCACGACCCGCATGGCAAGCGGAACGTCTTGCGATGCACCGGCCGCGTAGGCAAACAGGGTGAATTGCGGCAGATTGACGATCACATAGGGTTCGTCCTGCTGGCCGATCCATCGCCATCGCTCGAGGGCGAGTTCAATCTGCATGACACGCTGAGCGAACGGCACCCGCAGTTGAGCTAGGGTTGCAGGCCCCAGGACACCATCGGCCTGCAAGCCGCTTTGCATCTGGAAGCGGCGCAGGGCCAGTGCCACCTGCGGTCCGATGTGCGTCGGATCGACTTCGTCTGCGCCTGCGAGCGCGCCGTATGCACGCAGGATATCGATGAGCTCGCGAACGGCGGCGTATTCGTCACCCTCGTGGAGCACGCCGCCGCGCGCGTCGGGCAGTTGCCGCGGATTCAAATCCGATCGTGCCAGGCTGCGAAACCGCGCCAGCTCCGGGAGGAGCGATTGGTATTGCGGCAGTTGGCAGGCTGTCGATTCGGCGAGGACGCTCAGGGGTTCCGCCGCAAGGCGCCGCATCGAGCCCTCCACCAGGCTGCGGATCCGATCCAGACTCACCTTCGGAAAACCAAAACGCGCGCCATCCACACGACCCACCTGCAGGTCGACGAGGAATCGCGCGACCGATGATGTCATGGCGAGGTCCCAACCCGCCATGGACTGCAAGTCCTTGTTGCCAGCACCCAGTGACCTCATGGTTTCGGCGAGCCAGCTCGCCTGGTAATGGCGCGGATCCAGTCCGTGTTCGAAGGATCGCTGAAGCACGAGGACAGACTCACGCGCAGCGGCCGTCGGCCGCCTGTCGCCAAGCCACAGCGGTCGATAATCGCGCGCCGCGTATTCTGTTCGTATGGCTTGCAGGATCGCCGATGCACGCGCTGACGATGGTTCCGGCTGCGATGCAAGCCGCCCTGCCAGGACTTCCTCCAGCGTCGACTCGCCGACCGCGACCAGCGGGAAAACCAGGCACAAGGCCGCGGCCGCGAGCACGGCCGTGCGTCGAGCGCGGCGGCGTGCGTCAGAGTGGAGCAGCGGCCCGCACCAGGTGACGCGAGGTCGCTGGCACGGAAGTCTTGAATTGCCGCGGCTTGACGACAAGGATATCGGCATCGATCTGGTCCAGCACGCGTTCGGCGGTGTGGCCGAGGAAAGCGCGCTTCAACGCGGAGCGCGACACCGCCCCCATGATCACCAGGCCCACTCGCAACCGATTGACGATCTCGCTGAGTACCTGGTCGGCCGCGCCGGATTCGATTTGTATATGCGCCGCAGGGAGTCCGGCAGCATCGGCAAGTTCACGAAGCTTCGTCTTGACCCGTTGTCGGTTCAATTCGCTCGACTTGTCGTCGGCGGGGACGCGCACGGGCTGGCCATCGAAGCCGACGACATAGTCCGTTGCCGGGCGCCGCACGTGTACGACCGTGGTCGAAGCATCGAGTATCTTTTCGAAGAACGCTGCCTGCGCAAGAATATCGCTATCGAGCTGCGCGGGCTTGTCGTGGCTGTGCTCTGGATCGACGGCAGCGACGATCGAGGACTCCCGCAGATTGCGGGCCGATTTCATCAGGAGCGTTGGGACCGGCGATAATTCTATCAGCCTGAAATCCGTATGCCGCACGAGCAAGCGACCCAGGGCGCCTCGCTGCTGCGCATCGATGGCCAGAAGGTCCGGCTTGCTGCGCAACACCTGGCGAATGATGCCTTCATAGGCTGGACGGTCCCACCGCACGCTCGTATGGACGACCGTACCGCGCGATCGATAGGGTGACGCGAGTGCTTCGAGCGCAGCCCTGGCAGTTCGTACCTGGTCGCGAATGGTCGCCGCCGCCGCGCGCTGGGGCAGGTTGGCGTCGGCAATCACAGGACTGAAAGCGACATGAAACAAATCGAGTTCAGCGCCCGCTGCCGCTGCCAGGTCGGCGACCTTGGCGAGAGGTTCGTTATCGGTATCGAACGGATCGCGGATCGCGAACAGGATTTTCTTCCACATGGCATCGCTCCGGCTGCCCTGCGGCTACCCTAAGTCGAGGCCCGTATACGCGCCATTCGTTGTTTCGCAATCGTATTAGGGATATTTACCTACAAGCGCTTGCGAATCTGCGTCACATCGGCGCGGACCCAGTCACGTGGCAGCTCCTCTGCCAAAAGCGTCCTCGTCGCGGCGCTGAGGGCAGCGCGCAACGTGCCGAGAAAGCGCGGCGATGCAACCAGCACGATACGATCATAGTCACCCGACTGTCGTTCGCGGTCGAGCCGCCTGGCGATGCGTTTGGCGAATCGCTCGGCGATCACCCGATGCGGCTCACGGTCAGGGCCCGGCGTATGGCCGCGTACGCTGTGTCGCCCCGTCGATGTCGCGCTGCGCGCGTAAATGCGTCCAGCGCGGTCGCTGTTGATCTCGGTCGGTCGCAATCGAGCCGCAGGCGAGACCAAGATGGCCTTTTCCTCGAGCGGCGCGCCTTTGCGACGACTCTCGCGATGAAAAAAGCGCGCGGCGCTTCGGTCGCAGACCAGTACCAGTGTTGCCATGCGCATTCCTTGGCAGCATCCGAAGCAGCAACTTAGTCCCGTAAAGGCAGTTCGCCGATACGTAATTGTCACAAGGTGTTGCCTGGTTAGTGCGATGCCACTTGATGCGATGTGAGAGGAACTTGCCGGCGCAACAGGTGTCTAGTATGAACTCGTCAAGCTAGGGAGCGGTCCGATGCCACAACGAACCCCCACGACCTCGCCTGCACCCCGACGATCGACCCGGAGCGCCTCGCCGGGACGTTCCCCAAAGCGCGCCAATCGCGTCATCGAGCGCAGCACGGCATTCGTCGATCCTGATACTCGCCACGACATGATTGCAAAGGCCGCCTATTACCGCGCAGCCGGACGCGGCTTCGCGCCGGGCAACGACCTCGAGGATTGGCTGATCGCCGAGCAGGAAATCGATGCTCGTCTGCTGACCTAGAGCCGGCGCACTGCAGGAGCGCTGCACCCCTCGCGGTGCCTTGCGCTTGCGCCTGCCTCAGGGCGGGTAAACTGCACCCAGCCAGAACAGCCCGTAGACTGCAGCAGTCATTGCGAATTGAATGAATGCCCAGTTCTCGAACCGGATGTTGCACAACCGGTGGCGTATACCGTTCGCATTCAGCCTGCGACCAATGGCATAGGTCAAGACCAGCGCGGCCGTTGCGGCCAGCAAATAGGGCCATAGCCGCCCGCCCGCCGGCACTGTCAGCTGCAAGAGCCAATAGGTCAGCAGATAGGGCAGCACCATCAGTGCTGGCGCCAGGAACCCAAGGCCGGTGAATGAAATCGCGACCATGGCTCATGCTGCGCCGAGCCCGCTTTGCCAGCCACGGACTGCATCACAGATTCATCAGGTCCTTCTTTGACATGCATATACATGTCAAAATATGAGCATGAAAGTGGGACGAACGACGCCACGTCTGCATCTCGCCGGAACCAGCGCCTGCATGGCGTTCGCACTGCGCAGGACCGCGCGGGCCATTTCACGCCACTATGATGATCAGCTGCGCGCCTGTGGCCTGCGCGTCTCGCAGCTGACCATTCTCATCGCGCTTGCCAAGTCCGGTCCGGTGTCAATGACCGAGCTTGCCGCAACGATTCACGTCGATGCAACCACGCTGTCACGAAACCTTCGGCCCATGGCCCGCAGCGGCTGGCTTGAGATCTGCGCGCGCGGCGCAGGGCGGCATCGATCCGTGGCTTTGAAGCCCGTTGGCCGACGCGTGCTGGCGCGTGCGCTGCCCCGTTGGCGTCGCACCCAGCGGCGTATGTTGGCGGCCTATGGCGCCGTCGACTGGAATCGATTGCGAGCCGACCTCGACAGGTTGCTCTACGCGCCGGAACGAAGGCATAGCGGCACGCGTAACCGGCCGTGACAGCCGACACGCGCCGATCGTTGCGCCTCGATTGCCCCTATCTCGGACCACTTATTGCTCGTACGGATCTTCATGGCGGTGGCATTCTGTTCGCAACGGTTTACCGCGAATTGATTACCTTCCACGGCGACTCGACTGTGAATCGACGAAACGAAATCGTGCTTTCGGTCGCGCAATTTCATCGCGAAGCTCAGCTAATAGAGAATGTACACAGCGAGGGACGCTACCATTGGAACGATCGTGAGCATCTCGTCTGTGAATTCACCGACCAGCGCTTCAACGGCGTACTTTGCGGAGCGAACCGCGAAATGCTGGTTTTCGATATCTTCCGACCGTCCACTCGAATCAGCAGCAGCTGCGTCTATACGCTTGCGACCGCGACCTCGACCGGGTGCTGATCAAAAAACGCCCGCAACCAACCCGACCGCCATTGTCGCCCCGAGTTCCTCGACGCGCGCCAAGGCCGGCGCGTCAGGCGCGCCCACCACGATGACCGGCGGCGCAATGAACTTCCATCGGTATCCGATGCTGATCCGCTCGACCGCCGCGGCAGCGCCGCTGCCATCGTTTCCGGCGCTGATGAATAGCCCGACCGGCAAGCCCTCGGTGCGGCCTTCGACGGGATAGAAAGTACGATCGAAAAAATCCTTCAGCGCGCCTGACATATACCCGAAATGCTCCGGCGTGCCCATCAACAGGCCTTCGCACCAGAGCAGATCCCCGCTGGTGGCGACAAGGGCCGCTTTGGCGCGAAGGCAGATGTCGCTGCCTGCCGCCGCAACACCACGCAAAACCGCGTCGCGCAATTGTTCGGTGCGGCCACCTTCATGACCACCCCAGATGAGCAGCAGGCGCTTGGCATCCATGGTCCAAGCATAGGTGCTCCGGCCCGGGGCTGCGAGCGGCATGCGCCAAACGCCAGGTGGTGGATCCAAGCGGTAGTTGCGATCCCGGTTGAAAATGTCGCCATAATTTGTGCCCGGCAGGACAGTGCCGTTCAGATACATGGCGGAGACCGTCGATGGCGAGCACGATGATGGCGAGAAATCCCCTGACCGGCGTGGAAGATTACCGATTCGAGGTAGCGGACGAGGCGGCGGTTGCGAACGCCTGCGCTAGGGTCCGCGCAGCATCGGCTCGCTGGCGCGAGCTTGGCGTATCCGGCCGCGCTCAGGCCCTGGGGGAACTCGCGAAGGCGTTTGCAGCCAATGCGGAGCAATTGCGGGAAAGCCTGCAGGTCGATACGGGTCGCCACCGGATCGCGGCCATCGAAACGGCCGCGGTTGGCGAGATGATCCAACGCGCAATCGATGCTGCCGCGATCGTATTGCGAAACGATGCGCAGCGCCCGGCCGCAATTCCGGGAATCAGCGGTCGCCAGCAGTTGGTGCCCTACCCCGTCGTTGGCGTCATCGCGCCCTGGAACTTCCCGGTCATCCTGTCGATGATCGACCTGCTGCCGGCGCTTGCGGCGGGCTGCGGTGTCGTGTTGAAGCCGAGCGAAGTCACGCCCCGCTACGTCGAGCCCCTGCGCAGGATTTTCGATGCCGTGCCGGCGGTGCGCGACGTGGTCGCCATCGTGCGCGGACCCGGTAGCACCGGCGCAGCCTTGATCGATCATGTTGACGCCGTTGTCTGTACGGGGAGCGTCCGTACAGGTCGCCTGGTGGCCGAGCACGCCGCGCGGCGCTTCATTCCGGCCTTTCTTGAACTCGGCGGCAAGGATCCGGCGATCGTCACAGCGGACGCCGACCTGGACACGGCCGCCACGGCCATCGTGCGCGCATCGCTGCTCGCGAGCGGCCAGGCCTGTCAATCACTCGAGCGCGTCTATGCGGACCGGCGAATCCACGACGCACTGCTTGCGCGCATCGTGGCACAGACACGCACCGTCAAGCTTACCTGCGATGACCCAAAAGGCCAGATCGGGCCGTTCATCATGGCACGGCAGGCCGACATCGTCCGCGAACACATAGACGATGCGCTTGCGCGGGGCGCCAAACTCGAGGTGGGTGGCAAGATCATCGACAAGGGCGGACGCTGGTGCGAAGCAACCGTTTTGTCAGCGGTCAATCACTCGATGAAAGTCATGAAAGAGGAGACATTCGGGCCCGTCATTCCAGTGATGCCATTCGACGGTCTCGACGAAGCCATAGCGCTCGCGAACGATACCGAGTATGGACTATCGGCGAATGTCTTCGCGGGCGATGAAGCCACTGCCGAGCGCATCGCGTCAGCACTCGACGCTGGATTCATCAGTATTGGCGACGCATCCCTCTCAAGCATGGTAATGGACTTCGAGTGGGAAGGAACAAGGCTGTCGGGCCTCGGCCGCGCGCGACTCGGCAAAGCAGGCGTCGCGCGCTATCTTCAGGTCAAGGCAATCGTTCGTCAAAACGCTGCGCCGGCCGGCATTGCGGTCGGCGCAGACCGTTAGCACCGCCCGGGGAAGCTGTCGCGCCCGGACCGGTCGACTCGGCAACCTAGCCGCTGCGCCTTGCGCTCGCGGCCGCAATAGCCGCATCCACCTGGGACTTAGCCATGTGGACGGCATGCTTCGCACACATCGGGTCGCTGCTCTCAAGTGGATAGAGCTGATCCAGATCGCGACACAACAAATGCGCCGTACTATCAACTCGCTGACGCAGCGTCTCGGCTCCAGACGCACTGGCCAGATTCAAATCCGCGTAGCTGACCGTGTGGCTGAGATCCACCTGCACGATAGGTGCGCCAATGTCCGAGCGACCGATGACTTTGCGCGTCTCGCGGCTGCCCTGAATCACGATGGTCGTCGACGACGCGCCGGCAGCGTCTGCAGCAATTGGTGCGGCGGCGACGAAACCCGCAGCGATCAACATTGCCGCGTTGATGGCGGTGCCACCGCGGCTTGATGAGAATGACATCATGGCTTACTCCTTGCGATGATCGAACATCGGCCAGACGAGCAGTTGTAGTCCGTCGTGGCGTCGTCGGCCGAATGCCGACGATGCGACAAGTATTGGCGATCATTGACTACAACAGCCTGAGCCCATGATTACGATTTCGTAAACAACACAGGACCCTGTGTCACGTTGGGATATTCGTCAGCGGCTGCCTGCGGCAATGAAACCCGCGAGATCATGCCGGAATTTCTGCATTGACGCCGGATGCACGTACATCATATGGCCTGCCTCGTAATACTCGATGCGGACGTTCGCACGGACCGGATCCGGCACCCGCATGTGATCCAGTATGTACTCGACGGTGCGATACGGCACCGCCAGGTCGAAATACCCCTGCTGGATCAGCACTTTCATGTTGGGATTCATGGTCATGACCTGTTCGAGGTCGACCGCCGTGTTCGCCACGGGCGACTTGTAACCGCCGAGATCCGGTTGGGCGTGGCGACCGTCCCAGTTCTCGTATAGCCGTCCGGACAGGACGTATTCACGATCGGTTTCGACCTTGAGCTCGTTGCGGTAATAGTCATTGAAGGTGGCAACGATCGCCGGTGCGACGGCGCTCGTGTACGGATCGTATAGCATCGTCTCCGCCAGCGGATTGATGTTGCCCGAACGATAGCGCGAGTCCACGCGGCCTATCACGATGCCCTTGTCGCGCTCGAGCTCCTGCAGGAAGTGTCCCTCGTCCATACGCAAATCAGCCGCATCCCAGTAGCGCGCCGATACACCCGTGTAACGCTCGAGCCCGGCGAGTACGGTCTTGCGATCCGCAGCGCTGGCGCGACGCCCTTTGAAAAGGACAGGCGCATAGGTTTCCTCGGCAAACTGTTCCGCTTCGCGCAAGAAGCCCAGCAGATCGTCCGGGCGATTCGCCAGGGCATGGTGATACCACGCCGTCGCCGCGAAAGTCGGCAGGAAATTCACATAGGGATCGTCCATGCGCAACCCGGCATTACCCGAGGCGAAATCCATATAGGGCGACACGAGTATGACGCCATTGAGGGCGACATTGTGCTTGGTGAATAGCGCATAGCTGACGCCGCCGGTACGCATGCCGCCATAGCTCTCGCCCAGGACAAACTTGGGCGAAGCCCAGCGGCCATAGGTCGACAGGTATTGCACGATGAAGTTCGACACGGATTCTATATCCTGGTCGACGCCCCAGAAGTCCTTGCCCTCGGCTTTGCCAACCGGGCGCGAAATACCAGTGCCGACCGGATCGATCATCACGAGATCGGCCACATCGAGCACACCGTACTCGTTGTCGACCAGGCGAAAAGGACCGTGCGAATTGACCGCAAGATCTTCGATGACCGTGCGACGCGGGCCGAGGATGCCCATGTGCAGCCACGCCGACGCGGACCCGGGACCCCCGTTGTAGGCGAAAACAATCGGGCGCGTCCGCGCGTCCATTCCATCGCGCACATAGGCGGTGAATCCGAACAAGGCGACAGGCTCGTCCTTGTCGTTCTTCATGAGCATGGTTCCCGCCGTCGCCGTATAGGCGATGGTGGATCCGCCCATGCGGACCTGGTGATGAGTAACCGATAACTTGCCTTCGGGCGGCGGTTCATCCTTGGCCGATTTGTCGCTCGTCGATGCGGGGGATTCTTCCGCCAAGGCGATGCCGCCGGCACAAACGAACAACGCCAGGAGAAAAGATGCAAGCAGAGATTTCATGACAGGGACCGCCTGGAAAATTGCGATCGTGCAGTATACGTCAGCGAGCTCGCGATGCCTCTTTTTGCCGCTGCCAAGCCTCCGCCCTCAGCGCGATGTTGTCGGCAATGTTGCGATGAAACAGCGCAATGTCGGCGAGATGGTAGTTGCCTCCCATCAGATCGAAGCCGGTGAATGGTGGCGCTGGGTCGGGTTCGATGATCAGCAGCCCGTCGTCGCAACGCGCACCCACCAGCCGGGCTACGGGCGGCATGAGCGCCAACGTTGTCATATCGATCATGGCGGCACCACGATTTGCCTGCCGACCGGCGCTGGGCTCGTCGATCGACCATGTCAATGGATTGATGCATTGCATCGCCTGCGTGCCCGCTGCCTGCATCAGTGGTGCGAACATCTGCCTGACAACGTTCCGCACTTGAGGGAATTGCCCAAAATTCGCGCTGTAGGTTGACCAGGTGGCAATACATCCTGTCTGGTCCGGTGCGTTGCAGGGTCGCGTCCGCGAGAGCTGTTGCGTGTACATTGCCTGCGGTACCGGGATTCCGACGATGTAAGCCGCCACCAGGCGCCTCGACAGGGCAGGATCCCGGTCCACGACATCCGTCATGAGTCGCTGCACATGGAGCGCACCCTGGCTATGACCAAGCAGCACAAAGGGACGATCGCCTATTCGTTCAAGAAAGTGTTTGAAGGCGGCCCGCACATCGAGTAACGCCAGCTCATAGGGTTGGCGGTTGACCCCGAGTGCGGAGATGGCGGCTTGACGATAACGTGGTGCAAATACATCACAGCAATCATCGAGCACGCTGGCCTGGCCCGCCACGACCTCGTCGACACCGCGATCGATCGCAGGATCGCCGATGGGGGCATTCCAGTACGCAAATTCGCGGTAGGTCGTCGGGTGCACGTAGAAAGCCGCCGTCGGTCTGAGCGACGTCTTCGCCTGCCGGGCCCAACTGCTGTCCTTTTGATAGTCGGGGCGGGGTGGTAGCAGTAGCGCCGAATAGGCCGGTGTCGGAATCGGACGTCCCGTCGTTGTCGCGGTTGTCGCAGGCGGGGCCGCTGCGATCAACGGATTGAGAAACGCCGCGTCATCCCAGTCCATGCGCACCTCGCCCTGGCGCACGACTACGAGCTCGTGACTCGGCACGACATACACGCGTTGACCGCCCCGACCCTCCAGAAAAAACACGTCCTCGGCAACAAATGGAGCGGAAACCGGCAGGCCGCGCCTGGGTTCGCGGCTATCGAGGTAACGCAGCGATGCATATGGACTGCCACGCCAGATCTGCTGCATGGCGAAATTGGCGTTCAATGGCGATGGCGTCAAGAGCTGTAGCCACGCATCGAGCGGTATTACGGCGTCGGCGCCAACCTCGCCGTGGTGCATGAGCATCAAGCCAATGCGCAGCCAGTCGCGCGGGGTTGCCTGCAGGCAGCAGAACACCTGTGCATCGCCATCGGGCCGGTCGAGCCGCACACGCGCGGGCGACGCACCGATGCGCGACCACAACCGATTCTGCAGGTAGGCGGCGTAACGCTGGCCCGTCGCCGATTCCAGGACCATTTGCAGTAACTGTGTCGCAGCATAGTGCACGCGAAAACGAGTGCCAGGCGCATCCTCGGCTCCGAGCGAAAGCACGGCAGATGCCAGATCGCTGGTGATGAACATGCGATAGGCGCGATTATCCAGTCTCGCCGCAAAGGCAGGTTCCTCGAGACCAGTCTGCATGTACAGGACGTCGCGAACCGTGATCTTGCCACGTGCATCGTCGCGCCACTGCGGGATGAATTTCGCCAGCGGATCATCGAGCGCCAGCTTGCCGTCGGCAACGGCCGCCATCGTCAATATGGCCACCAGCGGTTTGTGCAACGATTGCGAATCGAGTCGACGCCCGGCATTGAATCCGTCTTTGTAAGACTCGAGCTGGATGACGCCACGATGCGCGACGACGAGCCCGTAACTGTTCATGCTCGCGGCGTAGCGTTCTGCCCCGTCGAGGACGTTTGCATCGATAGTGCGATCACCGGCCCCCGCGACAACGAGCGGCGTTCCCTCCTGCGTGCCAACGGCCTCGGTCGGCTCGTACCAATCCACGTCGGCCACCGGATCCGCAGGTGCGCGAGCGTGGCGCTGCAATACCAAGGGGTCCTCCCCCGCGGCGCAACCGGTCAGCACCGCCAGGGCAAGAAGGCCTCCGATGCGTCGCATGTTCAACCCCTCGCCTTCCTGAGCTTGTTCTTGTAATCCGCAATATCGTTGTACGGTGGCCCCCAATTGTCGATGTCGAGCACCTGCGGCGTGTGTTCACGCAGACCCTCGAGCACCTGGGGTGGCAACGACCGCGGGCCGTCGATCTTGCGGCCAACACCTCGCCCGAATGTCCGTCCTGGCCGCTGCGCCATGCCGAGCCAGGGGTTCCATGACACGAGATTGGTAAGGGTGATATTGGCTGGCGCGTTCCTCACCTTCGGGTCCGCGACGGTATTTGCCGGGCTCATGTGCGTGTAGTGCGAGTCCCAGAAAAACATCCGGCCTGGACTTTCCTTGGGAAATTCCTCCGGCATGAAAGGTGACGGGAACGCGAACGAACTCTGCGTATTGTGGATGATGCTGTCTTCGATCACCTCAATCGCCATCGCGACGGGTTTGACCGTCGTCTCGGGCCCGGGAACGATGCCATCAGGACCAAACTCAACCGTGAGCGGCCCCGAGCGGAACTGCTGTACTTCGCGAATTTCGTCGGTGTATGGATTGCGCCATTCGGTGATGACGTCCTGACTGTCAAAGGCGGTATAAATTCCGGTTTCGTAGACCCTGACCTGGTAATTTCCGTTGGCGAGGCGACGCCAAAAATTCACTGCATAGTTGTGCATCGAAAAGAATGGCGTGAGATTACCCTCATGGCCATATCCATATATATGAATGCGCACCAGTGTATGTACCGGCGCTTCATCCAGCGTGCCAATCATCTTTACTTTCGCCTCGAGACGTTGCGCCGGGTCGGCAAAGTCCGGAAGCGGGTGCGGCTGTGCCGATCGAGCTGCGGCGGCGGCAAGCAGTCCGGCTCCGATCACGCCTGCATTGGCAGCATGCACCATGAATTGCCTGCGACTTGCGTCGACCATCGGGGAGTTCTCTTTATTTGACAGCGGCCATGACGCCAATGATCCGGGCGCAGAGCGCAGCGCAGCGCCGGAAATTGTATCCTTGACCGCAGGCCGGCTGCCTACCGCCGCATTTCAGTCAAGGGAGGCAGCCACGACAGGGATATTCCAATGCGCAAGAACTACCTGGATGGCCCGTTCGGGCAAATACATTATTACGAAGCGGGCATGGGCCCCAGCCTCATACTGGCCCACCAGTCGCCCGTCTGCGGGCGGATGTTCGAGCGCGCGATGCCTTTGCTCGCCGCGCAGGGCTTGCATGTCATCGCAGTCGACACGCCGGGCTACGGCCAGTCCGATGTGCCGCGGCAGCCGCCGTCGATCGCTGGCTATGCGGATGCCTTCGTGGCGGTCGTGCAGGGACTTGGACTCGGGACAGCTCATTTTCTTGGACACCACACCGGGGCGGCTATCCTCTGCAACATGGCGGCACGCAACCCGGGGCTTGTGTCCTCACTGGTGTTGAACGGACCGCCTGTATTGAGCGCAGAGGACCTTGCGCATTTTTCCAGCCTGCCCTTGCGTGCATTGCAGGTCAGGCGTGATGGCTCGCATCTGCTGGAGGCCTGGAATACGCGTGTGAGGTATTCGCCGGGCTGGACAGATGAGGTGGCGATGCATCGGCGCCTGATCGACCAGCTCTGGGCCGGAGATACTGCCTGGTACGGCCACAAGGCAGCATTTGCGCATGACATGGCGCCAGATCTCGCCGCCCTGCGTTGCCGTACCCTGATCCTGACCAACACCGGTGATGATGCCTACGAAATGTCGCGCCGCGCTCATGCGTTGCGTCCTGATTTTGCTTACGTCGAGTTGGCAGGCGGCACGCATGACATCGTTGACGAGCAGCCCGAGGCATGGACGCAGGCGGTTGTTCGATTCATCCGGTCGGTCTGACTATTCGCCGACCAATGGAACCCGGTCGACAGACCGGGTTCCACAGGTCCACCCCCGGATCAGGAGCGGAATCGCTACGTCCCTACAGTCCGATACACATGTCGTCAATCCGCCAAGTGTGGCCACCGATCGTGAAACTCTCGATGGTCTCGCCGGGTTTCGACGCCAGCTCGAAGGTTCCGCTGTGCCAGTTGCCCGACCCGGTCGGTGCGATATGTGCCGTGATCTTCGCGCGGCCTTTACCAGGACGTCCGATGATCTTGCCATCCATTGCGGCGAAGCCATTCGGGCTCTCGTGCTTCTCGCCATTGACGACAATATTGGCATTGGCGAAGCCCCCGCTCTGGCTGATGCTTTGAGCAAGGCGCGTACGAACACGCGTTATCGGTTGTTTCGGTACGACATTGACAGAGACGAGGTAGACGCTGAGCTCCGGCGAATCGCCACCGGCAATTTTGGAGTTCACCACCTCGGCGCGGCGTGCATCAGCCATCGCCGGGTTACCGTTCGTGTAATATTGCTTGATCGTGATCACCGCGTGCTCGGTGTCGATTACATCGCCAACCGTATAGCGCGAGTCCTCGGCAAGCTTGTCGAAACGGTAACAGTCGTATTTGGCCGGTGCGGCGTTGGCCGAAGCGGACAACAAAAGACCGATACCTGCAAGCGCATGCTCCAGGCGCAGGATTCGTTTCATGGGCATCTCCCTGTTACGGCGAATCCGTAACGACGATGGGGCCGTACTGCTTGCCTTCCTTGCACTTGCGGTACGTCGGCGTAAACGGTTGTGTGACGAACTCCTTCGACATGCCGCCGTCATGCTCGCGATACTTGAACACGACCTGGATATCGTAGAGATCGACCTTGTCCGCATCCGCGAGGTTGTCGCCCAATGTACTGCAGGTGGCGCCTGGATCACACCAGACATTCTTCACATCCTCGGTTTGCTGCTTACCGCCTTTGTGCGGATTGCGGAATTTCACCTGGCGAATCTCGATCTCACGGCCCTCGAAGTGATTGTTGGTCACGTTGAACACCACGTCCTTGCAGGGCTTGGCGTTGGCCAGCGGTCCGATCGCCATTCCCAAGGCTGCGAGCGCCAATGGCGTCGTTATCCTGTTACGTTTCATCGGTCGGTCTCCTTTTGAATGCATCGTGGAATTGAGCTGTGATCGAGTTGATCGATCAGCAGCCCTTGCGTAGAGACATACCGAAAATGCGGTGCGTTCAGCTCACCGCGTAGCTGGGAGGAACAGATTGCGATGCACGCGCGGCAGGCGCGCTAGCGCAAATTCACTGTGATTGGGCGGAGCCGCGCCTCCACAAAAGCCATATTGTCCGCTGCTTCGCGGGTCCGCGCATCTTGCTGGCCATAGGCCACAAGGAGCTTGCTGTAGCTTTCTCGTACATGCACCTGCGATTCTTGGCTCACCCGGCGTTCGGCCATGACCCTCCCGAGCCGGCTGCGCACGAGAGCAACGTAGGGATCGTCCGGCGTTCCTGCAGCAAGCGCGGCGTAGGCGTTCCTGTAGCTGGCTTCAGCCGCTGCGAGATCACCACGCAGGTAGAGCAGTTTGGCCAGGTTGGCACGATACCCGGCAACCGTGGGATGAGAATCGCCGAACACCGCTTGCGATTGGGCGATCGCTTGCCGGTAGTATCTCTCGGCCTCGTCGTAGCGACCGAGTTTTCGATTGACGACACCGAGTCCGTTATAGACGTATGCCTTGTCGCTATGATTCTCCGGAAGGAACTTGTCAGCGATCGCGAGCGCCTGCCCGAAGTATTCCAGTGCCCGGTCGTAGTTGCCCATCTGTTGCGCGAGGTCAGCGAGATTGTTGAGACTGCCGAACAGGCGCAGGTCCTCGTCGCCAAACAGCCGGCGCCGAATCGCGAGCGCCTCGGTTTGGTATTGCTCCGCCAGGTCGAAATCGTTCTTGTGGGCCATCAGGGCGCCAAGATGCGAAAAACTGAGCGCGACATCCTCGTGGTTGTTACCGTACTCCGCCTGGTAGATCGCAAGCGCGCGCCGGTAGTAGGGTTCGGCGTCATCATAATCGCCGCGCAAATGCAGCACGCGTCCCAGGATATTCGAACTTCTGGCGATGGCAATTTGCTCGCCCCTTTGCTCACTGAGCGAGAGCGACTCACGCGCGAGCTGCTCGGCGGTACGGTAGTCGCCCTTGATTTCCTTGATGCGGGCGTACTGACCGAGCGCTTCTGCCACCGCAGCTCCGTGCGCGTCGCCGCTTTGCCGATAAAGCAGCAGGGCCTGCTGGAACATGGTCTCGGCCCTTTCGTACATGCCAAGGCGCTCGTATATCGTGGCAATGGCTGCGAACAGTGCAGCCCGGCTGTCCGGCTGGCGCTGCAAGTCCGAGCGCAATTGCTCCGCCCCGCGATCGAGGAGTTCTCGCGCAGTGATGGTCTCGCCGCGCGATTCGTTCGGGTCAGAAACCGAAAACACGTTCAACAGAAAATCGCGAATCTCCGTCGCGCGATCGCTCTCGCGCGCCACGGCCGCCGCTTGCTTCTCGGTTGCGACCGAGAATGCAACGGTCTGCGCCCCCAACGCAAACAGGCTCGCCGCGGTCGCAGCAGCGCCAGCCACCAGCACCTTTCGTCGACGGGCGAACTTGCCGATTCGGTAGAGCGTATTGGCCGGCCGCGCGCTGACTGGCCGCGCCGCCAGATACCTGGCGATGTCCTCATCCAGCGCTTCGACACTCGGGTAACGATGGTCCACACGCTTCTCCAGCGCCTTGAGCGTGATCGCATCGAGGTCCCCGCGAAGAGACCTGCGGCGTGCCGCCGGTGCAACGTCGCTGGGACGGGCGGGATCGATCTCGAGGATTGCCTTGGCCACGAGCGGCAGCGAGCGCTCGGCGATCCGATACGGCCGCTCGCCGGTCAGCAATTCGAACAGAAGAACACCCAGCGAGTAGACGTCGGTCGTTACAGTCAATGCCTCACCCCGGATTTGCTCGGGCGATGCGTATTCCGGCGTGAGGACGCGATCGGCGGCTTCCGTAACGGAAGTCCGGCCGCTGTCGGCGTCACCGATGAGCTTGGCGATTCCGAAATCCAGCAGCTTGATGCCACCCCGATCATCGACCAGTACGTTAGCGGGCTTCAGGTCGCGATGTACGATCAGGTTTTGATGTGCATAGCGAACCGCCGAACAAACCTGCCGAAACAGGAGCAAGCGCGCCGTCACATCAAGCGCGAGCCGATCGCAATACGCGTCTATCGGCACGCCCTCGACGTATTCCATCACGAAATACGGCGTACCATCGTTGGTAACGCCACCATCGAGAAGTCGCGCAATATTGCGATGACTCAACCGGGCCAGCGTGCGCCGCTCCTGCAGAAAACGCTCGCGTTGCGACTCACCACCCAGACCGAAAGGCAGCAACTTGAGCGCGACTCGCTGCTCGAACTGGCCATCTGCCCGTTCTGCCCGATAAACGGCGCCCATGCCACCCCGACCGATCAGTTCGACGAGCTCGTACGGGCCAATGCGCCGCTGCTCAGGCGGTGGCGAAGGCGACTGCGCAAGCACCGCGATTCGCGCACCGCCAGCCAGACGTTCAAAATAGCGCTCGGCATCAGCGACGGATGACGGGTCTGGCTCTCGCCGCATCAGCTGTTTCCAGGTTGCGGCGATCCGAGTTCGCGATAGAGCCAATCGCGCGCAGCCTGCCAGTCCCGCTTTACCGTCGCAACCGAGATGCCGAGCGCTTCGGCTGTCTCCTCGACACTCATGCCACCGAACACGCGGCACTCGACGATCTGGCAGCCTCTTGGGTCCCGCTGCTCAAGGCGTTCGAGCAATTGATTGAGCGCCAGCAATTCTTCCGCGGACGCGTTGGTGTCGAGGTGCGTATCCTCGAGAGGCACGCGGACCGCATCGCCTCCGCGCTTCATGGCATTCTGTTGCGTCGCGTAGTTCATCAGTACATGACGCATGGCTTTCGAGGCCGTCGCATAGAAGTGTGCCCGATTGACATAGGATCGTCGGTCATTTGCAGACAGTTTGACGAAGGCTTCGTGGATGAGGGCTGTGGTATTCAGCGTTTCATTGCCGCGCCAGCGGCGACGCTGTGAGCGCGCGATACTCTTGAGTTCTGCATAGACTTCGCTGAACAGCGCATTGGCCGCTGCCGGCTCGCCTCGGCGCGCCGCATCGAGTAGCAGTGTTATCGGCTGGCTGCCCATTGCGTGACGATCCTCCAGCAACCCGCAGACGGCGGTGGCGAGCAAAGCAAGCGCTGGCGAGGATTACGCCAACGGTTGATTACTTTACTGAGCTGCTTCGCCGCCCAACTCTGTTAATCCATCGAGAGCGGCACTTCCTGCAAACGCCACCGTCAGTATACCGCTCGTCACGAACATGAGGAGTACTGAGAATGAATCCAGTCCTGTCGATAACCTGCGGTTGTCTGCTGGCATTGTGCGCAACGGGCGCGCACACGGAAGAATTGCTGCAGGGCAGCACCGAGGCAAGCACGTCGCAGCCCACCTCGAGCGAAACCGAAAGTGCAGCCGATACCACAGTCGAAGCGGCTTCGACCGAGTCTATTGAACCGACCGATTCGGACACGACAACAGCCGCAGCAACCGACCCCTCATCGCTGGCCACTGTCAAAGCCGTGGCGCGGCTTTTGCGGAAAATCAATCAGCCGGAGAAGCGCAGGTCCAGACGCACAAGCGGCCGAACACGGTGATGATCAGTCCGGCGCGGGAACCCATTGTGGTTCGGGGATTTGGACCCCAAATAGCGCGACGATTTCCTCATTGGATAATTCGGTGTCGATGGCGCCGACGGGTGTCATGTCGCGGAGCGCATCCGGCGAGAGTTGTACGCCTTCTGGAAGCAAATAGGCCGTGTTCTCCGACATTGCTATGCCATGGTCGTGATAATCCTTTAGTACGCCCTCCGGCACAGACCGCACGACAAAAGCGATTTTCGGGCCGGCGGGCTCAGGTTGGCCCATACGCCCCGTGTACACTTTCTCGCCCGTCGCAGGATCGGTTTCGCCCAGTGCCATCTTGACAGGCCCTCTGGACAAGGCGCGTCCTTTGTCAAAAATGATGACGTTATCCGCCATGACCTGGCCGGGCTGGATCGACACTGCCGTCGCGACCTGCGTCGTCGACTCGACAGCATCCGAAACAGAATCGTCTGCGGAACCGCACCCGCCGATGACCAGGCCGGTCAGTGTGATCGTGACAATACTTTTCATGATTAGCCTCCTCCGGCGCGTCAATCGTTGAGGCCCAGACCCTTCAGGATCCTCGGAGTGTGTTTGTTTATGCGTGTCTCACGGGTCGTCGACTGCTTGGCTGATGCAAAATAAAGCAGGTAGGCGCGCTGCCGCCCTGGCGTGAGGGCGCGAAATGCCTCGGCGAGTCGGGGATCATCGTCCAATCGCCGGCGAAGCTCCTCCGGCATGGCAAACTCGGCAGCGCTTTTCATTCTTACTTTCGCCCCGGATCGCTCGACCTCGATGGCCGCTTTGATATACGCAGCGATTGTCGATTTGCGCGCCGTGATATCCGCGATGGACTTGAAGCGTAGCTGCCGCGCCGACTGCACGTTCCTGGTCTGCTGAACCAGCAATCCCTTCGGATCCTTGAGTAGCGCACCTTTCATGAACAACAGTGCGCAGTAGTCCTTGAAACCGTGGATCAGCACCACGTTCCTGCCATCGAGGTCGTAACATGCCTGGCCCCATTTGAGCGACTCATTGAGGCCGGAGGCCAGACAAATCTCACGAAGCGCGATGCTTTCGGTGCGCCAGCGCGTGTTTTTCTCAAGCACCTTGGTGACCAGGGGATTCATCTTTACTCCTCCTGCATCTACGCGGCCATTTGTTGTAGTCGTTTCCGCGTCAATGTGTCGGCAGGAAAAAAGGTTTCAATGGCAATCTCGTCCAAAAGTACATCCTGCGGCGTACCGAAGAGCGTCGTCGTACTAAAGAAGCACAGCTCGCCCAGCGGGGATCGCAGTTGCAGCGGCACAACAAACCCGTCGAAGGGGATTTCCGGCATTGGATCAGCCGGCTCCATTTCGGCATAGCCGGCAATTTCATCATACAAAGCGCCCAAAACACTCGAGTGCGTCACCGCCATCTGACGAGCAAGGCGGTGACGAATGTGCCTATACCATGATGCGCGATTGACAATACGGTGGGCCAGCCCATTCGGGTGCAGACTCAATCGAATAACGTTGATCGGGGGAACCAATAGCTCTGCCGCGACGCCGGCCAACAATGGTCCAACGGCGCGATTCGCTTGCACCAGGTTCCACTCGCTGTCAACCGCCAGTGCCGGAAAGGGTTCATGGCTTGCCAGGATCAGCTCAATAGCCTCGCGTGCAGGACCTCCTGTTGCGCCGTCACGCGAGCTGTTGGAAAAAACCGGTGCATACCCGGCTGCCAAAAGCAATTCGTTTCGATCGCGCAGCGGTATATCCAAACGCTCTGACAGACGCAACAGCAATGCTCGGCTGGGCTGAGAGCGTCCGGTTTCTATGAAGCTCAGATGACGGGCAGACAGCTCGCCATCCAGTGCAAGTGCCAACTGGCTCATACGGCGATAATTCCGCCACTGGCGCAATAAGACGCCGACCGTTGAATTGTTCGGTCGCATTTTGCCGAATGATACGCTCAAACATCCGCCGCGCGATGACCTCCCAGGTAATTGTCACCCAGAAGGGACGGGCAGCATGCTGGTGCATTGCAGCTAAAAGTAGGGCGGTTCCATGACCATCAATCGACGACAAATCCTTGCCCGATATGGCGCTCTCGGTGGTTTGACTCTCGCAACGGCAGGTGCGGCTAGCGCCGATGGCGTGCAACCCGCCGGTCAAACTGCGACTGTCCGTACGGCAGACGGTGCTCAGTTGCGGATTCGGGATATCGGCCAAGGTCACACCATTGTCCTGATCCACAGCTGGGCCTTGAGCCAGGTGCTTTGGGATCCGGTGGTTGCCTTGTTATTGGCACGAGGTTATCGCTGCGTTACCTATGATATGCGCGGGCATGGTCACTCAACCGAGGGCTTTTCGAGTTGGACCGCGGACATTCTGGTAGATGACTTGGCGCGGGTTTGGAAGCACCGAGAGTTGGCGGATGCGACCATCGTCGCACATTCTATGGGTTGCGGCACGGCATGCCGGTTTGCGGGTCGGACAAGTGGGCGCCACGCTTTGCGCCTGGTACTGGTTTCGCCAACTACGCCCTATAACATCCGCACCGCCGATCATGAATCCCGTGTATCGCATGCCGCCCTGGAAGCACTGCACGCACTTTGGATCGCAGACTTCCCACAGTGGGTGACGGAAAATGCCCCTGCATTCTTCTCGCCCGACACTTCTGCCGCTCGTGTGCAATGGGGAATCAATCTTTGCTTGCAAACCCCCCTTACGGTTGCGTTGGCGGCGAACCGTATCGACATGGAAACCGACTACAGGAACGATTTGCGTAGATTGTCGGCACCGACTTTGATCGTACACGGTGACGCGGACGTTTCCGCCTCACTCGTGCACAATGCGCAAGCAACTGCAGCGCTGGTGGCGCAAAGTAAGCTAAAGATCTACGCCGGCGCGCCGCATGGGCTGCCATTGACGCATGCTCTGGAACTTGCAAACGACATTGCCGACTGGTGTTAACATTGCAACACTATGAAGGATCAGACCAAACGTACGCTGGTTCGCTCATTTCATCTCGTTCTAGCCATTCCAATCATTGGCTACATCTATAGCCCGTTCGATCAATTGCCACTGTTTGCCAACCGCGTCCGCTTCATAGTGGTCCCAATCATGGTCCTGTCGGGTCTCTGGATGTGGAAAGGTCAGGCACTTCATCGCTGGCTCGGTCATCGATAAGGACGGCTGATCGAACGCGCATTCAAGCCGGCGCGCCGAAACATCACGATATGCTTCGAAAACATGTCGTGACTGAAACAAGAATGTCACTAAGTTCATCAGCCAATTGCGTCGTGATATAGCCGCAGACCACTCAGCAGCGTCACCAGCAGTCCGACCAGTATGGTCAGAGTCCGGCGCGGTAATTCGCGCGCAAGAACGGCGCCGAGCGGCGCTGCAAGCAGCGCGCCCGCAAGCAGCGCTACACCAAAATAGCTGACGCGTTGTATGCCAAGCTGGGCGATCAGCACGGCGAATACGATACCGGCAATAAACATTTCGGCGACATTGCCTGTACCAATGGCACCGCGCGGATTGACGCCGAGCGCAACGAGGTTACTCGTCACCAGCGGGCCCCAGACGCCGGCCACCGCCTGCAGAAATCCGCCCGCGATACCCACCGTTGCGACTCCACGACCATCGAAGACCCGCGCGGACGGTCGGTACGCCCGCCACAACAGGAACAGGCCGACCAAGAGCAGGTACAGCGAGATACCGACGCCAACCCACCGACCGTCGAAAGTCGTGATGAACCATGCACCGGCCATGCCGCCCGCCGTGCCGGCGATCAACAGCGAACGCAGAATCCGCCAGTCGATGTTTTTCAGGGCGATATGCGAAATCCCGGATGCAATCCCCGCGAACAATTTTGCTCCGTTGACCGATGCACTGACGACTTCGCGCGGCAGACCAAGGGCGGCAAGTACGGTCGAGCTGATCGCGCCAAAGCCCATACCGATGCCGCTGTCGAAAAGCTGGGCAACGAACCCGATTGCGACAAAAAGCCAGAACTGCAGGTCCGTCAATGCGACGAGAACAGACTGGATCAGGTCATTCAGTTGCGTAGGCTCCGCAGAACCGTGTCGAGCTCGCGAATCTGCGCGTCAGCGTCAGATTTGTGGATTCGATTGTGCAGCTCATAAGGGTCTTTCGCGAGATCGTAGAACTCGTCCATTCCCTCAATATCACGATAGCGAATAAGTTTGTACCGCTCCGTACGCACCGCGCTGTAACCCATCCTGAAAATTCGCGGGAACACGGTGTCGCTGTAGTACTCGATGAGAAAAGCGTTGCGCCAGGTTGGTTTGCGTCCTTCGAGCAGGGGAACCAATGATCGGCCATCCATGCCCGGGTCGATCCCGGCACCGGCCAGATCCAGCAATGTCGGAGCAAGATCGATGCCGAGGGCGAAATTGTCGGGCGTTGTACCTGCAGGCACGCGCGAAGGATAACGCACCAGCAGAGGAACGCGGATGGTTTCCTCATAGGCGAGACGACGCTCTTCGTTGAGACCGTGTTCCCCATAGAAGTAACCGTGGTCGCTCGTCAACACCATGACGGTGCGATCGAGCTGGCCAGCCGCGGCAAGCGCGTCCCGGATTCGACCGAGGCTCTCATCCACCGCGAGCAGCATTTCAAGGCGCCCGGCAATCTCTGCATCACTGGTCGCCGTCGCCTTGCCAAGCGGCGGCAGACCGGCAATCGCCTGCTGCAGTGCCGGCTTGTCGCGCGGCGGCACGCCAAAACTCGCTCGCCTCGGGAACACGCGCTGAGCGTAGCGACCGGAATGCCGCGGCGCGGGCACGAAACCATCCGGCTGCCCCGCTACCCCGGTGCTGCTACCGTCATCGCGTTGCACGATGTTCGGGTGCACCGCTTTGTGCGAAAGGTAGACCAGAAATGGTCGCGAGTCCGGCTCCGCGACAAATCGCATTACTTCGTCAGTCAGCAAATCCGTCACGTATCCGGGATGACGTTCGCGCTTGCCATCGATATTGAATGAGGGATCGATGGCTTCGCCCTGTCCGGCCATCCCGACCCAGCGGTCGAAGCCTGGTCGCGGCAGGTCGTCGTTGCCCATGTGCCACTTGCCGAAGAAACCAGTGCGATAGCCGGCTTTTTGCAAGGCGATCGGAAAAACCGGCAGGTCGTGGCTCGGGCGCAGGGTGTTGTCGATAATCCCGTGGTGATGCGCGTAGCGACCCGTCAGCAGGCTAGCGCGCGACGGCGAACAAAGCGGCGTCGTCGCAAATGCGTTTGTGAAACGTGCACCTTCAGCCGCCAGGCGATCAATGTTGGGCGTGGTAATTATCGTATTTCCCCCCGCACCGTAATCGTCCCAGCGCATGTCATCGACGAGCACCACCACAATATTGGGTGGCGGGTTGCTCGCCGCACTCACAGGGAATGCGTCCAGAACGAAAAAAAGACACCACGCGGCTACATGGAGACGCCAATGATTTCTAGCGGAATTCCGATTCGGCTCAGGCAGTTGCACACTCCATACTGACGCATTTTCCGCGTCTCGGCTAGACTGTCATCGCGGCATTTCAGTGCAGGTGTCTACCCATTTTACGGGTTGTCAAGGTTCGCCAAGGAGGCGTTGCATGTCGAATTCCACTGGCAAGTATCGGCACATCGGTACAGGCATCTTGCTCGTGACGCTCGTTGCTGCCTGTGTCAGCACAAAGACCGTGCCCGTTAATCTGCAGGCCAAGTCTCAATTCGTAGGAAAAACAATTGTACTGGCACGCCGTTCGCTACCGGAATTCGCGGTTATGACGGCGGGCAAGATGGCCACAGGCGGATTGTTTGGCGCGATCGGTGGGGCGGTGGCCGGCGCATCTACGGTAACGGCTGGTCGCGAATTGAGAGACCGTTTTCAGTTCACCGATCCCGCGGCGAAGATCGGCCCGACACTGTTCGACGAACTGATTGCCGCTCACTCAATGACGTCTATCACCTCGAACAAGCAGGTGACCTCGCTCGATCCTAAAGAGATTGCTGTCGCCTATTCGGGCAGCGACTTCGTACTCGATGTCGTAACCGTAAATTGGACGATGCTTTACTTCCCGACGCACTGGGGTCATTACGGAATTCAGTACTCCGCAAAAGCATTCCTGATCGATACGAATAGTGGCATGAGTGTCGGCGAAGCCTATTGCGTGCGAAGTCCGAAGTATTCGAAGGAATCAGCAAGCTACGACGAAATGCTTGCCGACGACGGCGCGCGCATTACGACGGAATCGGAGATCGCAGCAACAAGTTGCCTCGAGGAAATACGCAAGAAGCTGGGACTTACATCCTAAGGTACGCGTCGGCATGATTGCCAACTCTTGTCACTGGATCGATCAAAGACCAAAACGGCGACGCAGACCAGCTATGACCCTGCGTTCGCTCGAGTCGTCGACAACAGTTGCGCCATTTCGTGTGGATCTGCCGGCGATATAATCAGTGGCCGGTCGTCTACCCGCTCAATGACCAACAGTCGATATGTATTGGTAACGTAGATGTCGAACAGTTGGCGGGGCGTTCTGTAAAGACCGAATACGCCCCACAAACCGCCAGCTCCGATTCGAATGCCCCGGCCATACCTGGCATGCAGCTCCTCCTTGGTGACAGGTGTTGCTGATACAACCGTTTCCAGCGCAATCCGTCGCTGCCGCAACGGCCAGCGGATCACGAGACAGCCATCGCGAACCTCGAAACCACCCGGTCGATACCAGAGCCAGACGGCTGCGAAAATTACAGCGACAATGGCAACCACAATTTTTGGCCCTACCACCAGCAGTGTCGCCGCAAGCGCCAGCACAATATAGGTGATTAACGCCAGGCCGCGAGACATGGGAGCAATTGGAACAAATGCCGGAATGGAGCTCATCGCATCCTACTCCAGCACCAACATCAAGTCCTTGGCGTCGACCTGTGCCCCAGGAGACACAAGCACCTTTGCGATAACGCAATCGCCATCCGCACGAATTGCGGTTTCCATTTTCATCGCCTCCAGAGTCAGCAGGACTTCGCCGCGCCCGCATTTTTGACCAACCCTGGCGTTGACGCTAACTACGCGCCCCGGCATCGGCGCCGCGACATGAAGTGGGTTATCGGCTTCGGCTTTCGGTCGAGCGGGGGTCACCGCAACCTGACTGCGGTCTTCAACACGAACTGAACGCGGCTGACCATTCAATTCGAAGAATACGGTACGTGTTCCATCCGCATGTGCTTCGCTGACAGCGATGTAGCGCACGATCAGAGTCTTGCCTCGCTCGATATCGATGCTGACTTCCTGGCCGGGCTCCATGCCATAGAAGAAAACCGGTGTCGGCAGCATGCCGATATCACCATAGGCTGCACGATCAGCCGCATAGTCGATGAATACTTTCGGGTACACGAGGTACGATGCCAGCTGGTTCTCGGTCACCGCGCGCCCGATCTTGCCCTCGATTTCGCGTCGCGCCGCCTCGAGATCGACCGGCGGCAGATTCGCCCCTGGCCGCTCAGTCAGCGGTTTGCGCCCATTGAGCACCTTGCATTGAAGAGCTTGTGGAAATCCCCGGTAGGCCTGTCCGAGTTCGCCGTGCAGAAGCTGCACCAGCGATTCGGGAAACGCGAAATCGCGATCGGGATCCTCGACTTCCGAGCGTGTGATGCCGCTAGTGACCATGAGCAACGCCAGATCGCCCACAACTTTGGACGTCGGCGTCACCTTGATGATGTCGCCCAGCATGTTATTGACCTCGGCATAGGTGTGTGCCACTTCCGGCCAACGCGCATCCTCGATGCCAAGTGATCGAGCCTGCTCGCGCAGGTTGGTATATTGCCCGCCCGGCATTCCATGCACATAGACTTCCGACGCACCCGAACGCACATCGCTTTCAAACGCCAGGTACTGACGTCGCACCTGTTCCCAGTAGGCGGAAATCACGCGCAACCGGGCCGGATCGAGCCCGCTGTCGCGCGCCGTGAAACGCAGGGCTTCGACGATGGAGCCGAGATTTGGTTGCGAGGTAAGGCCACTCATTGCATCGATGGCGCCGTCCACGGCATCTACGCCCGCATCGACCGCGGCCAGCACGGAGGCACCGGCGATGCCGCTCGTATCATGCGTATGAAAATGCACTGGCAACCCGGTTTCATCCTTAAGTGCCTTCACCAGCAGCTGCGCCGCCTGTGGTCGCAGTAGACCCGCCATGTCCTTGATGCCGAGAATCTGCGTGCCAGCCGCCTTGAGATCGCGTCCAAGCCGTGTGTAATAATCGAGTGTGTACTTGCGTTCACCCGGATCGCAGAGATTGCCCGTGTAGCAGATGGCGGCCTCGCACAGCTTCCCGCTTTCGCGCACCGCATCGATGGCGACACGCATGTTCTCGACCCAGTTGAGCGAATCGAATACGCGAAATACATCGATACCGCTGTCCGCAGCGCGTGCCACGAAATGACGCACGACATTATCCGGATAATTTGCATAGCCAACGGCGTTGGCGGCGCGCAGCAACATTTGCAGCAGGAGATTGGGCATAGCCTCGCGCAGTTGAGCGAGCCGCTCCCATGGGTCCTCCTTGAGAAAGCGCATCGCAACATCGAAAGTCGCGCCGCCCCAGCACTCCACTGAAAACAGGTTCGGCAGCAGTGCCGCATAGGCCGGCGCGATCGCCGCGAGGTCTTTCGTACGCACGCGGGTTGCCAGCAGCGACTGGTGAGCATCGCGCATGGTGGTATCAGTGAGAAGAATGCGATTTTCGGTCAACATCCATTCGCAGAATCTCTCCGCACCGAGATCGAGCAGGTGCTGGCGTGTCCCCGGTGGCGGATCTGCCACCGGCAGACGCGGCGGTGCCACCGACTGCAGCACGATGGGGCGCGGCCGGTTGCGGGTCTGCGAATTGCCGTTGACGATGGTCTCCGCTATGTAGTTTAGGATGCGTGTCGCGCGATCGCGCTTGCGTGGCAGATCGAACAGTTCGGGTGTCGTGTCAATGAATTTGGTCGTGTAGCTCGAATCCGCAAACGCCGGATGCGTGATGACCTGGTCGAGAAAACGCAGATTCGTTACGACGCCACGGACACGAAACTCCCAAAGCGCGCGATGCGTACGCGCGATCACCTCATCGGCGTGCGGCGCCCACGCTGTGACCTTGACGAGCAGTGAATCGTAATACCGTGAGATGATCGCGCCGGCATACGCGGTTCCTGCATCGAGCCGCAAACCAAAGCCGGCGGGGCTGCGGTACGCGGTAATGAGACCGTAATCAGGAATGAAACCATTCTCGGGATCCTCGGTTGTCACACGGCACTGCAGTGCATGGCCGGATATACGAATTTCCCCCTGCGACGGAACGCCACTTTCGCGTGTCCCGATGCGCGCACCGTCAGCGATGCGAATTTGAGCCTGCACGATATCGATGCCGGTTACCGCCTCCGTGACAGTATGTTCGACCTGCACTCGCGGATTGACTTCGATGAAATAGAACTCGCCCGTATCTGCATCCTGCAGAAACTCGACTGTGCCGGCACCGCAATAATTCGCCGCCCTGCCTATTGCAAGTGCCGCACTGCAAAGGGTGGCACGTTGGGCGTCGGTAAGAAAATCTGCCGGTGCGCGCTCCACTACTTTCTGGTTTCGCCGTTGCACGGTGCAATCTCGCTCGAACAGGTGCACCAGGTTGCCATGGCTGTCGCCCAGCAGTTGCACCTCGACGTGTCGAGCACGCCGCACCAATTTCTCGAAGTACAGCTCGTCGTTGCCGAAGGCTGCCAGCGACTCGCGGCGGGCAACGGGAAGCATTTCCGCGAGCTGCGCATCGCTCTCGATGATACGCATGCCGCGACCACCGCCACCCCAGCTTGCCTTGAGCATTACGGGGTAACCCACCTCGGCGGCGAGGGCGCGACTGCCCGCGATGTCATCAGGCAATGGTGGCGAGGCGGGCATCACCGGCACACCCGCGCTTACGGCAAGCTTTCGGGCTTCGACCTTGTTGCCGAGACGCCGAAGTGTCGCGACGGAAGGTCCGCAGAAGATCAATCCAGCGCGCTCGCATTGTGCGGCGAGTTCGGGGTTTTCCGACAGGAACCCATAGCCTGGGTGCACTGCATCGGCGCCCGCCTCATGCGCTATGCGAAGTACATCCTCGATATCGAGGTAGGCATCGATCGGTCCGCTGCCAGCACCGATGAGATAGGCCTCGTCCGCCTTGGTGCGATGCAGCGAGAAGCGATCCTCGCTGCTATAGATGGCAATGGTGCGCACGCCGAGCTCGGTGGCGGCACGCATGATGCGTATGGCGATTTCGCCTCTGTTGGCGACCAGTAGTCGCCGGATTCTCCTCGGCACGGGTGACGCTCGGGGGCTGTTCGCGGAATCAAAGGCAAGTGTAGCCCGCC
The DNA here is from genome assembly GCA_041395505.1 of Steroidobacteraceae bacterium. Classification (NCBI taxonomy): domain Bacteria; kingdom Pseudomonadati; phylum Pseudomonadota; class Gammaproteobacteria; order Steroidobacterales; family Steroidobacteraceae; species Steroidobacteraceae bacterium. Next base: position 261,428 of record JAWLAG010000002.1, read on the forward strand.
CGGGCGTCAGCGGTCGATTTAACGCCCCGCAATGCGCGGCTAGAACGTGCCGCGCACGGAGAGGGAAAAGATCGGACCGATCAGGCGATTTCGGTCCTCGACGAAGTCGACGGGACTCAGTCCGCGCAGATCGGAATAGACCACGCGATAGCGCCTGGAGCGCGCGCCCAGCAGGTTATCAACCATTGCCCGCACCGTCAGGCCGAACATGCTCTTGTTCTCGGCGTAAATACTCGCGAACCATGGTCCTTCCCAGACTTCATCGACCTGGTTGCTGCGATATTGAGGCTGATCGTGCGCGTAGCTTGCAGCCGCTCCCCACGCCCAGTTACTGCCCGGTACGTCATGGCGTAGTGCAACGTCGAAATACTTGTCCCTGAAACCGCTCCATTGCCTGGTTTGGCCGTTGAATGGATCGCGGAGACCGCTACCCTGGAAGAGGATGTCGGTATCGAATTTCACTCCCTTCAAACCCATCGGATCGAGATTGAACGTCGAAGTCAGCCGAATGGCCTCGCCATGCGATCTGGCGATGTTGCCTACGCCCTCGCCCGAGGCGAGTGGAACAATATCGACACGGTCCTCGACGGCGCGATAGACAAGGAATAGTTTGCTGGAGCCCCACCCACCCAACTTCTTGTTGATCTCCGCCTCGAAACTCCAGTCCTGCTGTGGCCGCAATTCGTTGTTACCGGCGTTATTGTTGTTGTCATTCAAGAACGCTCGCGCCAGGAAGTCATAGAAGTCGAGCTGCAGCACACGGCGCCTTATTTTCAGCGACGCATCAAAGTCCGCCGTTGGCGTCCAGGCCAGCGTCACAGAGCCCTTCGGCCGGAAGAATGTCCGCGTGATGCCGTTGATGCCGGTCTGGGTAATCGTCGATCGCTCGGCACCGGCGGTCAATTGGAACAGGAAATGCGGAGTGATGTTGTGCCCGACGCTGATCAGGGTCTCGTAACGGTCTTCCTTGACGCTGCCTGAGCCGTCGGCAAAGGGTAACTCGACGAAATTGCCGGAAGGATCCAGCTTGAAAAGCGCGCCAGCGTTCTCGAGCGAATTGAACGCCGCTTCACTCGATAGCTGCCAGTCGCCTGCAAGCATATGCCACTGATATTCGCTGCGCGCGATAGTCTCCGCGAGTTCGCCGGTCTGTGCGAAGCGATCGCCCGTTGCGGGCGATGCATCGCTATAGCGGGTGATTATTTCCTGGGAAAATGGCTCGCGACCGAACCGGCGCAGTCCAATGAGCTTCAAGGATCCGGATCCAAGGGGAAACTGATAGTCACTGCCAATCTCATAATTCCAACTGTCGTTGATTTCTCGCACGGCGCGCAGCTGATCGGGTGGAATCACGCCAAAGCGCTGCCCGTCTTCATCGTAGCGGTCAAAAATGCGTTGGTAATGTCCGCTGAGGTGCCCGATACGCTCGTCCGCGCCGCCCCAGGTGAGATTCGCTGAAAGCTTGGGTTCGTCGTAGTGCGTATTCCAGATGTCGCGCCGCGTTTCCACGATGGTGCCCGCGCGGTCAAATATGAGTGTAGGTCCACCTGCGCCACTGCGCCGCCCGTTATCGTTGGTGAGCGCCAATTCGTACTGAAAGTCGTCCCGGCGACCGCTTGCGGATACGCTCGCTCTGGTCAGCAGCGTGTCGGTGTAGTGCGCGCGAAATTCCGGACGCCACGAGTATTGACCGGAAAAATTGCCGGCGCGATAGACGATGTTCGCCACCTGCCCGGAAAGACCCGGAAGCTCGAGACTGGCACCGTCGACGATTTCGATGCGCAGGACCGTATCGGCGGGGATACGGGAGAGTTGCGTGAACATGTCGTCGGTCTTGTTAGATGGCCGTTTGCCATTGAACAGCACATTGCCCGTGGCCTGACCCAGTCCGCGCAGTTCCTCATTGTCGCGGATGGAAAACCCCGGAACCTGCACCAGCATGTCGTAGGCGTTCTTCGGTGCGTATCGCGAGAAGTCGGCTGCTGTATAGATCTGCCGCGCACCTGAGCCGCCGTCTGGATCGGTCTGCGCTGCCAGTTGCACCGGGAGTAGTCCGACAGCGAGCCACGCACATGACAGCTTCCAAGAACCCACCGCCGATCGCATACTAGCTCGAGCTTGCGCCGAGAATCACATCGAGCTTGTCGAGGCTGCCGGTCCAACCCATGCTCATACTGCCGCGTTGTTTGACAAACTCGGCAATAGCGGCGGCATCAGCGTGCTGCGGCTCCCAGCGTACGGTGACCCGTGTTCGATCCGGTCCCTCGGCAACGAGCTCGATGGTGGTCAGCATTGTCTCCGGCCAATTCTTGAAAAATGGCGCGCGCACGATACGCTCGTTTTCGTCGCAGAACTGTTGCGTGTAAACCAGTCTATCGGGCGGTTCGAGCGCAATGTATTGGACGAGACCGTGGATCGTCAGCCCATTCGTGAAAGTCATCGCATAGAACGACGAACCACCAACACGCGGATCTGCCCGCAGATACGTCATTGTGGCACCTGTGGGCGGTGTCCATTTGGCGAGGTGTTCAGGGTCGCTCCACATTTCATATACGCGCCCGATATCCGCATCAAACGTGCGGGTCATGAAGAACTGTTCTTGTCCCGCGAGCTGCTTGACCAGATATTCGGCCAGCCGGTCCCAGGTCGCTTCGCCGCCAGCCTTCTTTATATGGGCGCGCGTCGCGTCGGCGGCCTCAGGCGTTGCCAAGGCCATGCTCATGTCGAGCTGCGTTCGGCCACTACGCTCGGTGAACAGCGCTGTGACGCGAAACAGTGGCGGTCGATCCTTGTGGCCACCATGGTCGTAGACCATGCGTTGCAGCGGAGCGACCTCCAGGTACTGCGTCGTGTTCTCGTAATCGGTCCCGTCCGGTCCATGCATGGTGTAGTGCCAATGTCCGCCGGTACGCAGATCGTGGCTATGGGTGGTGAGCGTAAATCCGCGCGGACCCCACCACTGCGCCACTTCTTGCGGATTCGTCCACGCCGACCAGACCGCCTGAAGCGGTGCGTCATAGAGTCGCGTGATGGATATCATGTTCGATCTATTTCTTGTGCCCACGACGGGCTCCTTTTTGTTGCGACTTGAGGTACGCGCCCAGCCTGTCGAGCTGCTCCTCCCAGGCGACGCGATGATGCTCCATCCAATCGACGGCTTCGCGCAGTGGTTCGCTATTGAGGCGGCAGGGTCGCCATTGCGCTTTGCGCCCCTTGCTGACGAGCCCCGCCCGCTCCAGAACCTGCAGGTGCTTGGTAACTGCAGGCAGGCTCATGTCGGCGAGAAACGGCCTAGCCAGTTCCGACACTGTTGCTTCGCCCGCCGCTAGCCGCGCGAGTATCGCGCGGCGGGTGGGATCAGCGAGCGCAGCGAAAGTCCGATCGAGTCGATTCGGCATTGATTAACTTTGTACTTAATTAACTGACTGGTTTATTGTAGAACGTCTTGCTCCCCGAGGGAATAGGCCCGGTGTCTCCGGTCGAGTGTCCGGTCGTTGTCCGCAAACTGTCCGCGGACATCAAGCGACGCAACGAGCCGAGAGAATTGAGTTCTTTTTCAATGCGTTAGCAGCAACCCGCTCCTGGCACGGGTTATGCATTGCACGTAGTCATGGACGATCTCACATGAAAATCACGAATCTGCGCCCGCTTGACGCCGCCACCCAGGCGGACGCATCACCGGGATCCGGCGAGAGCATTCGCGATACCAGCCGGCAGGATGTCAGGCTGAATGCCAGGCCGGGCGTCGATCGCCGGGTCATCATCGGCCTTGTCGGTGGCGCACTGGCATTGATCCTGGTGTTCACCTTCCTGATTCGCGGCTGGTTAGCCACTGAATACACGGTATCGCGTGACCGCCTGCGCATAGTCACCGTCAACGAGGGACCATTCGTCCGCGATGTGTCGGGCCAGGGCACTGTCGTTGCCGCCGTCAGCCCGACGCTCTACGCGGTCGCCGCGGGAAACATCAGCTACCAGGTCCGGGCCGGCGACAGCGTGACGGCCGGCCAAACAGTCGCGTTGCTCGCCAGCCCAACGCTCGAGAGCGAATACCAGCGCGAGCGCGCGACGCTCGAGAGCCTCGACACGGCGCTGCAACGCCAGGCGATAGAGATCCGCCGCCAGAAACTCGCGACCAAGGAAGCCGCCGACCTCGCGAATGTGCAGATTCGCGCCGCCGAGCGCGAATTGCAACGCGCGCAATCCGCCTGGGAAAAGGGTGCGATTTCCGAGCGCGAACTGAGAACAGCCGAGGACAATCGCGCTTCTGCGAAACTCGCCTACGACCACGCAATGCAGACTTCGGGACTTGAACAGGAGAGCCTCGATCTCGATCTTCGCACCCGACGGCTCGAACGCGAACGCCAGGGCATCCTGGTCGCAAACCTGAAGCGACGTGTGGATGAGCTCAACGTGCGCTCGCCGGTCGATGGCATGGTTGCGAATCTGGCTGCGGCCGAGAAAACCAATGTGACGGAAAATGCACCGCTCCTCACGGTCGTTGACCTGTCGGTCTTCGAACTCGAATTCCAGATCGCCGATGTCTATGCGCGAGACGTCAAACCCGGCATGGACGCGGAGATTGCGCTCGACGGCGAGAATTACCGCGGACTGGTTACGGCGATATCGCCCGAGGTGCGCTCTGGCCAGGTCACCGGTCGCGTCAAGTTCGCGCAGCACCAGCCGCAGGGATTGCGCCAGAGCCAGCGAGGCTCCGTGCGGATCGTGATCGACCAGCGCGCCAATGCGGTCAAGTTCGAGAGAAGCTCGGACATACTGTCATCGACCAAAGCTGTTTACGTCGTGCACGGCGACAAGGCCGTGCTCACACCCGTAGAGCTCGGCGCAGCCTCGGTCGGTGAAATCGAAGTCATCAAGGGCGTTGCACCGGGCGAGCAGGTAGTCATCTCCGGTGCCGGCGATACCAAAGAAATTCCGGAATTTCACATTGGCGGCTGAACCGCCGTCTCACAGTCAAGGAGCCAACCGCAATGCTAGAAATGCAAGGCATCAGCAAGATCTACCGCACCGACCTGATCGAAACCCATGCGCTGCGGGATTTTTCGCTGACGGTCGAGGATGGCGAGTTCGTTGCAGTTACCGGCCCATCGGGTTCTGGCAAGACCACATTCATGAATGTCGCAGGCCTTCTCGAGACTTTCGATACCGGCACTTACCGGCTCGACGGCGATGACGTGAGTCGACTCTCTGACGAACGTCGATCGCGCCTCAGGAACGAAAAGATCGGATTCATCTTCCAGAGCTTCAACCTGATTCCGGATCTCGATATTTTCGACAATGTCGACGTGCCATTGCGCTACCGCGGATTCACGAAGAAAGACCGCGAACAGAGAATCAAAAGTGCTCTCGATGTGGTTGGGCTCAGCTCGCGCATGCACCACATGCCTTCGCAGCTCTCGGGCGGCCAACAGCAGCGCGCCGCGATTGCCCGCGCACTCGCCGGCGACCCCCGTTTCCTGCTGGCGGATGAGCCCACAGGGAATGTCGATTCACTGATGGCGCGGCAAGTCATGGATCTTCTCGAGCAAATCAACGAAATGGGTACGACCATCATCATGGTGACTCACGACCCGGAGCTCGCGCGGCGTGCCTACCGCAATGTGCATATCGTCGATGGCCAGATTTCGGACCTGAAGCCCTACGAATCGCACGACAGTGTGATCATGAAGCCGGCGCCCGGTGCGGGTACTGCCGTGGCGCAACCCTGAGGAGTCACTGATGTTCGGCTATTACCTCGAACTGGCGCTGCGAAGCCTCCGGCGCAGCCCCGGACTCACGGCGCTCATGATCGGTGCGATCGCGCTCGGAATAGCGGTCTGCGTGCTTACTCTGACGATGTACCGAGCGATGTCCGGCAATCCGATCTGGTGGAAGAACGACGTGCTTTATGCGGTCACGATGGATTTTTGGGATCCGCAACAAGCCAATCGGATCAAGAAGCCGGAGTTGCCGCCCGAGCAGCTCACCTACCGCGATGCCGTGGCGGTGTACCGCTCGGACATACCGACGCGCAAGGTGATCATGCACAAGGCCATCGGTGTCCTGTCGGTCGATGGCGCACACGTCAAGCCGGAGCGTACCTTGACCCGGGTGACGACCAGGGATTTCTTCGCCATGTTCGACGTGCCATTCCAATACGGTGGCACCTGGGGTGGCGATGCGGATTTTGCTCCGGAACCCGTCGCCGTCATTTCCCGCGAGATGAATGACAAGCTCTTTGGCGGTATCAACAGCGTCGGCCGGCGTATTCGCTGGAACGACGATGAGTTTCGCATCGTCGGTGTGCGGGACAGGTGGCTGCCGCTGCCAACTTTCTACGATCTCAACAATGGCAATCTGGCGGATCCCGAGGATGTCTACATTCCGTTCGGCTGGAATTCCGTACTCGAACTGCAAAGCGCAGGCAATACCAACGGATGGAAAGCCGAGGAGATCAACAACTACCAGGATTTTCTCAGTTCGGAGAATACCTGGATCCAGATGTGGGTCGAATTGCCGACCGAGGCCGCGCGGGAGCGCTTTCAGACCTTTCTCGACAACTATGCGATGGAGCAGAAGAAAAGCGGACGTTACCAGCGCAAGCTGAACAACCGCTTGACGCGCCCTGACCAGTGGCTCATCGACAATGATGTGGTCAGCAACGACGATCGCGTCCTCGTAGGACTCGCTTTCGCGTTCCTTGCCGTTTGTCTTCTGAATACGGTCGGCCTGTTGCTCGCCAAATTCCTGAACAATGCTCCACTCACCGGTGTCCGGCGCGCGCTCGGCGCGAGCCGCAGACAAATATTCCTGCAACACCTGGTGGAGGTCGGCGTCATCTCGACGATAGGCGCGCTGCTCGGACTTGTGTTGGGTGGCGTGCTCCTCGCCGGATTGCGCGCACTCTACACCACCGATCCGTCCAATCTCGGCGGCACCCAGGCGCTCGCGCATGTGGACCTGACAAGCGTCGTCACGGCACTCGCCCTGGCATTGTTCGCAACGATCGCGGCGGGACTCTACCCTGCATGGCGTATCGGCCGCATCCCTCCAGCTACTTATTTGAAGGCACAGTGATATGACAGCCTGGAACATCCGCCCCATCGCGAGCGCCTTGTGGCGCAATAGAACCGGCGCAATTCTGGTCGCGTTCCAGATCGCTATCGGACTCGCCGTACTGGTCAACGCCGTCTATGTGGTGAAGCAGCGCGTCGACAAAATCACCCGTCCTACTGGCATGGACACCGCCAACATCATCTGGGTAGCCAGCGCGGGTTTTGCGAGGGATTTCGACTACGACGCGAGCTGGCGCGGTGATCTGGCGTCACTACGGGGCATCCCCGGGGTCATGACGGCGAGTCTCATGAGCAACATTCCCCTGTCCGGGGGCGGCAGCTCTAATGGCTTTCAATCGCGCCCCGGTGAAGTGGGACCGAGGGAGTCGGTACCGGGCAACAACTACGACGTGGATGAGCAGGCCGTCAAGGCCCTCGGTCTGACAATCGCTGCGGGCCGGAATTTCGATGCGAGCGAGATCCTCCCGCCATCGAAAACCTTCGAATTCGCCTCGCAGGCGATTGTCACCAAAGCGTTCGCAAAGGAATTGTTCCCGAACGACGACAATTTCGTAGGCAAGACTTTCTACGACAGCCTCAGCAAGCCGATTGTCATTGTCGGCGTAATCGAGCACATGCAGGGCGCGTGGGTTGAGTGGGACAAACTCGAGAATGTCGTATTCTTCCCTCGTATCAAAGACGGGCCTAATGCCATCTATGTCGTGCGCGCCGAGCCTGGTCGACGCGACGCCGTGATGCGCGAAATCGAAACCCGCCTCGGCGACTCGAATCCGGGGCGCGTGTTGCGATGGGTGAAACCATTCGACTATTTCGTCAACCAGTCCTACCTGGACGACAGAAACATGTCGATTTTCCTCGTGAGCGTGACAGTAGCGCTCCTGGCCATCACCGCGCTTGGTATCTTCGGCCTCGCGACATTCAATGTTTCGACCCGCATACGACAGATCGGAACGCGCCGTGCGGTGGGCGCCCGCCGCATGGACATCGTGCGGCACTTCATGGTCGAGAACTGGATGGTAACCACCACGGGTGTCGTCGCCGGCTGCGGTGCAGCCCTTGGCATCGGGTACTGGATCTCGACCCGGTATGAACTGCCGCGCCTCGACCTCTACTACCTGGTGGGCGGTGTGCTGCTCATCTGGTCGATCGGCCTGGGCGCTGCCCTGCAGCCGGCACGGCGCGCTTCGGGCATTTCGCCGGCTGTCGCGAGCAGAACGGTCTAGACTGTCTTCAATATGGCGGCCGCCGACACCCGGATCAGTTCCTCGCCGACGGGGAAACCGCTGGCACAGAACGGCACATTCGACCTGGCGGAGCACACGGTACTCGTTATCGACGACAGCGAAGCCGTGCGCACCGCGCTCGACATTCTCCTGTCCATGCAGGGCGCCAGAGTGGTGAGCGCGCCTAACGCGTCGGCGGGACTCGATGCGCTTGCGCGTGATCCCGTGGATCTGGTCATTCAGGACATGAACTTTCGCCGCGAGGCAACCTCTGGCGAAGAGGGGATCGCCCTCTTTCGCCGGATTCGCTCGCAGCACCCGCAGCTACCGATCATTCTTCTGACGGCCTGGACACACCTTGAAACAGCCGTCGAACTTGTGAAGGCTGGCGCCTCGGATTATCTGGCGAAGCCCTGGGACAATACGCGCCTCCTGACCACCGTACGCAATTTGCTCGAACTCGAAGCGACGCGTGCCGAAAATCGAGCCATACGCCACCGGCGCGCGACCACCCGCGCCCAGCTCGCGGAGCGATTTGACCTGCGTGGCCTCGTGTATGAAAGCGAGGCGATGCACGCGCTCGCCGCGACCGCCGCGCGCATTGCCCATGCGGATGTGCCTGTGCTCATTACGGGCCCGAACGGCGCCGGCAAGGAGGTGATGGCCGACATCGTCCAGGCCAACTCAGCGGTCAAATCCGGCCCCTACGTCAAGGTCAATGTCGGCGCACTACCCGATACGCTGATGGAAGCAGAGTTGTTCGGCACGGAAGCGGGCGCCTTCACGGGTGCAAAGGCGCGTATAGGCCGTTTCGAGGCAGCCGATGGCGGCACGATTTTTCTCGATGAGCTCGGCAATCTTTCAGCGCAGGGCCAGGCAAAGCTGCTTCGCGTCCTGCAAACTGGCGAATACGAACGTCTTGGGTCGAATTCCACCCGCCGGACTCAAGTTCGAATCATCGCCGCGACCAACGCCGCGCTGCCCCAACTCATCAAGGACGGGCGGTTCCGCGAAGACCTGCTCTATCGACTCAACGTCATCGAACTCGATGTGCCGCCGCTGTCTGGTCGCCCGGAGGACATCCTGCCGCTCGCGCAGCACTTCCTCGAGCCTGGCTTCAACCTTGCCGCGGACGCACAGCGCGCACTCACACGCTATCGCTGGCCAGGAAACGTTCGCGAACTGAAAAACGTCATCCACCGCGCCTGTCTGCTTGCCGCTGATCCGTCGATTTCCGCGGCTGGGCTCGCGCTGCCCTCGGCGATCGATCCAGGCGATGGGTCGGATATCGATCGTCGGTCGATCGAGCAGGCGCTGTCGCAGTCGAATGGAGTCATCGCCCGCGCCGCCCGCGACCTGGGCCTGTCGCGGCAAGCGCTGTACCGCCGGATGGAGAAACTTGGGCTGAAGACGGCAGCCACACCCGATGATGGGCCGCAAACCCGCTGAGCCGCAGCGCGCCCGATACACGTCGATGACCTGCGGCTGATCTGGCACGATAGTGCCCGGCATGATTCAAGACCCTCGCACCAGTCCTTCGCTCGCCGGCCGCATGGGGGCGATCGTAATGCTGACAGCCGCGTTGGTGGCTGCCGCAGCAGTACTGCTCGATGCGTGGCTTGACGCGCCCGTGCTCGCCGGTGCCAGCGCTTTCCTTTTGATAGTTCCGCTTGCGCTCTGGGTGACGAATCGCATGTTGCGTCGCTGGAGTCGCGGCATTCGCGCCATCGCGGACGGTATCGGCAGCCTGCGGGACGGCGACTTCAGCGTCAGCGTGACACCGACGGCTACAGGCGAGATAGGCGAACTCACATCACAGTACAACGCCCTGGGCGATAGCCTCCGCCGCGAACGGCTCAATATCTACCAGCGCGAACTACTGCTCGATACAGTTGTACAGACGACACCGCTTGCGCTCGTACTGACCAATGCGAGCGAGCAGATCGTTTTCAGCAACATCGCAGCGCGACAGCTGTTCGGCGCAGGCAGGAAAATCGAAGGCCTGCGCTTCAGCGAGATCATGCGATCAGCGCCATCTTCGATGCGCGAAGCCGTTGCGGGCGGCGTGGATACACTGATCACAGTTTCCGTAGGCGCCGAGACAGAGATTTACCATATCAGTCATCGGCCATTCTCCCTGAACAGCCAGCCGCACCGACTATTGTTGTTCAAACGGCTGACGCGCGAGATGGCAGCGCAGGAAGTCGCGATCTGGAAGAAGGTCATCCGCGTAATCGGGCACGAACTCAACAATTCGCTCGCACCTATCACATCGCTTGCGCACTCCGGACGTGAACTGATTGCCATGCCGGAGCCTGGAAGACTGGCGCGCGTGTTCGAGACGATCGAGGAGCGGGCTTCGCATCTTGCCAATTTCATCGAGGGTTATGCACGCTTCGCAAAATTGCCGCGGCCGCGGCCGGCGGCCATAGCCTGGCGTAGTCTGCTCGAGGGACTCGGCAATAGCATGCCGTTCCGTATCCTCGAACCATTGCCGGAACGACCGGTGAGTGTCGATGCCGCGCAGATCGAGCAGGTTCTCATCAATCTCGTGAAGAATGCCATCGAGTCCGGCTCGCCGCCTGATGAGGTGACTCTCCGGGTCAGCGAGCATACGGAAGGCTTCGTCATCGAGGTGTCGGATCGCGGCAGCGGACTCAAGGAGGATGTGCTGCGCGACGCGCTTCTACCCTTCTATTCCACGAAATCCAGGGGAACGGGTCTCGGCCTGACGCTCTGCCGTGAGATCATAGATGCCCACGGCGGACGATTGGCAATTGCCAATCGTGATGGCGGCGGTGCGCGGGTCTCGGTATGGCTGCCCGCGCCGGAGGAGTCGGTCGCGGGCGAACAGACCGTTGCGGACTAGAATTATTCAACCAAGCAGGCGTGAGTCGATTCCCATGAAGACCACCATCAATGCGCGGCTACTGGCTCTCATGAGTGTCTGCGGCTTGTGCCTCACCTCCTGTGCGAGCACCAAAGGCGAGCCTGCCGATACGGTGCTGATCAATGGTAGAGTCTACACCGTCAATCCTGCCCGGCCCTGGGCCGAGGCCATTGCCATTCGGGCCGGCAAAATCGTCGCGTTGGGGTCGACACAAGACGTCGTTCGTCTCTCAGGCAAGGGCACGGAAAAGATCGACCTCGCCGGCCAATTCGTCATGCCCGGGCTTATCGACAGTCACGTACACCCGTTGCTCGGCGGCCTCAAGTTCACGGGATTTTTCATTCATCCAGACCTGTCGACCGAAGGCGTTGTGGAGAAGCTGGCCGCGTATGCGGCAGAGCATACCGATTTTCCCGTCATCGTCGGACAGGGGTTCGGCTACCAGGTCGATGCCAACCGCAAATATATCGACCGGGTAATTTCCGATCGACCTGTGTTCGTCAAGAGTTTTGGTGGCCATTCCTTGTGGCTCAACAGCGCTGCGCTCAGTCTGGCTCATATCGATAGGCACACGAGCGCACCCGCCGACGGGGTCATCGTCAGGGATGACAAGACGGGGGAACCGACTGGACTCCTGCTCGATAGCGCAATGGAACTGGCAGAACCATTCCTGAAAGAGGAGCAACCAGGCTTCGAAGAAAAGTACGCCATTGTGCGCGAGGTCCTCGGGGAGATGTCTTCCTACGGCATCACCGGCGCGCAGGATGCAATGGTTCTCGATGGCGATGCGCTCGCCGTCTACCAGATGATGGCGGACAAAGGCGAACTGCCACTTCGGATCGCGGCCGCGATTCTCTATTCAAGTCCGAACTTCGGCACGAAGAATCAATCGGAAGTCGCAATCGAATTGCTATCGGGAGCGGCAGCCCATTCGAGCCAGTATGTAAACCCAAGATTCATCAAGATATTTCTCGACGGTGTACCGCCGGCTGTGTCACTGCTCGACCCTCCGGCCGCGATCGCGGCGGCAACGGTCGAGCCGTACTATGATGAGCCCGCACTGAACGCATTGGTCGCTGACATGGATCGACGCGGCATAGGTGTGGTGGCGCACGCGCACGGCGACAAGGCAATCCGGCGATTCCTCAATGCCGTCGAGTTGGCTCGTCGTTCGAATCCGGACGGCCCGGTACACCACATCGCCCACTGCAGCATGATCAGCCCGGACGACATGCCGCGATTGCAGAAACTGCGCACCGTTTGCGAAATGTCACCCTATCTATGGTTTCCAAGCGCAACCGCCGACGCCGCCGCAGGCCTGCTTGGCGAGGCATTGATGCGACGCGTGTACCCCGCCGGCATGGTGACGCGCGCCGGCGGTATCGTTGCCGCAGGCAGCGATTGGGCCTACGACAACCTTGATCTCAATCCGTTTCCGTATCTGGAAGCATTCGTCACACGGCGCAGTCCTTTCGGAAAACACGATGGTGTGCTCGGCCCGGATCAGGCATTGACGCTCCCGCAGGCCATCGCCGTTTTCACGATCAACGGCGCCACGGCCATGGGATCGCAGGCGGTAACCGGATCGATCGAGACCGGTAAGGCCGCTGATCTCGTCGTGCTCGACCAGAACCTGTTCGAAATCGAGCCAGACCGAATCAGTGAGACGCGCGTTGTGATGACCTTGATGGACGGCAGAATTCGCTTCCGGCGCAGCTTAGACTGAACACACCGACGCCTGCGTCCCGAGCCGCATTTGCTGCAGTACCTCGCGACGCTTGCCATCAGTGGATATGCTTGAATACGCTTGGATCAATGCTTCCTGCACACAGGACTCCACCCCAAAGCGCTCCCGGTATGCCGGGGGAGGCGACGTCCTGACCGGCCAGGTACAGCCCATTGACTGGTGTCTTTACACGCAATGCTTTCGACATTATTCGGTCGGGTGTTACATCGAGACCATAAAAAGCGCCGTTTCGGTGACCGGTGATCGCAACTGTTGACAATGGCGTGGCGAGCTCCCGAAAGACGACGAGTTTCGCCAGTTCTGGAAAGTACGCCTGGAACTGTTCGAATACCCGATCTTCAACAGTTTTCTTGAAGCGCACATAGTCCTCGCAACGCTTTTCCGATGGCGTACCAGCCCAGCGCGCGACGACGGCCCAGTCCGTCCAGATCAATATCTCGCCCGCGTGCCTCTGCTTGGGGCCCGGATCATGTTGTGGGTCTTTGAGAGACGCAAAGGAGACGAACATACCCGGCGGCTTGCCGTTCGGTGCGCGTTCCCAGACCGCGTCCATGTCGCCGTCCGGGTAGATCCAGTGATTGGCTTTGGTCGCACCCGCGGCTTCAACATCCCCCTCAAAACCAAGATACATCGAGAAGTGGCAAATGCCTGACTGCATCGACCGGATTTCCGCTATCCAGTCATCGACTCCCAATTCCCCGGGCAACAACCGATCGACTGTTTCGCGTGCGCCGATATCGGATACGACGGCGTCTGCATGGATTTCCTCGCCAGCGGAAGTGCGTACTCCAACCACGCGGTCATCATCTACGAGCACAGTCTCCACCTTTACGCCCGCCCGCGCTTCGCCGCCGGACTGCCTGATGACGGGGAGAATCTGTTCGGCGATCACCGACGAGCCGCCGATGGGATACCAGCCCCCACTTTCGAGATAGGAATAGGCCACCAAGGCGTGAATCGCAAAGCTGGCCTTGCTGGGCCGCCCGCCATGGTCGCCCCATTGGGCAAAGAAGACAGCAGTCAACTCAGGGTTGTCAGTGATTTCGGCCGCTACTTCGGCCGTTGTCCTTCCGCACCAACGCATGAGATCACCCCTCTTCCACCACTCGATAAATGCGCCGATCGGCTGCGGCATTCCGCGGGACTGCAGCATGGCCATCGCCGCTTCTTTGCCTTTGTGGATCGCATCAAACCAGGCATCGATTGCCTTGCATTCATCTGGAAAGCGCTCTTTCAGATCAAGCACCTGCGCTGCGCATGGGCGTGAGAGTGGTAGCGGATCTGTGTTGCCGATGTGGAGCACATCGTAGACGGTTCCCATTGGTGCCAACTCGATGGGTGATGCGCAAAGCCAGTCGAGTAACCTGCGCTCCGGCTCGCCAGGCGCGACGCCGCTGAGATAATGAAGACCAACATCCCAGCTGAAGCCATTCCTCGAAAAGCTGTGCGTCAGTCCGCCCAGCGTCTGGTACTGCTCGAGCAACAAGACCCTGTGGCCCGTCCGCGATAGCGCCGCTGCCGCGGATAGCCCACCCATGCCGGAACCGACGACAATGACGTCCCATTGGTCGCGCGAGGTTTTGAATTGCCCTGCCATTGCCATTTGCGTCCCTCCAAAGGGAGGGTCGCGTCATTTGGATCTAACGGAAATAGGCAATTTCCGTAGCGCTGGTGAACAAACCGAGGCAAATCAGCGCAGCTGACTGTCCTTGGATCCGCGTCGGTTGTATGCCGAATGGGCTGTAGTTGGCTGATCGCTTTTCTGCTGGCAGGGCACGCACAATCGCACGCCCGGTAGCGCCGTGCGGCGTTCGATGGGAATTTCGATGCCGCAATCGCTGCAATGTGTCAGCGACGGGCCTTGCGGCAGACGGCTCTTGGCGCGCGCGACGCCGTCCTTGACAGTCGCGTCGATCTGCTCCTGCACTGCACCATCTTGTGCCCAACCGCTGGCCATCACCATAGATTAACGACAAGACGCAAGCGCACGCAAATATCCGGACTCTGGCAGCTGTTGGTGAGCACTCTATTGAGCGGCTATTTGAACTTGGCGACTCAATTCATCGCACGTTGCCTGGCAGGTTCATCAGCGGCCAGGACACGAAAACATAACGGGCGCGATTTCCAGCCATCAGGCATGATGACTGGCCGCCGAATGTCGAAAATTCGATGACCTTCCCGCGACACCGCAGGTAGCAAATCAGGGGGAAACCAGATGTCAGAATCGGAACTCATCGCGCGCGAACACGGCCTGTCCAAAGCGCTCTCCAAAGCACAGGTCGTGATGATCGGCCTGGGCGGCGCCATTGGCACTGGCCTTTTCATGGGAAGTGGTATCGCCATTCACTACGCGGGGCCCGCCGTACTCGTGAGCTACGCGATTGCCGGTTTCGTGGCTTTGGTGATGGTATTCAGCCTCTCCGAGATGGCCGTTGCGCACCCAGCGGCCGGATCTTTTGGCGTGTATGCCGAGACCTACCTCAATCCCTGGGCGGGCTTTGTGGTGCGATATACCTACTGGATCGCGCAAGTGATCGCGATTGGCGGCGAGTCGGTGGCAGCAGGCCTGTACATGACGTTCTGGTATCCGGGCGTGCCGGTATGGATGTGGTCGATTGCCTTTGCCTTTGTCCTTTTGTACGTCAACGCACGCTCCGTCGCCAACTTCGGCACGTTCGAGTACTGGTTCGCGATGATCAAGGTAGCGGCCATTGTCATATTCATTATTCTTGGTCTCGCGAGCATCCTCGGGATCGGCGCACCGGCCAAGGGTCTTACGAATCTCACGGGCCTGCCAGGCGGGTTCGCGCCGAACGGCTTCCAGGGCATTTGGCTTGCCGTGATCATGGGAGTCTTCTCGTTCAATGGCATCGAAGTGATCGCAGTCACCTCCGGCGAAGTCGCGGAACCGCAGAAGGCCATTCCCGCGGCGCTGCGAACGATGATCCTTCGGTTGTTTCTCTTCTACGTCGTCGCTTTGGCGATTGTCGTGACCTTCGTGCCGTGGACCGAAACCGGTGCCCGGGTCGTCGAAGAGAGCCCCTTCGTGCGCGTATTCACAAGTGTCGGCATTCCCTACGCTGCGGGTATTATGAACTTCGTTGTCTTGAGCGCCGCGCTGTCGAGCATGAATACCAACGTTTACCTGTGTTCGCGCATGCTGTTTTCTCTCTCGCGCGGCGGCTATGCGCCGCGCTTTCTCGGCCGGCTCGGTGCCAACCACACACCGGTCGGCGCCATTCTTACTTCCGGTGCCTGCATCCTCGCGGCAGCCGCGATCTCGAAGATTACGCCGGACGCTTATGGAAAACTGCTGGGCGTCGCACTCTTCGGCGCCATGACGGTCTGGATCATCATACTGGCAAGCCATCTGGGTTTTCGCCGCCGCCATCGTGCCGAGGATCTTCTCGTACGTATGCCGCTATTCCCGTGGATGCAGTACGCCGGCATCGCCCTCCTCCTCGCCATCCTCGTGACGATGGGGCTCGACCCGGATTGGAACATATCCTGGAAGTACGGCATTCCATGGCTTGTGATCGTGACTGTTGGCTATTTCATTTGGCGGGCGGCGCGCCGGCCAGAATCCTGACCAGCACGGCGCGCTCGATATTGCCACCGGAAACGACAGCGCATACTTTTCGGTACGGGTGCCGACGCGACAGTGCGGCAGCAACCGCAATCGCACCGGCGCCTTCTGCCGTCACCTGGGCTTGTAGCGACAGGAGGCGAATCGCAGCTGCGACTTCGTCAATCGACACCGTGCACGTGCCGTCGATCAGCCGGCTTGCAAGCGGCCAGAGCTCCGGCAAGATCGAACTGAAGCCTACACCGCTCACGAAGCCCGAGTCGTACTCGACTGTGGTTGGCTTGCCAGCGGCAATGGCGGCGGTCAGCGGTTGCGCTGAATCAAGTTCGCAGGCAATGATCTTGACGCTCGGCCGCAGAGGACGTACGGCACAAGCGATACCACAGGCCAAGGCGCCGCTGCCGAAGGGCGTGAAGACCGCATCGAGATCGTCCATTGACTCGACTATCTCAAGACCAATAGTGCCGTTCGCCGCGAGTGCTGCCGCGTCGCGGGCGGCATCGACAAGGAGTCCTTGCACTCCCGGCGCAGCTCCCGCCAGGATCGCTTGCCACCAGTCATCGAAATGCATCGTCACTATGTGGGCGCCGAGCTCCCGGAGCTGCCGAAGCTTGTGTGGTGGCGCATTGCCGGGGACGATCGCTGTTGCGGGTATACCGAGCCGCGCAGCCATCCAGGCCAATGCCACTGCGCTGTTTCCGGAACTCAGGGTATGGACGCCCGACGCCAGCGTATCGCGCTCCTTCGACAGTAACGAGTTGGCGACCGGACGCAATTTGAAAGATCCCGCAGGCTGCTCATTCTCGAGCTTGATCGCAATATTGCAATCGCTACCCGGTACCGCAAGCTCAAGTAGCCTGGTTCCAAGCGCCAAGCCACCGAGTCGCCGGCGCGCGGCCTCGATTGCGGCGTGCGGCACTTCGCCGATGACAGCGCGCATTGAAAGGGTTACCAGGCCCTCCCACCACAACTCAAAACGTTCTCGTTACGGCAACACCGACCGTGCGCGGCCGCGCCGTAATATGGGCAAGAGGATCTTGCGCCGAGGCGATCGCGTCGATTTCGGCACGCTCGTCGAAGAGATTCCGCGCAAAGAGACTCGCCGTCCACTGGTTCCAACTCAAGTTGGCCCTGAAGTTCGCTAGCGTATAGGCGTGCAAAGTCTGGTCGAAACCATTGGCGTTATTGAACTGGGATTGCGCTGATCCGCGGTGCGCGACATCGGCCCGCAGGTCGAGCTTCGCACTGCTGCCGACTGGAGTTCCCCAGCTCAACGCCGCGTTGTACTGAATGCGCGGAACCTTGGGCAGGCGGTCACCGACATTTCCCAGACTCGCATTGCTGCCGCTTGACAGCTGTGGCAGCTCGGTGATCACGGCATCGATATAAGAACCGCCGATAGCGAACTCAAAACCGGACCCGAGGAGCGCCTCGGCCTCAAGCTCGGCGCCGCGCACGCGCGCCTTGCCGCCGTTCGTTGTGAAGAAGAACGCCTGTGTATTGTCGAGGGCCTGCACCTGGATGTCTTTCCAGTTGATTTGGTAAATCGCGCCGTTCAAGCGCAGCCGGCGGTCGAGAAATTCATTCTTCGCGCCGATCTCGTAATTTGTCAGGAGATCGGGAGCGAAGCTCGGCGGAATACCGCTCGCAAAAGGTAGATCCGCCGCGTTGGTACCGCCGACTCGAAAGCCCTGAGCGACCGTCGCGTACAGCAGTCCTTGCGCGCCATATTTGTATGAAAGGTTGGCCTTGAACGTCGTTTTGTTGCCGCTTGCCGAATTGGTCTGTACACCAACAGGTATCTGGTTGCCGAAGCCGCCGAACGGATGGGTGGTCTCATTCTGGCTGTCCAACGAAGAGTGAAAGTACCGCAGGCCAGCAAGCAACGACCATTGCTCGTTGATCGTCCAGGTGACCTCGCCAAAGCCTGCGAATTGCTTCAACTGGTCATTGTCGATACGGCCGAAGAAGGTATTGCCGCTGGGGTTTTGCAGCGCATCGTCGCTGTCGAGCCGGCTGAAGGGCCCGGCGGGATTCCCGAAAGCGTTGATCTTGACGACTTCAACGCGAAAATCGCTGTGCTCATTCTGTGAAAACGCGCCGACGACGAAGTTGATGGGCCCCGACAATTTGGATGCGTAGCGCAATTCGCTCGCTGTGATCCGTCGCGCCTGCGGCTCGAGTGTAATGCCGGGTATCGGCACGCCGAAGAAGAACAGGATCGGCGAGGAGTCAAAGACGAAGCTGATATCGCGATCGAAATAGTTCGTTGTCGCCGTAAGCGTTCCCAGATCACCCGCGTACTCCGCCGTAAGCCCATAAATGTCGATCGTCTCATCCCATGGACTTTGGGTAAGGTCGGTATTGACGAGATCACCTCCCGGGATCGATGGAAAACCGGCGCCAGCGTCACCGAAGGATTGCACGCCAGGTGGCGTAAATCGCGCGGAGCCGCCGGCATGTAACGACTGGCTGGTCGTCGTGGCGGATAGCGCAAGCTTGTCTGTCGCCTGCCAACGCAGCGTCACGCGGGCGCCTCTCGTTCGCTCGGTATTGGCGTTTTCGATCGGGCCGGATGGTATGCGCACGGCGTCGATGAACCCGCTGTTGTCGACATCCCAACCTGTGAACCGAACCGCGAGCTTGTCGGTGATGATTGGCAGGTTGAGCGCCCCGTTGACGCCGAGATTGGACCCGCCATTGGCGGTCGTGGATGCCTCCGCATTGACATAGCCACCGAATCGGGCGAGATCGGGCTGCTTGGTAATGTAACGGATCGTGCCGCTCATCGAGCTTGCGCCGTAGAGCGTGCCCTGCGGGCCTTTCAGAACTTCGATGCGGTCGAGGTCGAAAAGCCGGATGTCCGCATTACGGCCTCCTCCATCATTTGCATTCGAGGCCGTGATCACAGCCTCGTCGTAATATACGCCGACCGTGGCCGGGCCGGTCGACGTGATGCCGCGAATGACATACTGTTTGTCGCCCGGACCGAGGTCGTTGAACGTAAGACTCGGTACGCGCGTAGCGTAATCTACGAACTCGGCGGCGCCAATTTTTGCGAGCGTATCGCCGGAAATCGCCTGGATGGCGCCGGGAATGTCCTGTGTCGACTGCTCACCGCGCTTCGAAGCCGTCACGACAACTTCCTGCAGCACTTCACTGCCGGAAGATGAGTTCGCCGCAATCGCCGGTACAGTTCGGACCGCAAGCGCGAACGAGAACGGTACCAGGGCCACTATCAGGCGCAGATTTGTACTGTATTCTTGGGTCACGTTTCGATCCCCTTTTGTGTCAGTAATTGATGCTGGGGTTGTCCCCCGGATAGATCACGCCAACGACGTTCATCCCGGCCAGCGTCGTTGCCTGTAGCGAATGCTTTTGTTTGCGGGGCAGGAAAATCACATCGCCCGCCCGTACGTCGGATTTCCGGTCCTCAGTCCACATGCAGCCTGCGCCAGAGTGAACAATGATTGCTTCCTCGTAGAGATGACGGTGCGGTGCCGCCTTGGATTCAGGAATGTGGCCGATGAACTGAGTGATAACGTCAGACCCGATGCGCTTGTCAACGAGAATCTGGAACCAGCGCGGACCCATGGCCGTGCGATGTTCCTCGTCGACGGACACGATGCGCTCCGGAAACCTGTTGTCAAAGTCATGCCTCATCGTATCGACCCAGGTGATGGCACCTCGTGGGCAAGCCGATGCAAATACTTCGAGGGTCGAGCCCGCAGCGGGCGCAAGTTCGAACGACTCGAATGGTCGGATATAGGCACCGTCCATGCACTGCAAGGCAAAGCGTCGACCGGAAATGCTCAAGCTGCCAGAGCCCTTCGAGACGAACAGCGCCGTATGGCAATCGCCAAACGTCATGATCGGCGACGCATCGCCCGTCACGCGCAGCAGTATCTGTGACTGGTAGGTCGCGCCGAACCCGCCCGACACGACGTCGCAATAACTGAGCGACCCGCGTACCGCGAACTTTGCGTGAGCCGGTGAGAATACGTAGCAGCCGCCGTTCAGGATCGTCCGCGCGCCTACTATCTCCTTGCTGTAACCCACCGCACGGTTCGCGGGGGAATTCGGATCGTCGAGCGGCGAGCCACCAGGAAGATTGGTATGTGCGCCGTCGCAGAAAGGCGCGGTGCCGGTCTGCTTGCAGGCGCAGAGCAGGACTTCTTCTGACACAGCTGCAACAAACTTTCGTGGTTCAAGACCGGTACCCCTGTGAGAACCGTCGCAGTAGGGCTGCTTTTTCGAGCGCCCGCAGGCGCACCAGAAATAGGCTTTGCCGGCCTCGACTTCGGCCAGGTAGGGCTTCAGCCGCGCGATTTCGGGCTTGACCTGCGCATTCATGGCTTCATGCGCCTCTTGACGTGACCGCCAGCGATCGGTTGCCTGTGTCCGCCGCTGCGCCCGGTCGATCCACGCTCGCCCACGAGGAACACGGCGGCGACGCAATACCTGCGTGGCGCAAGCGCGACGAGCGACCGAATACCAGTCGTGACCAATCGGGTCATTGTCATTACTCTCATTTAACCGTAGTCCGCTTGTACAGGGTAACTTTAGCCTGCGCGCCCTAATTTTGCGGACGTTGTATTGCAGCAACGACTGCGCCTTCCCTCCTGGCACCCCGCCGGTGCTAGCATCGAGCGCATGCGATCGACAGGGTTGATTTTCTGCTCGGTTTTGCTGGGAATCCTGCTCCCGCTCGTCGGCCGGGCCGCGGATCAGGACGACCTGTCGCTTTGGCGGATGTATCGCTCTACTCTTGCCGTGGCGCGCTACGTCGATCTGACACATGCATTTGCTCCGGGACAACCGGTGGGTGTCGGTTTCGGTCAGATGGAAGTCGGCCCGGCGCGTGCGTCCGTCACGATACCCGGCGTTATCGATGCCGGCGACCCTTTCACCTACGAGACGCTCGGCGCCGGGATCACTAGTTACAGGTTTCCAACCGATCAGGTCGCCACACAGCTCGATCCGCCTGCGCACATGAACTCGCATGGCGCGACGATCAGCGACCTGCCGCCAACATTCGCAGTGCGGCCGCTCGTTGTTGTCAATCTCGCCCAAAAAGTGATTCGTGATCCTGGATACGTTGCGACCGTACAGGACGTGATCGACTGGGAACGAAAGCACGGCCGCATTCCGAAAGGCTCAGTCGTAATGTTTCGCACGGACTGGTCGCGACGCTGGAGCGATCCGAAGCGCTTTACAGCGCGACCCTTTCCCGGCGTCAGCGTCGAAGCGCTGAAGTTCCTGCATCTCCAGCGGAAAATCCTCTTCCATGGCCATGAGCCGCTCGATACGGATATGACATCGGACTTCGTGGCCGAGACCTGGCTCCTGAAGCACAACTACACGCAGGCCGAAGGCGTTGCCAATCTGGACCTGGTGCCCGAAGCCGGCGCGCTAGTGTCCATTGGCTTTGCAAAACCGGAGGGCGGTACGGGCGGATTCGCCCGTTTCATCGCCATCGTGCCGAAAAACTGGCCAAACGGTGTGACCATCGACGAGTCGCCGGGTGCGCCACTCCCGGAGTACGAGGAAGCGTTGAAGCGCGCCGACGACGGTGTCCTCAGGCGGCCGCGCTGATCAGTCTGCGCCGCGCGCTCGCATTGTCAGGCGCTCGATCGTTGGATACGACCTCTCGGTAATTTCGACCGGGTCGGCAGCCAGATACGGCTGCAGGACTTCCAGTATTTCGTTGTAACCCGCGCTGATTGATTCAGTAGAAACCTCCCGATCGTGGAATTCAAGGTAGTTGAGCCAATTCTCGGACAGGATCCAGGTGATGTCGATGATCGAGCGCAGGTGCCGGTCGTCGGGCGGCAGGCGAAGATGACCTCGCGCGGCCAGCGCGCGAAAGAAGCGCTCGATTTCCTGGATGCGCCGCAGGCGGTTGGCCGCAAATCGCTGGCGTAGCACCTTGTCGCGCCTCAACAGGCTCGCCATCTCGCGATAGAAGAAGCGGTACTTCAGGATCAGCTGCAGCTGTCGCACGAACATGGCCGCCATGTGCTCGAGGGTCGGCGCGAGATGGTCGCCATACCAACCGGCATCCATCTCGTCGACTGCATGCTGCCAGAGGAATCGTATGATTTCCTGCTTGGTTGCGAAGTGATAATGCAGATTTCCCTTGCTGATACCGCAATGGTCGGCGATTCGATTGGTCGAAACCGCCGCCGTGCCAAACTCGTTGAAAAGTTCGAGCGCGGCATCGACGATGCGCGTTTGAGTGCTGCGGGTCGCCACGATGGTCGTATTATCTTCCGAATTGGGGTCGCTGTCCGCACTCGACGCTCGGGGCAATCCGGGCAGCTTGGCAAACCGTCATTGCACCGGCGCAACGCTGATCGTCGGTCGCCTTCCACCAGCGCCACCCGGTGCGCGCAGGACTAGGGCGCACGCCCCAAAAGCCCACTTGCGTCCGACCGACCCTCGGGCGATGGTTGCGCAACGCCATGAACTCCGCACAGGCGACCGCCCGATGACTTCCCCTGCCGATACCCCCGCGGTGGCGACGGCGGCAACCGAATTTCCTGTGATGCGCCTGCGCGAGGAATTTCCGGCGATTGCCCATGCCGGCAACTTTGCATTCTTTGACAATGCCGCCGGCGCCCAGGTTCCGCGGGACGTCTTCGACGCCATTCACGCACACCTGCTCGAGCGGATGGTGCAACGCGGAGGTCGTTATGCACAGAGTCTTGCAGTGGACGAAATGGTCGCGCGCGCGCGAGTGAGCGTCGCTGCACTCGTAAACGCGCGCTCCCCCAAGGAAATTGCATTCGGCATGAATGCAACGTCCTTCATCCGCCAGGTGAGTCTCGCGATCGGTCAGGAACTCGGCTTTAGTCATGGCGGACGCGATGAATTCATCGTGACGGATCTCGATCACGAAGCCAATATCGCGACCTGGCTTGCGCTCGCACCGCTCGGCGCGAAATTCAAGTGGTGGAAGGTACGTGACGACGGCTGCCTGCATGCCGCAGATCTGGCGCCGTTACTGTCGAAGCGCACGCGCCTGCTCGCATGCGGCGTCGCTGCAAATTCTCTCGGTTCTCTCACCGATGTGCGTTCCGCCGCCGATGTGGTGCACTCGGCGGGCGGCGAGATCTTTCTCGATTGCGTGCATTTCGGTCCACACGGCCGCATCGATGTGCAATCCTTCGATTGCGATTACCTCGTCTGCTCGGGCTATAAGATTTTCGCGCCACACATGGGGTTTCTCTGGGGCCGCTACGAAGCACTGCGCCGACTACCAACATTTCGCGAGGATTTCATTCCCGACGAGCCTCCGGACAAGATCGAGGCGGGCACTATTGTGTATGAGAATGTCGCAGGCATGGACGCCGCGGTGCACTACCTGGCGCGACTCGGGCGTTTCCTGGCAGGTCCGGGCGCGTCGCCGAAGTCATCATCACTTCGCGACGATCTCACCCGCGCGATGGACGCTATTGTCGCCTACGAGCAGTCATTGTCGCACGAGATGCAAGGCGTCCTGCAGGACTGCAAGGCGCGTATCTACGGCATCGCTGATCCATCGCAGGTCGCAGCGCGGGTGCCGACTTTTTGCTTCAACCTGGAAGGTTCGGCACCGGCGGAGGTTACGCTCGCGATGGCCGCGGCCGGATTCGCCGTTCGGGATGGTCACATGTACAGCCCGCGCTTGATGCGTCGATTAAATCTGCCGGTTGAAAGCGGGGCGGTACGCGCATCACTGGTGCACTACAATACGGCCGCCGAAATCCATCGTTTCGGCAATCTGCTCTCCGACCTCAATAAGCGCCGTTGAGCGCCAGACGGGCTATACGCCAGATCTGCGCGACGACCTGCCGAAGAGAGGCACCTGCACGCGAGTCCTGCATGCAAACTTGATTGGCTCGCTTACCCATTGCCTATCGATGCGCTACCATTCCGTCGGCGATACTGTGCCAGCTGAGTCTGATTGCGCCGCCTGATATCCAGAACCTGACGCAAGCACAACGCGAAATATTGGAGCTAGGCAAATGATTTGTCGCATTTGGCATGGCCGCACACACAAGAACAAGGCGGACAACTACGAGGCCTTCTTGAAAAATCGCGCAATTCCGGACTACCAATCCGTGCCTGGTAATTTGAGCGTCGCAATTCTCAGGCGGGACGACGGCGAAGTCGCCCATTTCATGACGATGACGTTCTGGGCATCAGAGAATTCGATCCGTTCGTTCGCAGGCGATGATTTGCTCAAAGCAAAATACTATCCCGAGGACAACGGCTTCCTGCTCGAATTCGAGCCCCAGGTCCAACATTTTGCCGTCGTTGCCAGGAGCGGCGTCGATTGAGACCGCCCGCAAGTACGCTGTCAGCCGGGTCCCAGGATCATACGCAGCCCACGCAATGCCGCCGGATGATAGATCGTCGCGTGCCGCTCTTCATTGAAGTCCTCACTGACACAGCGCCGATATTCGGGTGCTTGATCTCGCCATCGTGAACAGAATTTCGTGGTAGCACCCGGTGGCTCGGCTTCGCCGCTCGCCCCCAGATAGAGCAGTTTGTGTGCAAGCTTGCTGCGGTCGACGGGCAGCGGTAGTTTGCTCGTAAGCCAGTGCTGATTGTTCCACCAAAGACTCGGATCGAAGGCCAGGTAGGCGTCGAAGAGATCGGGTTCGACGATCAGCGTCTCGATCACGAAAAGACCGGCGAGCGACTCCCCCATGACAGCCGACTCGCCGGTCACAGCGTAGCGGCGACCGATCTCGGGCTTCAATTCGCGGCGGATGAAATCGCGAAACGCTTGTGATCCGCCGACCTGTGGGGCAATCGCACGATCTGACGCGACCAATGTAGGCCCCGTCAGGTCGCGACGACGCTGCGTGTTCTCGATACCGACGAGCAGGAATGGTCGCATACTGCCGTTGCCCACCAGCACCTGTACCAGGCCAGCGACATGCAGGAAGTCTTCCTCCAGGCCGCCGTCTGGCATATACAGGACGGGCAGCGACCGCGGCGCCGATGCGATGCCGCTCTGCGGTGAGTACACGTTGATATGACGTCGTTCGTGGAGAATGTCGGATTCCACATCGAACTGCTCGCCTACGACCAATGGTTGGGCCAGCGAACCGCGCACACCAGGGCTCGCGGGCTCCGCATGCGCATGGGTTGCCAAACATGCAAACGTGAAACCGACCAGCGCCACCCAACTTGAGTCAGTCCAGTTGCAGAACTGTCCCCGTGAAGAATCAATTTGCCAGGCGCTCATGGGCCCAAGTATGCAATGCGTACAATACCGGTCGCAATAATGTGCGCCGAAGTCACGCCTCGGATATGCGCTCTTTCCCGATCAAAGACGATTCGTTGGGCGCGGCAAACCGACGGCACAACCGATATACGATTTCTCGGAGATCGCTCGCGAAATCGTGCAACGGGTAGCACCGCCCCCGGCCGCACTATTGCCCGTACCTTATTCCGCATCCACGGAGAGACACGACGCCGACGAACCGACCCGGCGAAGGGCTAATCCAAACCGTCGTCCTGCGGCGCAGGATGCAAGCTGGAGATTGCAGACCAAGCGGATTCGCCGACGCCAAAGTTCGGCTGGTTGCGCCAGCGCGAACGCCACCACTGTCAGGCTATTTTTCCGCGAATCAACTCGGCGATCTGCGAATGATAGGAGCGTCCAACGCGAATATGCCTGTCGCTGCCATGCATTACAAAGCAGAAGTGGCTGTCTGCATCGCGCTCGATTCGAGCAGAATGGGTCATATTGACGATGACTGAACGGTTGATCTGCATGAATGGCATTCCACCCAGCGCATCATGTAGCTCATAGATCGTCCCGCGCATGCGATACGGATTTTCGTCGCCACGGCACCAGACCAGAATGTAGTTCCGGTCGGCCTCCAGCACCGTGATCAGTCCTCGATCGAGAACGTGAAACGAGCCTTCCCTTTCGGCAATCACATGGCCAGACGCACCAGGTAAACGTGCTGCAAGAGTCACGTCCGCGAGCGCACCGACGCCACTGCAGCGGGCCGGCGGGTCGACTACGCCCGACCGGCCATTCACAACAATACGCTTGATTCTGTCTATAGCCATGCGGAACCGCTCTTCGCGCACGGGTTTCAGCAAATAATCGACCGCCGCGCGATCAAAAGCCTTGACCGCATATTGTTCATGTGCCGTCACAAAGACCACATGTGGCATCGCGGCGAATGAAAGTCCATTGAGAACCTGGAATCCTGTGTGCGGTCCCAACCGTATGTCGAGAAAAAGCACATCCGATGCCTGGTTGCGAAGCGCCAGCGAGGCTTCCCGAGCCGTCGCGCATTCGGCAACCACCTCGAGGCCGTCCACGCGGTCACATAACGTACGCAGCCAACGGCGCGCCGACGCTTCATCGTCAACAATTACCGCTTTGATCACCTGGCCTGTGGCGCTTCCCACTGATTGCTCCTTTTTCGAATTGCGTGATGCGGGAACGTCAGACTTGCTTCAAACCATCCCGAGTGCGTACGGCCTGTAGTAACTGCCGCGGACTTTCCAAATGCAGCGTCCAATCGCTCGCGTACGATCTGCAGCCCGAGGCCGGTGTGACGAGCTCGATCCGTCGACTCTGGCTGTTGAACTTGATTGCAAATGCGGATGGAAATCGTGTCCCCGGTGCATGCGCATGTCAGCTCGACGTTGATGAAGCCCTCGCGCTGATGTATGCCGTGTTCGACCGCGTTTTCGAGCAATGGTTGCAACAGCAATGGCGGAATGCCTGCATTACGAGCCTGCGCCGGCAAATCAAGGCTGTATTGCAAACGGTCCTGAAATCTTTCCCGCTGCAATTCGAGATATTCACGACCGAGTGTCACCTCTCTGTGCAATGGCACCAGCTCGACGTCACTGTCTGTGAGTGTAGTGCGTAGCAACTCACCAAGCCGCGTCACCATGTTTGACGCAGCAGTCGGTCGACTGTGAATCAATCCCGCGATTGCGCTCAATGTGTTGAACAGAAAGTGAGGGTTCGTCTGCATGCGCAATGCCTGCAGTCGCGCGCGGTCATATTGTGCGGACACACGTTCCCGCTGATTCTGCTCCAGCCGTAATCTCCCATAGTGACTGAATGCCGCCAGCAGACCTTGCAATACGAGGTACTGCATGCCGTCGTCAAGCAGCATTGAGAGCCACATCTGGAATGCCGCCTTGCTGTCCGGACCGAATAGACCCGGGTAGGCTCCGACGGCGGGATCAAGTCCGGCGACAATTCGCGCAAAGATGTAGATCGGCCGCGCAAGTGCGCCGAACGCTACCGCGAGCACCAGATGGGTCGGCACAATGCGACGCCAGTTCGAAAAATCGTAACCAACTCGCCATGAGACGCTTACGGCGACGAGGAGCGCTGGATAGATCAACGCGCTTGTCAGCAGCAGCACGCCGAGCGGCGGCTCGCCGTTCCAGTGCAACGCATCACGAACCAGGTAAGTACGCGCTACCGCTGTCACCGATACGTAGGTCCAGAACAGTGTCGACACAATGACACAGGTCCGTAACGACAGAATAGGCGCCTGAATGGGCGGGACAGCTATGGGTCGAATGGCAGGCATCGTTGCGACGATTGTAGCGCCACGAATGCAACGCGGCGATGCATAGGGATGAGTTGCCGGTGGCCGGGACGGAGTTCATTCGCTCTTGTTTTTGAGCGTTGATGTGGTCAACTCCGCGCACATTGAAGCCGGAGTGACGATGCAAGCCTGTGGCGCCAAACATACAAATCGGCGCATTGCGATGTTGCCTCGGATATCAAACAACGCTTCCCAATCGATGACTGGAGGGACGACATAATGAAAATCAACTCGGTAGTCGCGCGAGCGGTTCGCCGTGCAATTGTCATGAGCGCCGTGACTGCGGCTGGCACAACCGCCCCAGCGCTCGCCGCGAATGAGGACTCGGGGCCGCTTGAGACGGTCGTGGTGACCGGTTCGCGCATTGCACAGCCGAATCTGACAACAACCAGCCCCGTGACACAGGTGACGGATGAGGACGTCAAGCTTCAGGGTGTTACCCGTGTTGAGGACCTCATCGCGCAACTGCCGCAGGCGTTCGCGATGCAGAACGCGACCGTGTCCAATGGCGCGACCGGTACCGCGACAGTGTCGCTGCGCAATCTGCAGGCCAAACGCACCCTGGTGCTGGTCGACGGTCGTCGCTTGCCATACGGGGATTCCAACGATTCGGCTGGTGACTTGAACGAAATCCCGACCAGCATGGTAGAGCGAGTCGAAGTGTTGACTGGAGGCGCTTCCGCGGTCTACGGGTCCGATGCCGTCGCCGGAGTCGTAAATTTCATCATGAAGAAGGACTTCGAAGGCATTGAAGTCAGCGGTCAATACGGCTTTTACCAGCATCACAACGACTACGGCGGACCCGGCGCAGTTCCACTGAGAGAAGTCGTCGCTTCTCGTGGAGTCAGCAATCCGTCCCAATTCCAGCTGCCAGAAAATAACGTCAATGTTGGCTACAGCCGAGAAGGCTCGCTCCTCGTGGGCGTAGGTACGCCGGACGGACGTGGCAACATCACCGCCTACGCGACCTACCGCCGCAATGACCCCATTCTGCAAAAGGACTATGACTATTCATCATGCAGTGTCAGCGACAAGACCGGCAGTGGGGTGCCCACTGGATCATTCCTTTGCGGTGGCTCGAGCACGGCCTACCCCGGACGCTATACGGATTTTGCGACGTTTGACTACTCTATCGACCCGGCGACCGGCGACTTCCGCCCGTGGAACTCACTGCGAGACCAATACAACTTCGGTCCGTTGAACTACTACCAACGCCCTGATACGCGCTACACGGTCGGAGCGATGGGACATTTCGAGCTCGGCGATCATGCCGATGTATACACACAATTGATGTATGCCGACAATCGGACGCTTGCGCAGATTGCCCCGAGCGGCAACTTCTTTGTTACGGGCACGATCAGCTGCTCGAATCCCCTTCTCTCAGCGTCTCAGGTCGACGGACTTTGCAACGTGGACCTGGTACCAGACATCGTCGATGACCCAACCACACCCGAGAACGAAGTAGCCGATTTTCTTGCGGGATTGCCAGCAGGATTCGATGGTCAGGGCTTCATAAATGCAACTCTCGGTGCGCAGACTGCGCTGACAGGCGCCAGGCCCGTATTCAATCCAGATGGTTCGGTGTCGACCGTCCCGTACAACGGCGTTTCGCCGGCCTACATCGGTCGTCGCAATGTTGAGGGTGGCGGTCGTCGATACGACTTCCATTCAACATCGCTGCGCGCCGTCGGAGGCGTTCGCGGTGGCATCAGTGAGAGCTGGAACTACGACGCAAGCGTCCAGTTCTCGCGCAAGACCATGGACTTGTACCAGACCAATGACTTCTCCAGCCGACGCCTGCGAAACGCGCTCGATGTCGTCGACGTCAATGGCGTGCCCACCTGCCGATCCGTAGTAAACGGCACAGATCCAAGCTGCGTGCCGTACAACATATTCGCGATTGGTGGTGTCACGGCCGCTGCGCTCGACTACCTGCAAGTTCCGACCCTGGCGCAAACCATCATTGATCAGAATATCGTCAATGCGACCCTTACGGGCGACCTCGGTTCCTATGGCATGAAGCTGCCGGCAGCGGCCGAATCGATCAAAGTTGCCATCGGTGCCGAGTATCGGCGCGACAAGCTGCAGTTCGCACCTGACGAGCTGATCGCGACCGGCGACCCGGCGGGCGCCGGCGGCGCACAGCCTCCTGTGACGGGTTCGGTTGATGTCAAGGAATTGTTCATGGAGGGCCGCATACCGCTGGTGCAGGATCATCCCGGCGCACAGCAACTGGGTATCGACGTCGCCTATCGCTACTCGGACTATGGTGGCGGCATCAATACCAATACGTACAAGATCGGTGCGGACTGGGCGCCCGTGCAGGATGTGCGGTTCCGCGCGAGCTTCCAGCGTGCCGTTCGTGCGGCAAACATTCTCGAACTCTTTACCGCACAGGGATTCAACCTCTTCGACATGGCGGGCGATCCCTGTGGCCCTAGTCCGACAGCATCACAAGCGGCCTGCCTTGCCACGGGTGTACCCGCGACGCAGTATGGATCGGATGCACTGACCAGCCCGGCCGGCCAGTACCAGCTCCTGCAGGGTGGTAACGCCGACCTGGTACCTGAGGAATCAGACACACTGTCCTTCGGTATCGTCTTTACGCCTGTTTTCGCGCCGGGACTGGCTGCATCGCTGGATTACTATGACATCAAGATCGACAAGACAATCACGACGTTCGGTCCGGAAAATACCCTGAACGCCTGTTACAACAACAATGACACAGAGGCTTGTTCCCGAATACAACGCAACCAACTGGGTCAGCTCTGGGTCGGTACCGGGCATGTCGAGGATCTCAATATCAATATAGGTAGTCTCAAGACCAAGGGTGTCGACCTTCAGATCAACTACAACGGGTTGAGTATCGGCCGCATGGGCAAGCTCAATCTGTCACTGCAGGGCACCCGTACCCAGGAATTGATCGCTGAACCCGGGCCCGGCGTCGCTCCTTACGACTGCGTAGGGTATTTCTCGTCCTCCTGTGCAAATCTCACCAACGGCGGACCGACACCCAAGTGGCGACACCGTGCGCGCATCGGCTGGAATACGCCATGGAGCGGTATCGACCTGGCCCTGTCATGGCGCTACATCGGATCGGCCAAGACATTCAGGAATGATCCCACGATCATCGACTATGAATTCCCGGCATTCAGTTATTTTGATCTGTCAGGTAGCTGGACCGTGAGCGACAAGATCGATGTGCGGCTCGGCATCAACAATCTGTTGGACAAGAATCCACCAGTCAGTGCAAACGTCGGTACGACCGGCAACGGCAATACTTATCCGCAAACCTACGAGGCCTTGGGACGATTCATCTTCACATCGGCCACAGTAAGGTTCTGATCGGCGTTGCGGGCTGTAGGGGCGGCAACGGCGGCCGTGGGCATCGGTGTACAGCGGGTGGTCGGTCTGGCTCAATCGAGCTGACGACCATCCGCTGCGCGGCGGTCGCCCTTCGCGGACCATCGAGATGACAGGGTCATGGTCCGATCGCCGCGCGACTGACCGCACCTGCGGAGAACGAAAAGCACAAAGCGCAGCTGCATCGCCCTGAAGTGCGGTACGGTCGCAGCCTGGGAATCCTGCCCACGGTGACGATATGCCTGTCTTGCCAGTCAACATGAATGGATCGGCAATCGAAGTGCCGGCAGCGCAACCGAACCCGGCGACGTGGTGTACGATCCAGGATACCGCTCGCAAGAAGCGACCACACAAATGAGCCGCACTGGCAACCTCAGGCTATTCATTGGCGCAAGCGCTGCGACGATCGGTTTGACAGGCTGCGCCGACAGCACGCGAGTCGAATTGCAAGGCGAAGCGGCACTGGTTTTGCCCGGTGTAGTGTCATCCTCGTATTCCGAGGTACGCCTTGCAATCAGCCCTGATGGGCGCTCGGCGGCTTGGGGCAGCACGAATCGACCGGGTGGTCGGGGCGGCTGGGACATCTGGTTATCGAGCAAACGCCGTGATGGCACATGGAGCACACCAACGGTTGCCCCATTCTGTTCCGCCGCCAATGATTTTGACCCTGCATTTTCTCCCGACGGCAGAGCCTTGTATTTCTTCTCCAATCGCGCCGGCGGATTCGGCGGCGATGACATCTACAGGGTCAGCTTCGACGGTACGCGTTGGGGCAACCCCGTAAATCTGGGCCCGAACGTCAACAGCTCCGGAGATGAATGGGCGCCTGTCGTATCACCCGATGGACAGAGACTTCTCTTCGCGAGCAACGGTCGAGGCGGCCGTGGACGGCACGATCTATTCACCGCGCGCCTTCAAAATGACGGCTTCACCCTGGCCGTTCCTGTACCTGGCATCGTGAATACCACTGCCGATGAATTTGACGGTACCTGGCTCGCAGACGGGCGAACCATCGTCTTCGCTCGCGCGCCGAATCTTGAGAAGGACCAGATCAATCTTTACGTTGCTTACGAATCAAGCGGAAGCTACGCTGCCGAGGGCAAACTGTCGCTCAGTGTCAACACTGCGTCCACGGACACATTGGGCCCGGCCATCGATCCATCGCGACCGTTGCGCTTGCTCTTCTCAGGATCACGCAGCGAGAAAAGCACGGGACAAATGGACATTTTTGAAATTGACTATCGTTTCGTGCCGCCTCACCGCCAACTAAAGTAAATGCAATGCGTACTTCACTTTTGGTTCTTGTTTCATGAGCAAACACCGTGTCTATACAATAAGCGTAGCGAGCGTTTACCCGCATTACGTGGCGAAAGCAGAGCGAAAAGGGCGCACGAAAGCAGAGGTCGATCAGATCATCCGGTGGTTGACGGGCTATAGCCAAAAACAATTGGAGACCGAACTCAAGAAAAAAACCGACTTTGAGACATTTTTTTCCAAGGCACCGCGAATGAATCCATTACGCTCGCAAATTACCGGTGTCATTTGTGGCGTCCGCGTCGAAGAAATCATTGAGCCGACCATGCGGGAAATTCGTTACCTCGACAAGCTAGTCGACGAATTGGCGAAGGGCAAGAGCATGGACAAGATTCTGCGGGTCAGCAGATAGGCTGTCGCTGCCGAAGTGGCGTAATCACCACTCATTGCGAAAATTCATATTGTGGGTCGCGGACAGAGCGGTGGCCAGGATTCCCGCGCATCGCGCCTCCAAACAAATAGTTCACCTGATAGCGGACCTCTGGAATTGCGGGAAAATAGCAAGTTGCCGGCTGGCGACAGCAGTGGACCCACCTCGTCGGCGTCGGCATTCACGGCGCGAGGCAGTCGCCGTCGCGGCTGCCACCCATCACTTGTCTTTAGCGACTCGTACAAACCAGATGCCGCCATAATGATCATGCGTGACCCATCCGACGAGATTTCAGCCTCATATTCATCCTCGGCCGAATTGATATTCGGCCCGAGATTTTCAACGCGCCATTGACCGTTTTCGATCAGAGCGCGCCAGATATCCGTCCTGCCGAGCCCGCCCGGCCTTCCCGATCCAAAATATAGCCAGCCGTCGGCTGCAATCCTCGGAAACCACTCCTGCTGCGCGCTATTGACTGGCACTGGCAAGCGCCGGGGCTCACCCCAATTGCCGGCTGGATCCCGATCGACTCGCCATATGTCGAGGTCCTTGCGGTCGACTCCATCGGTCGAGCGGGTAGAAATGAAATACAGGGATGAGCCGTCACGGGTGAACCATGGATCGGCTTCAACGCCGTCGCCCGCAAATGACGGGTCACGCGGCGCCTCCCAACCATCGTGCCCGCAAGGTGCGACCAGTATTCGCCAATGGTCGAATGACCGTGTGCTACGCACGAAATACAGATCGCTTGTGCGCGGGTCGAACGCAGGATGCGACTCGAATTGCGCGCTCGAGACACCATTTGGCTGCCAGGCCTCCACGCTGCCTGCAAAGTCTTTGTAGCAGCCGGAACAGCTGATGCCAGCCAGCACGAACGGGAGTAGACGCAGCGCTATTGTGCGCGCGGACGCCATATGGCGGATAATCATCGGATGCGCCTCAAGAAGCCGAACATGACAGCGACCTTACCGTCATCACCACCGGCAAATCGTCGGAATCGACCCCCGGTTTGAAGGTATGCGCCAACGCAGCCTCGATGAACGTGATCTCGCACTGCTCGCGCGGCTGCGCTTGAACGCGCGCGAGTCCCTGACGCGATTGTCCCTCGCTATTGGTCTTTCACGCAGCGCGCTGCAGGAGCGACTGCGGCGCCTCGAGCGCGACGGTGTGATCGAGCGTTACACCATCGTGACGAGAAGCGCGACGGACGATCGCGTCCGGGCCTGGCTCACCGTGCGCCTGCAGCCTGGCGTCAAATGTGCTCAGGTGGCCCCACAGATCCTGCGACAGACTGCCGTGGTGACCTGCCACGCGCTTGCCGGCGACATCGATTTGTTGGTTCTGATCAACGCGGTCGATGTCGGCACACTGTCGAAATGCCGCGAACTCGTGGCTGCGCTTCCTGGTGTGGCCGCCGTTGAGACACATCCGGTGCTCGCGTCTTATCTGGAACCGGTTTCCAAAAGTGAGCGTCGATAACGTCGCTGGTGAACCGCAATCCCCCGAATCTTGTCGACTTTTTCAATGCCGTCCGCGACCCAGCCGTCACGCCGATAGAATTGCTCGGCTCGTTCATTTCCAACAACCACCCACAGTTCGGCCTCGTGGCAACCCAGTTGCACCAACCGCTCGCGCGCCGCCCCCACCAAGGCGCGCCCGCATCCCTGCCCCCAGAGATCCGGATCAACATAAAGCGCGCTCAGCCGTCCCGCGCATCCACATGCATGAGCGGATACGGTTGCAAAGCCAAGGACTCTTTCGCCCTCGAGCGCAACCAGTGTTGTCGGCTTCGTGCGGTCGCCTGGCGAGAAGTCGTAGCGCTTGGCCCAGTCCCGCGGCTGGAGGGAGGAAAGATACGATTCTGGCATGAGGCCCCGGTAGGCCATTTGCCATGCTCGCACATGAAGCTCGGCGACCGCTTGAACATCGGCTTCGTTTGCTGGTCTCAAGTCATATGTAGTGGCCATGGCGCGAGATTTTCGTATGAAATCGTCGTTCATGAAGGTCGGCCGTGTCGCAATCGCATGGTTCCGGCCCGCAATACTCTTCACTGTGCCGCTGTTCTCTCAGGGAGCGGGTGCCGTCACTCTCGTGCATGTGCACGGTCGCATACCGATCGATGGACGGCCCCTGCTCTATTTCGAGGCACACGGTGCGCCGACGAGTCGCGCCCTCCTGGTCTGGGTGCATGGTGGCCCGGGCGGCCCTGAACGCCCCCTGTTCCGGTACTTCCACCGTGAGCTCGAGAACACCGGACTCGTAATTTATTATGATCAACGCGGCACGGCGCGCTCGTCCGATTCGAACGCTGACACGCGGTTGCTGACGATTCATCGCCACCTGGACGACCTGCATGCAGTGTTGCGCTACGCAAGTGAGCACTGGCCATCCCGGCCACTGATTCTGGTTGGCCATTCCTGGGGTGCCGCATTGTCGTTGTTGTATGCGAAGCGACCAGGGCAATTGGCGACGGCCGTTGTTGCCGTAGCGCCGCAAGTCGCAACGCAAGCCCAGCGAGCCCGGGAGTACGCTTTTGATCTGGCTGAGGCGAGGCGACTGGCCGACCGCGGTAACGAGACGCGGCTCCTGCAGCTCGGGCCGCCGCCGTATGAGGATTCTGTCGCTGTATTGAAGCTCGGGAAAATAACGGATGCCTTGCATGGCATTGAATTCAAGCCCTTGCCGCACATGCGCATTGCGGTTGCCGGTATCGCGCAAGGCCTTGTTCGCCCCTGGGAATTGCCGAACTATTTCCGAGCCAATGACATCAGTCTCCAGGTCATGCATCGCGAACTGGAATCGCTCGATCTGCGCGAACAGGCAGGCACGCTTCCGATTCCTGTCTACTTTTTTCTAGGTCGCCACGACCATCACGCCGATCCAAGCATTGCCGAGCAATACTTTGAACAATTGGATGCGCCGCGGAAAGGCTTGATCTACTTTGAGCAATCGGCTCATGAAATTCCCTTCGAGCAGCCGGAGCAATTTCGCCGCCAGCTCGAAATTATACTCAATGAGCTTGACGCAGCGGACGTGGCTCCGCAGTGATTTCCAGTGGCAAATCGAATATTTCGAATAGCGCGGCATCCACGAACAGTGCCAACGACGAGATTTGCGCGCCATCGAAGGTCAACAAATGGAGCGCATTGGCAGCCCACTTGTTCTCTGCACCCGTGTACTGGTAGGCGGCAAATCCGGCCTGCCCATTGCCGGCGATCGGCACCAGTCGCAAGCCCTTGCACTGTGTCCAGGCCATCGAGAAGAAGTCCACGATCGCTTTTCGTCCAGCGAACCATTCGCGCCATGGCGGCATGATTGCGGTCGCGTCCTCCTTCAAGAGTGCCGCAAGCCCAGCCGCGTCATGACTTTCCCACGCCTCCAGATAGCGCGCCAGCAGCGCATCATGCTGACCATGCCGGGCGTGATCCAGAGGTGCGCTCGCGTTTGAATGCCGTCGCGCAAGTGACTCACGCGCGCGTTGCAAGCCGCTGTTGACTGAGGCAACGCTCGAACCCAGCAGACCTGCCACTTCGCTCGCCGTGAAGCCGAGCACGTCGCATAACAAGAGAATCGCGCGCTGCCGCGCTGGCAGATCCTGAATCGCAGCGATGAAGGCCAGTCGCACGGATTCATTGGTTGAGTACCGCATTTCGGGCGTCGGTGCTTCGTCTTTCACGTCCAGGAAATAGTGACTCGGAATGGGTCCGAGCCAGGGAATGTCCATTGCCGGCTCGCCTGGGGGCTTCGGCAATACCGATGGTCCGACTTGATCCGGCAAATAGCGTCGACTGCGCTTGCGCGCTTGCAGCGCGTTGAGACAGGCGTTGGTGGCGATGCGATAAAGCCATGGACGTATCGACGTCGCGCGATCGAAGTCGTTGAAACTACGCCATGCGCGCAGATAGGTTTCCTGTACGAGATCCTCCGCCTCGTGCACGGATCCGAGCATACGATAGCAGTGCAGTCGCAAATCGCGACGCAATGGTTCCGCCAGCTGTTGAAAAATCTCATGCGAACCGGTCGTCGCCGCGCGGGCGCGGCCTTTGACTTCACCTTGTTTCACCGGCTTCATTGGAAATCCCAGTCTGTCATTCCTTCACCTCGTTCGACCAGATTTTTCAAGCTCTGCGTTACAAGCGTTTCCCAGGAACTTGCACACGCGCCGTAGCACTCGAGCTCGGGTGTCAGACCGCGATGGGCGAAGCTGAGTTCCGTGCCGTTTGCCTTTTGACGCAGGTCAAAGATGATCCGCGTGCCATCCCATTCGGATTTGTCATTCAGGAAGTTGAGTTGGGACGCGGTAACATCCCACACCAGACGCTCCCCAGGGATTTGCTCGGCCACCCGCTGCGTACTGCTGTGAAGTTCGCGGTATTTGTAAGTAAACGTCTCGCCGATGCGATCAGTTGCCCCCGCAAACTGCCCGGGCCACCAGTCACGGACACGCGTTATGGCGTCGTACACTTCCTTGGGCGGCGCATCGATCTGCACGGTCGTTCGGTAGTCGTTTGAGTTCATGTTAACTGCTCCTGGGTCGGCTTGGAGGACTCGAGTCGCTAACCAACTACGGTCAATTCGGCGCAGAGATACACAGATCGCTTCGCGCATCACAGAGATCGTGAAGGAGCTCTGACTCAGTGGTTAGAATGTTTGCTTTCTCGGACTCGCCAAGCACCTGAATTACATAGCTTTGTTCGGCAATGCCTTCCTTGAAGATGAACGGAAAGGCGATGTCGACGCCGGGGCGCGCCCCAAGATCCCGATCCGAAATATTGGGTGCGTAGAACATGACATGCGGCATGGGCATGGTGTGTACGTTCATGTCGGGAAGCATCCAGGTGCGCATGATGGGTGCGATCATGTAGGACACACCGGGCCCTGGCGTCTGGTACTCCCGGCTCTGGTAGCGCCGCTCTATTTCTGCCTTGACCGCAGCCGCGGACTTTCCGTTGGCCCGAAGCTCCGCGACTTCGCGAATGACCTTCAGATAGGTCCTCGCTCCTGCCGCGTCGTAACACAACGGCACGAAAACGTCGTCACGGTATTCGGCATGTTCCCATGCCGTCCGTTCGACAAGACATTCAACGCCGCTGGATCCCTGCCGGGCCACGCGATAACCCTTGGTAACGTCGAGCACATAGACAGTAGCAGCGCCGCGAAGTGCAGGCGGTGCAGCGCTCAATGCAAAGCGGATTTCCAGCGCTGGGGGCAGCGGGTTGAGCCCGCCATCCGGAGCGCCCGCCAGCGCTGTGGCAATCCCGCCACCTGAAGCGAAAGCCAATGCGGCAGCGATACGAAACAAGAACTTGGCCTGCATGATCATCTCCTTGGAACCTTGGAAAGGCGCGATTGCGCGCTCCCTTGGTGTATACAACCGCGGTGGGCCACCAAACTCATCGGTGGCGGGCATTGGTTTACAGTACCCAAGACCGGCGAAACGTCGGAGTGGGCCGGCATTTCGTCCCTGCTGGCGAACCGAGAGCACATTCACGCGCTGTTTTGGCAGAGGAGTAGTCCTGCCTTGGAGGCGCTTGGCGCTTGGTGAACGTCCATTTCGGGCCACGAACATGTGAAAATGAAAGACGCATGACTCACCACACCCGCCGAGACTTCCTTGCCCATGCTGCTGCGGTTGGCGCGACCCTGGCATGGGCGAGACCAGCAGCAGCCCGGGGCGCACGCAAATGGCGGGAGCGCCGCGATCTTTATCCGGAAGGCGTTGCGTCCGGCGATCCCGAGCCTGACAGCGTCGTGCTCTGGACCCGGCGGCCGTTCGCACAGGGCGATCACGCCGTGCTGACGGCCGAGGTCGCGCTCGATGCCGATTTTCGCAACGTGGTCGCAACAGCGCGCGCGCCCGTGCTGGCCGAATCGGATTGGACGTGTCGGGTGTTAGCCGCGCATCTCAAACCCGCAACGGTCTACTGGTACCGCTTCATCGACGATCAGGGGAACGGGAGCCGCATCGGCCGCACCATCACTGCGCCCGCGCTCGACGACTCACGTCCTGTCCGGTTCGCGTTCGTTTCCTGCCAAAGCGTGAACGAGGGCAAGCAGAATGCGTGGCGCCGCATGCTGTGGGAGGATCAGCACGCGCCTGCCGGTCGTCGTCTTGATTTCGTCCTTCACCTGGGTGATTTCATTTATGAGGTCGTCGAATACCCTGAGGACATTGCGCACCGGTATGACCGCACGGTCAATGACATCGGCCGCATACCCGACGGGCGCAAAGTGGGGAATTTCCACGTGCCGACAACGGTCGACGGCTATCGCATGGTGTATCGCGCACATATCGCTGATGCGGACATACAGAACGCGCGCGCCTGGTTTCCATTTGTCTGCATCGGGGACAACCACGAATTCTCATGGCAGGGCTGGCAGAGCACGATAAAGTACAGTGGCAGGTCCGAACCCGCGCAGCCATTGCGCGTGGCGGCCAACCAGGCCTGGTGGGAATTCATCCCATCGCGTGTCACCAAGGCGTCGGGCCCCGGCCTGGATCGGTTCGCACCGCCCCGGGTGCAAGTGGCACCGATCGAACGCATGGATGCCGATGGCCTTGGTGACGAGCCGAACAATCGCATCGCAATCAGCAGCATGAAGGCCTATCGCTCGATGCGATTCGGTCGACACGTCGATCTTCTGCTGACGGACATGCACAGCTTCACGATGGAGGACCCCTCTTCGCAGCCTGGCGCCGACGCCCTGCAATCGGAGGACTTCCCGCTTTTCTTTCCAGAAGAAGCGATGAAAGTGCTCGATGGCGGTAAAGCGTTCGCCGGTGGGAATGCGCCGGACTCCATTGCCTTCGGCGGCAAGGCCGTGCCCAATTTTCGCAGGAACGAGCCGCCGATTACGCTACTCGGACGCGAACAGAAGGCCTGGTTCAAACGCACACTTGCCGAGTCGAAGGCGACCTGGAAGATCTGGGGTGCGTCAAATGGCACGCTCGACATGCGCACTGATCCGCAAAATCTGCCTGCGGGTGTTGCCAAGACCAACTGGCCCGGCAATGGCTATGCCTGTTTCGGTGGCGGCGACCTCGGCGGAATGTACATGGAGCGCGCGGAGCTCTACGACTTCATTCGCGACCACGAGATTGACGGATTCGTTACGGTTTCTGGCGATCGCCACAGCTTCTGGGCAGGCTATGCCGCGAAGGCCCTGCCACCTGACTCCTTCGAACCGATTGGCGTGGCTTTCATCACAGGATCCATCTCAGCGCCGGGGCTCGCCGAAGCGATGGAGCACGGACTCAAGGAGCATCCACTACGAGAGCTGTTCGCGGTCGAGCGTGCGGGCGGCACGTACGAGGCGACGATCAACCTGACGCTCAAGCATGGCGTGCGCAGTGCGCTCGAATACGCGCGGTCGGGGGACATCGCGGCAGCGCGACGTGTGACCAACCCCGACAATGCGCCCCACCTCGAGTTCATCGATATGGGGGGACACGGGTACAGCGTGCTAACCGCCGATGCAAAGGGGGTCACGACCGAGTTCGTCTGCATTCCGCGCCCAGTGAAAAGCGCGCCGACGGCGGATGGCGGACCGCTGCGCTATCGTGTTGTCCACAGCGCGCAGCACTGGCGGGCGGGCGAGCGGCCGATTATCAATCGACAATTGCTCGAAGGCGATATTCCCCTGTTGATCTGACATTTCTCATGGCGGTGTCGGCCGCCAGCGACCATCAGCCTGCAGCAGGCGAAGCGCTGCGACGACCTGTTCGGGCACCGAGCCAGAAGAAGGGCACGATGGTCAACAAGAAGAACGCGTGATACCAGAGCGGAAACTTCGCCCACAGCTGGGCATGCACCGGGATCATGGCGGCAAGGACGATGCCACCAGCAAGGATCGGCACGCGGCTGCCCGCCGCTGCCACCCGCGCCGCAACCCAGCCCGCTCCGATTGAGGCGAGAGCGCCGATCAAGAGTCGTGCGAACTGCATGAGTAACGTGAA
This sequence comes from Steroidobacteraceae bacterium, assembly GCA_041395505.1. Taxonomy (NCBI): domain Bacteria; kingdom Pseudomonadati; phylum Pseudomonadota; class Gammaproteobacteria; order Steroidobacterales; family Steroidobacteraceae; species Steroidobacteraceae bacterium. Next base: position 302,545 of record JAWLAG010000002.1, read on the forward strand.
GTCCAGGGATTTCTCCGCTGCGGCATAGCCATCGAGCAGGCTGCGCAGCGGGAGGTTCAGCACAGTGGCGAGGATCGCCCAGCCGATGAGGCCTGCAAGACAGGCTCCTATTGCGCGTCCCATGATTCCCCCTCCATCCGATGCATCGCCTGTGGCGGCATGTTATTATGATTATAATACTCTAATTAAAGTAACGTAGCATGTAAAGCCCTTGAAAGCCGAAATACTCATCCTGGGGGCACTGCATCGCGAACCGATGCACCCTTACGAAATCAAGCGACGATTGACCAATGCCATGGTCGAGTGCTTTACGGATGTCGATGTCGGGACGCTGTATTACGCGGTGCGTCAACTCAGCCGGTCGGGTCTCATCGAGTCCACCCGCCGGCAGAAGGTACGCCGCGGCGGCGTACGTACGATTTATCGCATTACGACCGCCGGCCGGGCGAGGTTCCAGGGACTATTGCGGGAACAATGGCTGGCGCCGGGCGCCGTGGCTGATACGCTCTACATTCCATTGCTGTTCCTGCATCTCATCGATGCGCAGTCGGTGCAGGATTTGCTCGACGCCAAAGTTGCGCGCCAGCAGATCGCGTGCAGGGAATTGCTGGAAGTTCGTAAACGATTTGCGCCGCAGCTTGGCACGGGCGGGAACCACCTGCTGAAGCACCTGCATGCGCAGCGACGACTCGATCTACGCTGGCTGAAAGAGCTACGGGCGGAGATAACCGAACGCGGCATCCGGGACCTCACCAAACTGCCCGCCGCGCCGAACAATTGATCCGGTCTGCCGACGTGCACAGCCAATTCAATATCTTCTTTTCAATTGCAATACTCCCGGCGGGATACCCAATTCTGCCCCGAGTGGCGATTGACTCACTCTATCCAGCGCAATCGGACCATGAGGTTGCAGCGGTGGCTAATCGAAACGACCTGGTAACAAGGAGGGCCCCCATGAAGACTTACTGGATTTTGTCCCTGTTGGTCTGCCTTGCAGATGTGGCTCACAGTGCAGATGTGATGTGGTCGCCACCACCTGCTCCGGACAAATCGGAGCATTACGTTTTCTACCTGCACGGTCTCATACTGGAGAACGCGGGCCCCAGGCCTGTAAGCCCGGAATTCGGAGTATACGACTACCCGGCCATACTCGATGCGCTGCAAGGGCCCGATACAAAGATAATCGCGGCCCAGCGGGCATCCGGCACCGGATCGTTTGAGTTTGCAGGCCGCGTTGTCGGGCAGATCCAGACATTACTCGCCGCGGGCGTGCCGCCCGGCAATATTACCGTCGTTGGATTCTCAAAGGGCGGTGCTATCACGCTGTACATCTCGAGTTTCCTGCGACAGCCCGATGTGCGCTATGTGATTCTTGCCGGCTGCGGTGATTGGTTAAGCGAGCTGCCGCAGTTACGCCTGACGGGAAAAGTGTTGTCGATTATCGAGGCCAGCGACACGCTCGCAAGCAGTTGCGCTGCGCTTGCCAAGCGCGCACCGGAACCGCAGGCGTTCAACGAAATAGTTCTGTCCACGGGCAAAGGACACGGCACATTCTTTGTACCGCGCCCGGTTTGGGTCAACCCAACGCGGGAATGGATCGCGTACAAGTCGCTTGCGTCTCCCTAGCCGGAACGATCATGTCGGTGCCCGGCGCCGGCTCAAGGGCAATCGCCAATAGGGTCCGTTGAGCACCCGGCTCCGCAAGGCAGCCTGCCGGCGTTCTACAGCGAAGCTACCGGCGGTCTGGTCCTGGCCTCCCCGCGAATCCGTCGAATGACGTGTTGACAGGTGACCTTTTAGTCACGTATTCTTGAACCATGCGGGACGACGACCGCGTATTCAAAGCTTTGGCTGACCGATCAAGGCGAGTGCTACTCGATACCCTGTTTCGCCGCGATGGACAGACTCTCTTGGAATTGGAGAGTCGACTGGAAATGACGCGTTTTGGCGTGATGAAACATCTGCGCGTCCTGGAGGCTGCGGGACTGATCACGACGCGACGCAACGGCCGCGAGAAACTTCACTTTATGAACGCCGTACCAATTCGCCAACTACACGATCGCTGGATTGACAAGTACATGGAAGGCCACGTATCGGACCTGGTCGACCTCAAGCGCAGATTGGAGAAACCAAAATGACCAAACCACTCTCGAATGCCGCTAACGCCCGAGCTTTCGAAATTTATATCCGGGCATCTGCCCAGGCGATCTGGGACGCTATCACCTCGCCCGACTGGACCGCACGTTATGGACATCGTGCCCTGCACTACTACGAACTTCGCGCGGGCGGACGATTCACCGCGAAAGCAAATGACGGCATGAAGGCGATCGGACTACCCGAAATCATCATCGACGGCGAAGTTCTTGAAGCCGATGCGCCACGGCAGCTCGTGCAGACATTCAGATTTCTGTTCACGGAGGCCAATCGCTCCGAGGGCTACGCAAAACTCACATGGACTATCGAACCCAAAGCCGGCGGGTTTTGTCGCCTTGCAATATTCCATGAGTTCGGCACAGGCGACATGCCGCTAATGGAGTCGGCAATCACGAGTCCGTTTAACGACCACGCGGGTGGCGGCTGGAATTGGATCCTGAGCGATTTGAAATCCGTTCTGGAAACCGGTCATGCGTTGGTTGCCTGATCGAAGCGCTCCGACAGCGCCGCCATCCCTGACACCCGCGTGGAACGGGATCTACGCAGGGCTAGTGTGTCAAGGATGTTGCAGTACCCCGCCGCTGCATCCGTTTTTCGACGGCGAGGTCATATTGTTCAGCTCGCGCAGTTCCTCTGCATCGGTCTGGCGCGGGCGACGGACGATGAGCTCACTCTGCGATTGCTGCCTCGTCCACGATTGCCACCATGACACAATGGTGACCACGCTCACACCGCGGTTCGCATTCGGACCGGGGCTCGGCACAGCTCCTGGCTGCGCTCATCGCAGCTATACCAGGCATCGCAACCTGGCATCCCGCAGATACAGGCCGCCCCACATGACGATGGCGACGTAGACACCAAATAGCGTATGGCTCAGAAACGGAGCGCCGATTCGCGCATGCGTCGCCACCGCGCCGCCGAGGTAGGCCGATAGCAGAATAGCGCCGAGGAAGCTCGTTCGCGGCACCAGATAAAGAAGCGTGCAGGCCAGCAATATGAGTGCCAATGGTACGACGGACGTCGCTGACCAACCGAGCTGCTCGGTCGTCTTCAAAACTTCCGGTAGACGCAGGAGCTTCATCGTTGCGTCCATGAGGAAGAAGATCGCGCTCAGTCCCGTCAGGATGTAACCGGCTCGCGTGAAGGCGATCGACTGCTCGTGGGCCACGGCTAGCGCGCCTTGTCACTGCGCGACGAGCCCGTTTTGCGCACTGTCGGAGCTCGGCCACGCGGGCGACCTTTGAGCAGCGCGACAATGGCCATGGCGTGCCCGCGCCCGAGCCGATAATCGTTGGCGAGCCAGTTGACGATGTCGCTCACCTTGATGCCTTCGACGAGCCCGTTGCTGCCAACGAAGCCTCGCTTGGCAGCCAGACGACGGAAATCGTTCGGCGACAAGCCGGTCTTGGCCTGGATGTTGTCGAGATAGGCCTGGAAGGTCATCGTGGATTGCCGGCGCGGTTGGAGTAGGTCATTTTGCGCGTAGCGATTGAGGCTAGTATGGTATAATCAATATATCTAACTATATTCAATTCGTCAAGTGCCGAAGAAATCACACTACCACTCCCCGCGCCGCGCCGAGATGGCCGAGGCAACCCGTGGACGCATCGTGGCCTCGGCCAGAACACTATTCGCTCGCCACGGCATCGATCGGGTAACCATTGCAGCCGTCGCCGCAAGGGCCAGCGTCGCGACACCAACCGTCTACGCTTTGTTCAAGTCCAAAGAAGGCCTCTTGCAGGCAATCATGCGCGAGAGTCTGTTTGGCCAACCCTTTGCCATAGCTCGCAAGGTCATGGATGGAGTCGATGATGCCGTGGCGCAAATCGCCCTCACTGCGAACATCGCTCGCGCGATCTACGAGAGCGAGAGCTCTGATCTCGGACTCATTCGAGGAGCTTCGGCCTTCTCTCCGACCTTGCGCAGGATCGAAGCCGAGTTCGAGACCCTGCGCTTCGCGATGCAGGAGGCTCGTGTAGCGGCGCTGTTCGCTCAGGGCAAGGCAAGACCGCAACTGGACATAGACCAGGCGCGTCGCATCTTGTGGATGTACACGAGTCGCGATGTATACCGCATGCTGGTTGCCGAGAGCGGCTGGACCGCCCAGGCGTATCAGGACTGGCTCGCCCGTACGCTCCTCGAGGCGCTGGTCAAGGACCAGGCGAAACAATTACGGCGATTTGGCAAGTCCTCCTCCGGTCTGCAGGTCGAATGATCGGTGACGTGCTCTGTCCGGCCATATTCAAATGAGGTATCAATTCCTGAGGCTCGCATGGTCCTATAGAACAGGCTCGGCCGCAGAGCCTGATGTTGGACGTGTCCGCGTCCGCCTTCTTGCGTACGCAACAGGCATCGCTCCACCGATGTACGTATTTGTCTGCGTCCAGGACCGGTATCGTTGCGAGCGCTCTATGGGCGGGTGGCATCATGGCGGGATTGCTCGGTCTGAGACTCTGACGCGCTCACTGCGCTGGCCACGCCTGGCCCCAACAATCACCAGGATCGACGGCAAGCTACGCCGGCTGCAGCGTAACGACTGAGCCGGCGGTGCCTCAGGTCGCGCCCGAGCGTCGCGATCCGCCGCGATGCCCATGGCGCGACGTGCCGGGACGAGCGCGAGCTCCCTGTTGCGGGCTGCGACCCCTGTGCGGCGGGGATCCATGCCGCTTGGGCGCGGGTCCTCGACGGTGACGGTCCACAGGATGCGCGCGCACTGGCGCGTCGGCCAGCTCGCGACGCGGCGACGTCGTCGACTGGCTGATGGTAAATGCCGGCGTGGCAAGGAACGGTACGCTCTGGCGCATGCTGCGCTCGATGTCGCGCAACAATCCCGCTTCGTCCGGCGCGACCAGCGATACCGCTGTGCCGGTCGAGCCCGCACGGGCCGTCCGGCCGATCCGGTGGACGTAATCCTCAGGCACATTCGGCAATTCGTAGTTGACCACGTGCGGCAGCTCCTTGATGTCAAGGCCTCGAGATGCGACCTCGGTGGCCACGAGCGCCGTGATGCGGCTCGCCTTGAAGTCCGCGAGCGCGCGCACGCGTGCCGCCTGGCTCTTGTTGCCATGCACGGCAGCGGCCGCGATGCCGGCGCCCTGCAGCTGGTCGGTGAGGCGATTTGCCCCATGCTTGGTACGTGTGAAAACAAGTACCTGGCGCCAGGCGCCCTCGTCGCCGATTCCGTGCTGGATGAGATGCACGAGCAGATGGCGCTTGTGCTCCTTCGGCACACGGAACGCCATCTGTTCAACGCGCTCAGCCGTCGTGTTGCGCGGTGCGACGTCGATCTCGACCGGATTGACGAGCAGGCGCACCGCAAGGCCGCGGATATCCTCGGAGTAGGTCGCCGAGAACATCAGGTTCTGGCGCTTCGGCGGCAGTAGCCGCAGGATGCGCTTGATGGGGTGGATGAAGCCCATGTCGAGCATGCGATCGGCTTCGTCGAGCACGAGATGACGCACCTGGGTCAGGTCGCAAACCCCCTGCTCGCACAGATCGAGCAGGCGGCCGGGTGTTGCGATGAGGATATCGCAACCGCTGCGCAAGCCGTCGATCTGCGGCCGCTCGCTCACGCCACCGAAGATCACGAGGGCGCGCAGGTTCTTGTGCGCGCCGTAGTCGCGCACGCTCTGGGCCACCTGCGCCGCGAGTTCGCGTGTTGGCGTCAGCACGAGCGCGCGCGGCTGCCGGCCTGCGGAATTCGCCATGGTCTGCAGCAGCGGCAACACAAAACTCGCGGTCTTGCCGGTACCGGTCTGGGCGCTCGCCAGCACGTCCCGGCCGGCCAGCAGTGCCGGTATGGCCTGCAGCTGGATAGCGGTGGGTGCGCTGTAACCCTTGGCGGAAACTGCGCGCACGAGTTCGGGCTCGAGCCCGAGGGATTCAAATGACATCAAAAATATTCCTGGTCGACTCGCAAACTACCAGGAACGAATCCGAAGCAGGGGTCAGTAGCGAGGGATGTTTATCGAGTTCGCCGAAGCGGCGTTGGACTTCGAACAAAGGGGGCGCTGACCGCGCAACCCCGGTTGGTGCGCGGAGTATACGCGCTCTCTCAACCTTTTCCAGTGCGTTTGGCCAAGGAAACAAAAACCCCCGCCGGTTGCCCGACGGGGGTTTCGCTTTTGGGACCCTGGCAGTGTCCTACTCTGGCATGGCTTGCGGCCACACTACCATCGGCGCTGGGCGTTTTCACTTCCGAGTTCGGAATGGGATCGGGTGGTTCCCGCCCGCTATGGCCACCAGGGAAACTTGTCGCGTCGGGCGAGCCGGGCTTGCGCCCGGCCCGCTCGCCGCCAATCCGGAAGTTTGTTTGTTCGCAATTGTTTCGATAACGCCTGTTGTCGCGATCGCAATGCAGTGATTGCTCCTGCATCTTATCCTCATGCGCCTGCATGTCGGCAGACTGCTTGAGGTTATATGGTCAAGCCTCACGGGCAATTAGTACTGGTTAGCTGAAGTCATTACTGACCTTACACACCCAGCCTATCAACCAAGTGGTCTACTTGGGCCCTTCAGGGGAGTCGAGCTCCCAGGGAGATCTAGTCTTGGGGGGGGCTTCCCGCTTAGATGCTTTCAGCGGTTATCCCGTCCGCACATAGCTACCCGGCAGTGCCACTGGCGTGACAACCGGAACACCAGAGGTGCGTCCATCCCGGTCCTCTCGTACTAAGGACAGCTCACCCTCAAATCTCCAACGGCTACGGAAGATAGGGACCAAACTGTCTCACGCATGTTGATTCCACCATTTCGGGTGGCATGGACTATACCTTCATCCTTCGCTTGCAACGAAGGAGACTGGCGTCTTAGCCGCCGTTCGTCCCGGCGACTCTCTCCTTAAAGGATCAGTCTCTACAGGGGCAAGATATCCGCGCAGCCTCAGGATCTGCTCAACATCCTTCGAAGTCACTGTGCGCTTCTTCGAATAGTTGAGATCCCGAAACCTGTCTACCAGTCGAGCCGCCGCAAGCATTTGCGCCGGATCGTCCGCTAGCGGAAGCATGGCGAGAATCTCGAGTGCCAAATCGACGTGCTCCTGCTTGAGGCGCACATGCGGTTGCAGCATTTCGAGGATTCTGCGTACTTCACTTGATTCAACGATCGTGTAATCACTGACTCCTGTCTTGCGTCGCCGGATGTAACCCGCGGACAACTGCTCTTTCAGCCAGAGGAGAATCTGTTCATTCTCGGTCTTCTGGTAGAAAGCAATCGTTGTCCTGAGTTGAAACCCGGCCCGGTAGTCTTTCTTCCGTATCAATTGGAAGAAAATACTGCCGTCACCGTCCAGGAAGCCTGCGATATA